>JAICSU010000005.1 GCA_025936735.1 Amnibacterium sp.
GCCCTCGGGCCCGGGGCCCGCCGTGGGGAACCCGCGCCTTGTTCGGCGGGGTATGGGGGGGGGGGCCGGGCGGCGGCGGCCCCCCCCCGCTGCGACTCACGAAGCGACGAGCGACTCCAGCACATCCGCCAGGCCGTCGTCCGCCACGGAGCCCGCGACGGAGCCGGCCGCCTCCCGCACGTCCGCAGGCGCCTGGCCCATGGCGACGCCCCAGCCCTCCCGGGCCGCCCACTCCAGCATCTCGATGTCGTTGCGGCCGTCGCCGACGGCAACCACGCGGTCGCGCGGCACCCCGAGCCGTTCGCGCACGCGCTCCAGGGCGGTCGCCTTGTTCACGCCGTCGGGCGCGATGTCGAGCCACGCGGTCCAGCCGACCGCATAACTCACGCGGTGCAGGCCCATCCGCTCGACGACGCCCAGGAACTCCTCGGTGCCATGGTTCGGCGAGATGACGACGACACGAGTCGCCTCGACGTGCAGCAGCTCCTCGAACGTCACCTGGCGGCTCGCGAGACCGACCGCACCCTGGGGGAATGACTCGGTGTAGCGGAAGAACCCGGTCTCGTCCTCCACGGCGTAGCGGGCGTCCGACAGGGCGCCCCTGATCGTCGTCAGCACCTCCGCCGGGTCGAACGTCTCCACGATCTCGCGTCGATAGCCGTACGGGGCCGCAGGATCCGACCGCAGCGTGATCGCGCCGTTCGAGCAGACGACGTACTCGGGCGTGAGACCGAGCAGCTCCAGGATCGGCAGAGTCGTCGCGGCGGAACGCCCGGTCGCGAGCATCACCTCGTGGCCGGCGTCGACGGCCGCCCGCACCGCCCGCCGCACCCGCCGCGATGCCCCGCCGTCCTCGTGGAGCAGGGTGCCGTCGATGTCGAGCGCGATCAGGCGGGAGGACCCGTCGTTGCCCGCGATCACCGTGCCGTCGCCGGTTCGAGCACCTCGAGACCGCCGAGGAACGGCCGCAGCACCGCCGGAACCGTCACCGAGCCGTCCTCGCGCTGATGAGTCTCGAGCAGCGCCACGATCCACCGCGTCGTCGCGAGCGTGCCGTTCAGCGTCGCGACCGGCGCCGTGCGTCCGCTCTCCGTGCGGTAGCGGATGTTCAGGCGGCGGGCCTGGTAGGTGGTGCAGTTGGACGTCGACGTGAGCTCGCGGTAGGCGCCCTGCGTGGGCACCCACGCCTCCACGTCGTACTTCCGGGCCGCCGACGTGCCGAGGTCGCCCGCGGCGGTGTCGATGACCCGGTAGGCGAGCCCGAGGTCGGTCAGCATCGCCTCCTGCATGGCGAGCAGGCGGGCGTGCTCCGCCTCGGCGGATGCCGGATCGATGTAGCTGAACATCTCGAGCTTGTCGAACTGGTGCACCCGGATGATGCCGCGGGTGTCCTTGCCGTGGCTGCCCGCCTCCCGGCGGTAGCAGGTGGACCAGCCGGCGTACCGGAGCGGGCCGTCCGCCACGTCGATGATCTCGTCGGTGTGGTAGCCGGCGAGCGCCACCTCGCTCGTGCCCGTGAGGTACAGGTCGTCCGCCTCGAGCCGGTAGACCTCCTCCGCGTGCTCGCCGAGGAAGCCCGTGCCGGCCATGATCTCGGGCTTCACGAGCGTCGGCGTGATCAGCGGCACGAACCCAGCGGCGAGCGCCCGGTCGAGCGCCAGGTTCATGAGTGCGAGCTCGAGCCGCGCCCCGATGCCCCGGAGGTAGTAGAACCGAGCGCCGGACACCTTCGCCCCGCGGGTCATGTCGATCGCGCCGAGCAGCTCGCCGAGGGCGAGGTGGTCGCGGGGCTCGAAGTCGAACGCCGGCCGCTCGCCCACCTCGCGGAGCACGACGTAGTCGTCCTCGCCGCCCGGCGGGACGTCGTCGAGCACGACGTTCGGGATGGCGCCGAGCAGCCGGTCCGCCTCGGCCTCGGCAGCGGCGGACCTCTCGCTCGCGGCCTTCACGTCGGCGGCCAGCTGCTTCACCTCCTGCAGCAGGGCGGGCTTGTCGTCCTTGGAGGCTGCGGCGACGCGCTTGCCGAACGCGTTCTGAGCCGCGCGCAACCGCTCGAACTCGGCGATGGCCTCGCGCCGCTCGGCGTCCGCGGCGGTGGCCTCCGCGACGAGGTCCACGGGCGCGCCACGCATCCGCTGCGACCGCTCGACGACCTCCGGCGCAGCGCGGAGCAGCTGCACGTCGATCACGACCCCAGCCTATTCGCGCGGAACGGCCCTCCTTCGCGCTCCCGGGCTCCCCCGGACCGCTGGCTAAGGTGAGCCCCATGCCGCAGGATGCGACCCCGGAGCCGCAGCGTCATGCCGCCGTGGTCTACAACCCGATCAAGGTCGACCTCGACGGGCTGCGGGAGGTCGTGACCGGCGCCGCCCGGCGGGCCGGCTGGGGTGAGACCCGCTGGTACGAGACATCCGAGGCCGATCCGGGCACCGGTCAGGCGAAGCGGGCGGTCGACGACGGTGCGGAGGTCGTGCTCGCCGCCGGCGGCGACGGAACCATCCGGGCCGTCGCGGAAGGGCTCCGGGGGTCCTCCGTCCCGATCGCGCTGCTGCCGGCCGGGACCGGGAACCTCCTCGCGCGCAACATGAGGCTCACGCTCGACCGGCTCGAGGAGTCCGTGTCGACGGCCTTCACCGGCACCGATCGCCGCATCGACCTCGGCATCGTCGAGATGGAGCGGGAGGACGGGAGGCGCGAGACCCACGCGTTCCTCGTCATGGCCGGCCTCGGCATCGACGCCGCGATGATCGAGAACACCGATCCCGACCTGAAGAAGAAGGTCGGCTGGCTCGCCTACGTGGGCGGGATCGCCCGGAGCCTGGGCGGCGCGAACTACATCCGCCTCCGGTTCAAGCTCGACGACCAACCGGCGCGGAACCTCCGCGTGAACACCATCCTCATCGGCAACTGCGGGCTGCTGACCGGCAATATCCTCCTGCTGCCGGACGCCGCCGTGGACGACGGCGTGTTCGACATCGTCGCGCTGCGGCCCGAGGGCTTCTTCGGCTGGGTCCAGATCATCGTGAAGGTCGTGTGGGAGAACGGCGTCCTGCGCCGCAGCAGCCTCGGCCGGAAGATCCTCGCGAACACCAAGGAGGTGCGGACCCTCCGGTACCTCCGCGGCAAGGAGATCGTGATCCGGCCCGACGACGCCCGCCCCGTCCAGCTCGACGGGGACACGTTCGGGCAGGTCGTCGCGATCCGCGCGAGGGTCGAGGACCTCGCCCTCGCGGTACGGATCCCCCGCGAGGAGTCGGGCCAGCTTCCGGCGTCCGACAAGGCCAGGACCGAGGAGGCCGTGCCCGCATGAACCGGCACGCGGGCCGCCTGCCCGTCGTTCCGGAGCTCTCCGCTTAGCCTGGAGGCATGCCTCGGGGGAAGGGCGCGCTCCAGCGCGCCGGTCGAGCGGCCGCGGTCGCCGCCATGGTGGTCGTCGGGCTCTCGGCCTGCTCGCTGGGCACGAGCGACGCCGGCGGCACGGCCGCGGTCGGCGGCGACACGGGCGCCCCGTCGACGGCGAGCGTCCGGGCGGTCTCCCCCGCGTCCGGCTCCGTGAAGGGCGGCACCTCGGTCACGCTGTCGGGCACCGGCCTGTCCCAGGTCCGCTCGGTCCGCATCGGCGGCACCGTCGTGACCGCGAGCGCGCATGCCGATTCCGTGACCTTCACGACACCGTCCGCCGCGGCGTTCGTCCCCGCCACGGACGCGGTCGTGCTCCGCAACGGATCCGGCGCGGCTGTCGGGCGGACCACCTACCGGTACCGGACGGTGGACGGCGTCGACCGCGAGCTGGCCTACGTGCTCAAGTACTGGAAGCACTACAACCCCGCCTACGAGGCGCTCACCGACAACGACTGCGTCGACTTCACGAGCCAGGCGCTGCTGCAGCGGGGGTGGCACCAGCAGGGCGACTGGACGCACGCCGACGCCGTGCTCGACTCCGGACTCGCGTGGCGCAGCTCGACCGCCTTCCGCGACTTCATGGAGGAGCACCCCGAGCTCGGCACCGCCCTGACCGACCAGCAGCGGTCGAAGGTGAAGCTCGGCGACGTCGTGCAGTTCGACTGGGACCGCTCCGGCGACCGCGACCACACGGGTGTGGTGACGAGGATCACGAGGTCGAGGAGCGGCCACATCGAGATCTATTTCGCGGGGCACACGAACGACTCCGACTACCGCAGCGTCGACACGGCGATCACCAAGGACCACCCGGGCGGGCTCGCCTACTACTGGTCGCTCAAGTAGCGACTCCCCGTCCCGTCGACGGTTGCCACTTTCTGCGGTCTTGAGGGCCTCAAGACCGCAGAAAGTGGCAACACCCACGGGAGGGGTCGGCGAGGGGGGGTCAGCGGGAGCGGAGGCTCTCCAGCCACGTGCGGGCCTCGGCGTACACCTCGTCGTCGTGCTCCTCGGCCGCCGCCACCGGCCGGCCGTCGGCGCGCGGGTACGAGCCGAGGAACAGCACCCGCGGGCTGAAGCGCCGCACGCCGAGCAGCGCGTCGGCCACCCGCTCGTCGTCGAGGTGCCCGTCGAGATCGATGACGAAGCGGTACCGGCCGAGCTCGTCGCCGATGGGCCGGGAGTGCAGCAACGACAGGTTGACGCCCCGGGTCGCGAACTGCTCCAGCAGCTCCAGCAGGGCCCCCGGCCGGTCCGAGGGGAGGTCCGCGACGATGCTGGTCTTGTCCGAGCCGGTGGATGCCGGTAGCGGCATGGATCCCGCGCGGGCGACGAGCACGAATCGGGTCATCGCGTTCGGGTTGTCGCCGATGTCGGTCGCGAGCGTCGCCAGCCCGAACCGCTCCCCCGCGGTCGGTGTCGCGATCGCCGCCTGCGCGAGGTCGCCCTCGTGCTCGGCGAGGAAGCGGGCGGCCTGCACGTTCGACGCGGCGGGCAGCTGGGTGTGCGACGGCAGGTGGGCATGGAGCCAGACCCGGCACTGCGCGTACGCGACGGGATGCGCCGCCACCGAGCGGACCGACCCGAGCTCCACGCCGGGCCGGGCGACGAGCGCGAACCGTACGGGCACGAGGTACTCGCCGACGATCCGCAGGTCCGGGATGGAGGCGAGGGCGTCGAGCACGGCGGCGACCCCGCCCTCGACGGTGTTCTCGATGGCGAGCATCGCGGCGATGGACGTCCCGCCGACGACGTCGTCGAGCGCCTCGCCGATGTTGTTCACCGGCCGCCACTCGGCGCCCCGGGCGGCCGTGACCTGCGCGAGCGCAGCCTCGGTGAAGGTCCCCGCCGGACCCAGGTAGGAGTACGCGCCTGCGCCGTCGGGCATGGCCTAGAGACTATCCAGCACTCCGCGCCAGGATGAGGGCATGAGTTCCCGGGCAGGGACGCCTGCGACCGCATCCGACCTGATCGACGTCGAGGAGCTGCTGCACGCCTACTGGCACCGCCACCCCGACGTCTCCGATCCCGAGCAGCGCGTCGTGTTCGGCACCTCCGGACACCGGGGCAGCTCGCTGAAGACCGCGTTCAACGACGACCACATCGCGGCGATCACGCAGGCGATCGTCGAGTACCGCGCCGGACAGGGCATCACCGGTCCGCTGTTCATGGGCCGCGACACCCACGCGCTGTCCGCTCCGGCGCAGACGACGGCGCTCGAGGTGCTGGTCGCGAACGGCGTGCGGGTGCTCATCGACCAGTACGACGGCTTCACGCCCACCCCCGCGGTGAGCCACGCCATCATCCGCTACAACCGGGCGAACGGCGGCGACCCGGACGACCGTGCCGACGGGATCGTGATCACGCCGAGCCACAACCCACCCGCCGACGGCGGCTTCAAGTACAACCCGCCCCACGGCGGCCCGGCGGACAGCGACGCGACGACCTGGATCGCCGACCGCGCGAACGAGCTCATCGCCGACGGTCTGAGGGACGTGCAGCGGGCCGAGCCGTCCGCCGTCGAGGACTACGACTTCCGCACCCACTACGTCGAGGACCTGGCGTCGATCATCGACATGGACGCGATCAAGGCGGCGGGCATCCGGATCGGCGCGGATCCGCTCGGCGGGGCGTCCGTCAGCTACTGGCAGGCCATCGCCGACACCTACGGCCTCGACCTCACCGTCGTGAACCCCGAGGTCGACCCGGCCTGGTCCTTCATGACCCTCGACTGGGACGAGAAGATCCGGATGGACCCGTCGTCCCCCTCCGCGATGGCCTCCGTCGTCGCCCGGGCCGGCGACTTCGACATCCTGACGGGGAACGACGCCGACGCCGACCGGCACGGCATCGTCACCCCGGACGGCGGGCTGATGAACCCGAACCACTACCTCGCCGTGGCGATCCAGTACCTCTACACGCACCGGCCCGACTGGGCCGAGGACGCCGCCGTCGGCAAGACCCTCGTCTCCTCGTCGATGATCGACCGGGTGGCGGAGTCGATCGGGCGCCGGCTCGTCGAGGTGCCCGTCGGCTTCAAGTGGTTCGTCCCCGGCCTCATCGACGGGTCGATCGCCTTCGGCGGCGAGGAGAGCGCCGGTGCGAGCTTCCTGCGCAAGGACGGCACCGCCTGGACCACCGACAAGGACGGCATCCTGCTCTGCCTGCTGGCGAGCGAGATCCGGGCGGTCACGGGCCGCTCCCCGAGCGAGCTCTATCGGGACCTCACGCAACGGTTCGGCGACCCCGCGTACGAGCGGGTGGACGCGGCCGCGACGAAGGCCCAGAAGGCGGCACTCGGCAAGCTGGACGGCGACGCGATCGAGGCCACCGAGCTCGCCGGCGAGCCGATCACCGCGAAGCTCTCCAAGGCGCCGGGCAACGGAGCCGCCGTCGGCGGCGTGAAGGTCGTCACCGAGAGCGCGTGGTTCGCGGCCAGGCCCTCGGGCACGGAGGACGTCTACAAGATCTACGCCGAGAGCTTCAAGGGTCCCGACCACCTGAAGACGGTGCAGGCGGAGGCGAAGCGGATCGTCGACGCCGCGCTCGGCTGACGTGGGATGTGGCCGAGCCCCGCGTCCCGGGGCCCGGCCACATCCGCGGGTCAGAACCGGTCGTCCGTCGGGAGGATCCGGTAGGAGATGGTCTCCGGCGGGCTGGTGACGCCGGCATCGGCCATCATCTCGCGGATCTCGGTGTTGTCGTCGAAGAACGCGTGGAACGCGTCCTCGCTCTCCCATTCGTCGACCACCAGGAGGTTGCCGTCGGCGTCCTCGGCGAACTCGTGGTGGATCGCTCCCTTCGACTTCCCCTCCTGGGAGACGTGTTCCAGCGTCTCCCGGTGCTTCCCCTTCGCCAGCTCGTCCATCGTGGACGCGGGCGCATCGAACTTCGTGATGACCATGACGCTCATGAGTTCTCCTTCGAAACCGGTGAGGCGTCTCGGCGGCGGCCGCCGCCGCTGGCGCGCAAGGTAGACCCGCCGCGCATCAGGAGCAATACGTGGAACCCCCCATCTTCGGCTCCGAGCGGCGCCGCAGCAGGGGTCAGCGGTACGCGGGCGAAGGGGGCAACCCGAAGAACGCCTCCAGGCTCGTGGCGCGCTCGTCGTGGTACTCCGTCGCGAGCGCCGACCCGACGTAGCGGTAGTGCCACGGCTCGAACTCGATGCCGGTCACCTGCTCCTGCCCGTCGGGGTAGCGCAGGACGAAGCCGTACCGCCATGCGTTCGCTGCGAGCCAGCGTCCCTCCGGCGTCGTCGCGAAGCACGGGTCGAGGTCGCAGTGGCCGCTCACGGTGCCGATGTCGATCGCCAGCCCGGTCTGGTGCTCGCTGTAACCAGGGCGGGCCGTCAGCCGGTCGGCCCCCGCCGGCCCGAGCCGCTGCCGGTCCGCGGCGTAGATCCGCTGCTGGTCCGTGAAGGGCCGGTACGTGCTGTTCGACGCGAGGTGGACGCCGGCCGCCGCCCCGGCCGCGAACAGGCGCTCGGTCGCGCTCGCGGCGGCGCGGCGGAGGATCGGCGGGTTCGTGTGCGGAACGTGGACCGCGACGAGATCCGGGGGCACGAAGGACGGCGGGTGCAGCGGACGCAGCTTGTCGACGATCACCCAGAGGCTGGCGGGGTCGTCGATCGACTGCGCCGACCGGTCGAAGGTGGGCGTGGGGGACGGGGACGGCGTCACGACCGGGCTCGGGGACGGAATCGGGGTGCGCGGCGGCGCCGTCGCGCGGGCGGGCGCGGGGGTCGCAGAGCATGCCGAGAGCGCGACGAGAAGGCCGAGCGCGGCGAGGCCGGCCGCGATCCGAGCCCTGCTGCTGGCCATGGGCGGAGCATAGGACCGGGGGACCGCCGCGCTGCCCTCACGGCACCCGGTTCAGCCACTCCTCGGTGGCGAACTTGGTACGGACCAGCTCCTCCGCCGCGGCGAGCTCGGCGGCCGTCAGCTCCCCGCGGGCCGCACCCGTGAGCCGCACGAACGTCTCCTCCATCCGCTCGATGATCGCGGCGCGCGGCACGCCCGACTGCTTCCGCAACGGGTCGACCCGCTTCGCCGCGCTGACGGTGCCCTTGTCGCTCATCTTCTCCCGACCGATGCGGAGCACCTGGACCATCTTCTCGCCGTCCATGTCGTAGCTCATGGTCACGTGGTGGAGCACCGCGCCCCCGCCCAGGCGCTTCTGGGCGGCCCCGCCGATCTTGCCCAGCGGTGAGGAGATGTCGTTCAGGGGCTGGTAGGTCGCCTCGATGCCGAGCGAGCGCAGCGCCTGAAGCACCCAGTCGTCGAGGTACGCGTACGACTCCGCGAAGGACATGCCGGCGACGAGCTCGCCGGGTGCGTAGAGCGAGTAGGTGACGACGCTCCCCGCCTCCATGAACATCGCGCCGCCGCCGGAGATGCGGCGCACGACGTCGACGCCGAACCGCTTCGCGTTCTCCAGGTCGACCTCGTTGCGCAGCGACTGGAAGCTGCCGATCACGACCGCCGGCTCGTCCCATTCCCAGATGCGCAGGGTGGGCCGCCGCCGGCCCGCCCCGACCTCCTCGGTCAGCACCTGGTCGAGGGCGAGGTGCACGGCGGGCCGCACGGCCGGTGGATGAAGCAGCTCCCACGAGAAGTCGCGCCAGTCGGCGGCGCGGCCGATCGCTCGCCGCACGGCGGTGCCGACGGAGTCCGGGGTGAAGCCGAGCAGCACCGCGCCGTCGGGGAGCGCCGCGCGGACCGCGGCGGCGATGTCCGTCGCCGTGGACTCCACCGGGAGGCCGGTGACGGCGGCGTCCACCTGCTCGAGGGCGTCGTCGGGCTCGAGGAAGAAGTCCCCCGCGAGCCGGAACCGGGCGATCCGGCCGTCCTCCACATCGAAGTCGACGACGACGAGCTTGCCGCCCGGCACCTTGTATTCGCCGTGCAGAGCCTCGCCGTGCATCAGCGCTCCTTCCGATTCAGGACGTGAAGCTCGATCCAGGCGACCAGGTCGGCGACGACCTCGTCCCGGTTCGTCTCGTTGTAGACCTCGTGGCGCGCTCCGTCGTAGACGATCACCGTGACGTCGGTGATGCCCGAGCGCTCCCGGTACGCGCGCGCCAGCCGCTCCACGCTGCGCCGGCCGCCGAGCGTGTCGTCGCCCCCCACCTGGAGCAGCACCGGCAGGGACGAGGAGAGCCGCCGTGCCGGCCGGCCGATCAGCCGCAGCGTGTCCCGCAGGCCGAGGAGCTTCCGTGTCTCGGCGGGGAACGTCAGGGGGTCCTCGACCCAGCGCCGCGCCACCTCGGGGTCGCGGCTCAACCACTCCGCGCCGGTCGATCCGAAGGAGGTGTGCTTGCGGTTCAGGTCCCCGGCGTCCATGAAGCCCGGCAGGCGGTACGCCGTGCCCGACAGGACGAGCCCGTCGCAGTCGACGAGGCCGCGGTTCAGCGCGATCTGAGCCATCAGGGAGCCCCAGCTGTGCGCCAGCAGCACGAGCGGCACGCCGGGGTATGCCGCGCGGGTCATACGACTGAAGGCGGCGATGGCGTCGATGGTCGCGTCGAGGCCGCCGGGGCCGAGGCGGCCCATCCGTGACGGGTCGCCCGCCCACTGCCCCTGCCCGGTGCGCCCGTGTCCCCGATGGTCGTCCGCCACGACGGCGAAGCCCGCCGCGTTCAGGTCTGCCGCGAGCGCCGCGTACCGGCCGGCGTGCTCGCCGATGCCGTGGGAGATCTGCACGATCGCGCGCGGCTCGGGCACGAGCCACTCGTGCGTCTCGATCCGGATGCCGTGCGCGTCGACGAAGGCCACGGGAGCATTCTGACGGTCCCGCGACCGGGGGGCGCCCATGTGCACCGGCTCCGAGTTCGAACGGCGCGGACGGGGGCGGTCCGCCCTTTGCATACGATGGTTATGCAATCGGAGGCGCGGTGAGCTCGAGTTCGACATCGACGAGAGTCGGCATGTTCCGCTCCCTCGCCATCCGCGACTACCGGATCTGGGCCGCCGGGGCGATCGTCTCGAACGTCGGCACCTGGATGCAGCGCACCGCCCAGGACTGGATCGTCCTCACCCAGCTCACGCACAACGACGCGTTCGCCGTGGGGATCACGATGGCGCTGCAGTTCGGGCCGCAGCTGCTGCTGCTGCCGGTGACGGGCCTCGCCGCCGACCGCATCCCGAAGCGCACCCTGATGATGCTGACCCAGGCCGCGATGGGCCTGCTGGCGCTCGGCCTCGGCGTGCTCGCCGTGCTCCACATCATCACGCTGACGGAGGTGTACGGCTTCGCGTTCCTGCTCGGCTGCACGGCGGCCTTCGACGCCCCGGCGCGGCAGAGCTTCGTGTCCGAGCTCGTGCCCCCAGAGCACGTGACGAACGCGGTCGCGCTCAACTCGGCGTCGTTCAACTCGGCCCGGCTGATCGGGCCGAGCGTCGCCGGCCTCCTCACGGAGGTGGTGGGGCCGGGGTGGGTCTTCCTGATCAACGCCGCCAGCTTCGTCGGCGTGCTGACGTCGCTGTTCCTCATCCGCCCGCTGCCGGCCGGCGCCGGCACCTCCGTCGCCGGCCGTTCGGTGCGGGACTTCTCGGCGGGGTTCACCTACGTCGCCTCGCGCCGGGACCTCGTGGTCGTGTTCTCGATGATCTTCCTCATGGGCACCTTCGGCATGAACTTCCCGATCTACGCCTCGACCATGGCGGTGCTGTTCCACCAGGGCGCCGCCGGGTACGGACTGCTGTCCACCGCTCTCGCCGTCGGTGCGGTGGCCGGGGCGCTGCTCGCCGCCCGACGGGCCGAGCCGCGGTTCGGCCTGATGGTCGTCGCGGGGGTCCTGTTCGGCGTCGGCCTCATGATCGGCGCGCTCGCGCCGGACTACCTGGTGCTGGCGGTCGCGCTCCCGCTCGTCGGCGTGGCGTCGCAGACGTTCATGACCACGGCCAACGGCACCGTGCAGCTGAGCGTCGAACGCTGGGTGCGCGGTCGGGTGATGGCGATCTACATGGCGATCTTCATGGGCGGGACGGTGGTCGGCGCCCCCGTCATCGGCTGGATCGCCAACACCCTCGGGCCCCGCGACGGCCTCGTCGCCGGCGGCCTGGCAGGCATCGCGGCCGCGGCCGTCGGCACCGGGTGGATGGCGCGGGGACGCCGGGCTGCCGCCCGGCCACCGGCGCCGCAGGACTGATCCCGCGTCAGCGGAGCAGATCCGCCGCCGAGGCGAGAGCGCCGACGAGGCCGGCGTCCTGGAGCACGGGCGGCACGAGGAACGCCCCGATCGCCTCGGCGTCCGCGTCGCCGAGCGTGTAGCCGCCGTCGAGCAGGGGCAGCAGCCGCCGAGCCTCGTCGAGCAGCCCCGGCGCCTTCAGCACTCCCCCGCCCACGACCATCCGGTCGGCGCCGACCGTCATCCGCACCACGCCCACCAGCTGCGCGACGTAGGAGCCGAGGATCTCGAACGCTTCGGCGCGGACCTCCTCCGGCAGGGACGAGGAGTCCGCCCCCCACCGGGCGAGCACGGCGGGTCCCGACGCGAGGCCTTCGAGGCAGTCGCCGTGGAAGGGGCAGGTGCCGGCGAAGCCGTCGGCGGGGTGACGCCTGACCAGCAGGTGCCCGAGCTCCGGGAAGCCGTTGCCGTGCACCAGCCGGCCCTGCACGGCGAGCCCGACCCCGACCCCGGTGCCGAAGGTGGCGTAGGCGGTGGTCCGGGCGCCGCGGCCCGCGCCGTGGCGATGCTCGCCGAGCGCGGCCGCGCCGACATCGCTCAGGACGACCCGGGGGACGCGCGCGGCGAGCGGGATGCGGCCGAGCAGGTCCGTGTCCGCCCAGCCCGCCTTCGGAGTGCCGGTGACCCACCCGTAGCGATCCCGGTCCGGTTCGACGTTGACGGGGCCGAAGGAGGCGATGCCGAGCGCGTCCAGCGGGCCGGCCGACGCGGCCTCGTCGAGGTAGGCGTTGATCCGGGCGGTGGTCTCGTCCGGGCTGGTGGTGGGGAAGCGACGCACCTCCAGGGGAACGCCGGGGGAGTCGGCGGCGGCGACCGCGCAGATCACCTTCGTGCCGCCGGTCTCGACGCCCGCGATCATCCTCCCTGCGCCGTCCGGTCGAGGCCCTCGGCCACCGCGGCTGCCGCACGGAGCCAGGCCCGCTGCGTGCGCGGAGCGAGCGCGGAGTAGCGGATGCGGCCGCTGTGCAGGGCGTCGTCGAAGGGGATCGTCACGGCGGCGCGGGCGATGCTGCGGAACCGCTCGGCGACCTCCCGCGCATCCCCGTGGCCGAGGTCGGGATCGGACTGCGAGACGACCACCGTCGCCTCAGCGGCGAGCACCGCCGAGCGCGGGTCGCGCACGGCGAGCTGCTCGAGCAGCAGCGCCCCGGCCTCGGCGTGCTCGCCGAGCGCGGTGGTGGCGATGACGAGCGCGTCGGCCCGCTCGATCATCTGCTGCCAGCGATCCGCCGACTCGTCGTTGCCGGAATCGAGGAAGAGCAGCCGGTAGTACTTGCGCGCCACCTGGTGCAGGGCGTCGAACTCGGCCCGCGTGAGCCGCTGCCGGTCGGCGAGCACGAGCGGGTTCGAGCGCAGGACGTCGTACTTGTCCTCGTGCTGGTGATGCACGAAGCGGAGCAGGTCGGATGCGGATGCGGCGGGGGCGAGGAGCGCCTGCGCGTGCGGCAGCAGATCGTGCACGGTCGCCTCGTGATCGCCCTGCTCGGTGCGCCAGCCGAGCGTGCCGCGCGTCTCGTTGTTGTCCCACGCGAGCACGCCCGCGCCGCCGTACCGGGCGAAGACCGCCGCGAGAAGGGCGGTCGTCGGGGTCTTGTTCGCCCCGCCCTTGCCGTTCACGATCGCGATCGTGCGAGGGCCGGTGAAGTGGCGGCTCACGGAGCGGGCGTCGGCCCGCTCGGCCCGTTCCTCCGCGGAGGGCTGCACCCGGAAGCCGAGGGACGTGGCGGTCCGGCGCCAGCCGCGCGTCGGCGGGCTGTGGTCGTCGTCGGCGGCCAGGAACGACTCCCGGGACGGCCGCGGCTCCTTCTCCTGCTCCGGTGGCGCTTCGGTCGGCCGGGCATCGGCGCCCTCGTCCGGTGCCGGGGCCGGGGCCGGCGCCGCGGTCTCCGCCGGCGGGACCGTCGGCCTCGACTCCACCGGTGCGGCGGGCACGATCCTGGTCGGCGCCGTCGGCGGCCCGGGGAGCGCGGAGTGCCCCTCCTCGGCGGGAGCGGGCGGGGAGGCACGAGGGCGCTGCACCGGCGACGGCTGGGTGTTGAGGCTCGGGCGAGGCGCGGAGCGCTTGTGGCGTCCCGGCCGGAACGCCTCCGGCGTCCCGCTCGCCCCGTCGGCATCGGTCGCGTCGGCCGGGAGCGCGCCCTCGGCGCCCTCGGGACTCGTGTCGGACATGCTCGCCTCCCGCCGTCCTGCCTTCGTGCGTCGCGGATCGACGCGCGCCCCAGTATTCCGCGGGAGGGCGGAGCCGTCCCACCCGACGCGAGCGGGGTGCGCGTTCGGAGGACGTACGCTCGTTCCGGCCGGCGCCGCTGGAGGCACGGGCCCGACCCCTGGAGGACGCGATGCTCGAGGTGCGCACCCGCCTCGCCCCGGACCTGCTCGACTACCACGAGGGCTGGGCCCTGCAGCGCGAGCTCCACTCCGCTGTCGTCGCCGGCGCCCCCGACGCCCTGGTCCTGTGCGAGCACGAGCCGGTGTTCACGGCGGGTAAGCGGACCGTCGACGACGAGCGCCCGGTCGACGGGACGCCGGTGGTCGACGTCGACCGCGGCGGCAAGATCACGTGGCACGGCCCCGGACAGTTGACCGGGTACCCCATCGTGCGGCTGCGGGAACCGGTGGATGTGGTGGCGTTCGTGCGCGACCTGGAGGCGATGATGATCGCGGTCGCCGCCGACGTCGGCGTCGTGGGCGAACGCGTCGATGGCCGCAGCGGCGTCTGGGTGCGGACGGCGAGCGGCTTCGACAAGATCGGCGCCATCGGCCTCCGGGTGCAGGAGGGGGTGACGATGCACGGGTTCGCGCTGAACTGCTCGAACGATCTGTCGCCCTACGCCACGATCGTGCCCTGCGGCATCCGCGACGCCGGAGTCACCTCGCTCTCGATGCTCACCGGCCGCACCATCACGCCGGCGGATGTCGTGCCCTCCGTGCTGCAGCACCTCCACGAGGTCCTCGCGGCCCCGGTGGTCGCCGCGTGAGCCGGCCGGTCGCGCTGCCGTCGACGGGCGCGGACCCGCGTACCGGGGAGGGGCGCAAGCTGCTGCGCATCGAGGCGAGGAACGCGAGCGTGCCCATCGAGCGCAAGCCGGAGTGGATCCGGACGCGAGCGAACCTCGGCCCGGAGTACCGGGAGCTGCAGGGCCTCGTGAAGGAGGAGGGCCTCCACACGGTCTGCCAGGAGGCGGGCTGCCCCAACATCTACGAGTGCTGGGAGGACCGCGAGGCCACGTTCCTCATCGGAGGGTCCCAGTGCACCAGGCGCTGCGACTTCTGCCAGATCGACACCGGCAAGCCCGCGGACTACGACACCGACGAGCCGCGACGCGTCGCCGAGTCCGTCGCGCGCATGCGGCTGCGCTACGCGACCGTCACGGGCGTCGCCCGCGACGACCTGCCGGACGAGGGCGCGTGGCTGCACGCGGAGACCGTGCGGGAGATCCACCGGCAGAACCCGGGTACGGGGGTCGAGATCCTCGCCACCGACTTCTCGGGCGATCCCGGCCTGCTCGGCGAGGTGTTCGCGTCCCGCCCGGAGGTGTTCGCCCACAACGTCGAGACCGTGCCGCGGATCTTCAAGCGGATCCGCCCCGCGTTCCGCTACGAGCGCTCCCTGGGCGTGCTCACGCAGGCGCGCGACGCGGGCCTCGTCACGAAGTCGAACCTCATCCTGGGGATGGGGGAGGAGCCGCACGAGGTGCTCCAGGCGCTCGAGCACCTGCACGACGCGGGCTGCGACATCATCACGCTGACGCAGTACCTGCGGCCGACCCCGCGGCACCTGCCGGTGGCCCGCTGGGTGACGCCGGCCGAGTTCGTCGACTTCAAGACCGCGGCCGAGGAGATCGGGTTCCTCGGCGTGCTCGCCGGTCCACTCGTGCGGTCCTCGTACCGCGCCGGCCGGCTCTGGGCGCAGTCGATGGTCGCGAAGGGGCGCACGATCCCCGAGCCGCTCCAGCACCTCGCGGATGCGGCCCTCGGCTTCGCGCAGGCGGTCGGCTGACCGCAGGAGCGGTCGGGAGCGCGCTGGCGCACCGGCGACCGCCTCCGCGGCGGTCGACCGTCGCCGGGCCGGCCGACGGCGGCTGGGCTCGGCGCAACGACGGCGATCCGACCGAACGACGGCGATCCGGGCCGGATCCCTCCGTCATTGCGTCGGATCACCGTCGTTCGGCGTTCACCGGCTGCAGGACGTTATCGTCCTGGGACCTGCGCGGCGGGCGCGGGGGAAGCGCCGGGACGGACCGCCACGTAGCATCCCCGCCATGCAGCCCGGGCCCGACCGATACGCGCGGGCCCTGGCGGCCGGTCTGCGCAGCGGCGCGCTCTGGTACGCCACGATCACCCTGGCCATGGCCACCGTGGCGGAGGCCGAGGCGCTGCTGCCCCAGGTCGGCCTCGCCGCGGCGCTGCCGCCGCTGATCGGCACCGTCGTGGCGGCCGCCGCCGGCCTGGTCCTCGGGATCCGGATGCCGCGGCCCCTTCGGAGGATCGTCGCGGTCGGCGCCTTCCTGGTGATGGAGGCCGGCTTCGCGTTCTACCTGGCCACGCTGCACGCCGCTCCCCTGATCGACGACACGACGGCGTCGTTCGGTCTCTCGCTGTTCAAGGCGGCACTCATCGCCTACTGCGTGAACGCGGGCAGGCGGTGGGCCCCCGCCGTCTTCAGCATCGGCGTGGTGGCGGTCTCGGAGGTGCTTTGCGCGCTGCTCGGTCCCCGCTTCGGGTACCGCTGGGCGTTCGACGGGGCGGAGCTCGCAGCGCTGGCCATCGTCGTGCTCGCGAGCGTCGGGTTCGCCGTCTCCCGCCACCGGGCGGAGGCGCCGAGGCGGGTCCTCGTCCGGGCGGCCGACGAGGACGCGCTGCTGCACACCCGCTCCATCGCGAGGTCCAGGGCGGCGCGGGTCGTGCACGACACCGTGCTGAACGACCTCGCGGTCCTCGCCACCAGCGAGCCGGGGCCGCTGTCCCCCGCGCTCGCGGCCCGGCTCTCCGCCACGCTCGAGCTGCTCGCCTCACCCGACTGGGATGCGGAGTCCGAGTCGGCTGTCGCGGCGGCCCCCGGCCCGGCCGAGGCGGCCGTCGACAGGGCCGCGGCAGCCGGGCTGCGGGTGCAGGTGGACGGTGAGCTCGCCGCGCTGCGCGACCTCGACCCGAGGGTGCGGCAGGCGCTCGGGGGCGCCGTCGACCAGTGCCTGACGAACATCCTGCGGCACGCGGGCACGGACGCGGCCGAGCTCACGGTCCTGGCCGAATCGGAGGGGGTCTCGGTCATGATCACCGACGCGGGCGCCGGCTTCGACGTCGAGGACGTGGGTGCCGACCGGATCGGCCTCGCGGGATCCGTGCGAGCCCGGATCGAGGAGGCCGGAGGATCCGTCCGGGTCTTCGCCCGTCCCGGCGTCGGCACGACGATCCTGCTCACGGTGCCGTTCTCCCCGGCCGACGGCCTCATCGGATCGGGCGCCTGATGCGGCTCGAGGACACCCTCCAGCAGCAGGATCCGATCGACGCGGGGGAGTCGGCACGCCTCTTCGCGGTCGGCGGCGCCTGCCTCGCGCTGCTCGCGGCCGTCGGCATGACCGCGGTCTCCGCGCGGGAGGTCGCGAGCTGGCCGCTCGAGATCGGGGCGATCGTGGTCGTCGCGCTCACCGGCACGGTCGTGACGGTGGCCGCGAGCCCGTTCCGGAGTCCGTTCCGCCTGCGGAGCCACGTGCTCGTGCTCGGCCTCTCCCTGCTCGCCTTCCTGCTCGACGAGCTGGCGCAGCTCGGCTCGAACGGGCTCGTGCACGACGACTGGGGCCTCGTCACGGTCCCGATCTTCCTGTTCGTCGTGTCCATCATGCGGCCGCCGCAGGAGGTGCTGGTCGGCGGGCTCGTCGCCGCGCTCGTCGTCGGCGCCACGGCCGCGCTGGTCTCCCCCTTCATCGCCCTGCAGATCTCGCCCTTCACCCGCGCCTCCGTCGCGATGACCTCCGTCGTCGCCCCCGCCTGCGCCGCGGCGGCATTCGCCCGTGTGGCGCTGGCTCGCCTGCAGCGCACGACGGCGAAGCGGAACGGGATCAACACCGTCGACGAGGTCGTCCGGCTCTCCGTGCAGCAGGAGACGATCGCGCGGCTGGAGGCGGAGGTCGTCCCGCTGATCAGCGACATCCTCGCCGACGACGTGCTCACGGAGGGCGACGGGCGACGGGCACGGGCCATCGCCACCGGCCTGCGCACCGCCCTGCTCGCCGACCTGCGACGGGACTGGCTGAGCGAGGCGGGCTTCGTCGTCACCGATCGCCAGTCCTACGTCGAGCGGATGAGCCCCGACCAGCGCACGGCCGTCCGCGGGCTGCTCGGCGCCCTCCCCCTGCTCGACCCCGCGCGGCCCGGCACGGCGGTCGTCGTGGGCCAGGACCGGGAGGCGGTGCTCGAGCTCACGGTGCCCGTACGGTCGCGGCCCCCGCGGTCCGTCCTGGCGCCGCTGCTCCCGGTGCTGCGCTCCGTGTTCGCGCACGTGGACCTGCGCAGCGACGAGCACGCGGTGGTGCTCGTCGCCGAGGTCCCGGTCGCCCGCTGACGGGGCACACAGCGCTTTCGGCCGGGCATGGGGCATGCTCGGCACTCCCGACGCGAGGAGCAGAGTGAGCGACAGCGCGACACCGCCGGCCGATGAGGCCGGCGTCACCGGCGAGCTGCGCCACGACACCGCCGTCGGCGCCACGTCGCTCACCGCGTGGACGACGCCCCCGGGCCGTCGCGCCGCGGCGGTCACGACGCAGGCCGCGCGACGCGTCGGCGCCCACGGCGCGCTCGCGCTGACGCTGGGGATCGGTGTCGTCGCCGTCTTCCTGCTCGCGTTCCTCGCCTCGCGGGTCTACGACGGGGTCACGGAGCGCGACGGCGTCGCGGGGTTGGACGTCCCCGTGCTGCATGCCGCCATGGGAATGCGTTCGCCCGTGCCCGACACGATCGCCGCCGTCGTCGCCGTCGTCTTCGGTCCGGTCGGGATGCCCGTCCTCGCCCTCGCGGCGATCCTGCTGCTCGCTCTCCGCCGGCGCTCCTGGACGCCCGTTCTCCTCGTGGCGGCCGCCGGCCTCGGATCGCTGGCGATGACGATCGCCGGCAAGGACATCATCGACCGGCATCGCCCGCTGCGCATCGACGCGATCCCGCCGTTCGAGACCTCCCCCTCGTTCCCGAGCGGGCACACGCTGAACGCCACCGTCATCGCCGGCGTCGTCGCCTACCTGATCCTCCTGCGCCGCCGGTCGGCCGCCGGACGGACCGTCACGATCGTGGCCGCGGTGGTCATAGCGATCGTGGTGGGACTCACTCGCATCCTGCTCGGCGCCCACTGGTTCACCGACGTGCTCGCCGGGTGGCTGCTCGGCGCCGCCTGGCTGGCCCTGGTCATCACCGCGCACCGGCTGTACCTGACGGCGCGCGTCCGGGGCGCGCCGGCCTGACCCGCTGAGCCCTTCCTCCGACCGGTCTGCCGATCCCCCGAACGCCGGGAAGCCGCCCAGCCGGGCGCGGGACCATTGCCCCATGACAACGTTCCAGCCGGCGCCGCGAGGGGCGTTCCAGGACGCGCCCGAGGTCACGCGTCGGCACGGGTGGTGGTGGAAGGCGCTTCTCACCGGGCTGCTGCTGTGGGGGCTGAGCATCCTCGTCACGGTCGTGACGCTGAACGCCAACCTCGTGCCCACACTCATCCTCATCGGCAGCTTCCTCGTGCCGTTCGCCGTCGTGCTGTTCGCCGCCGAGCGCATCAGCCGGAGCATCTCCGTCACGCACCTGCTCGTCGCGTTCTTCGTCAGCGGCGTGCTGGGCGTCCTCGGTGCCTCGCTCCTCGAGTCGCGGCTGCAACCGACCCCCCTGCTGTACTTCGCCGTCGGCCTGATCGAGGAGGCCGTCAAGGCCGTCCTCGTGATCGTGGTCGGTCGCGCGCTCGTGCCGAAGACCGCGCGGCAGGGCGCGCTGCTCGGGGCCACCGTTGGAGCCGGCTTCGCGGCGTTCGAGTCCGCCGGCTACGCGTTCAACTCGGCGATCACCGCGCACGGCATCAGCCTCGCGAGCCTGCTCGAGACCGAGGCCGTTCGTGCGCTGCTGACGCCGCTCGGTCACGTGCTCTGGACCGCCGTCTTCGGCGCTGCGCTGTTCGCCGCCGCCCGGGACGGCCGCCGGTACCGCTTCACGATCGGCGTGCTCGTCACCTTCGTCATCGTCGCCGTGCTGCACGCCTTCTGGGATTCGATGAGCACGATCGCGGGCATCCTCGCCGTGATCCTCACCGGCAACGTGATCCCGGCGTTCGAGTACGGCGTGCTGCGGCCCGGCACGGTCTCCCGGGTGCAGGAGCTCTCGATGGTCTTCTACATCGTCGGACTCGCGGTGCTCTCCGTCATCGGCATCGCCGTGCTGATCGGCCTGGTCCGGCGCAGGCGGAACCGCGACGCCGAGGTCGTGGCGCGGCACTACGCGACCAGCGCCTGAGGGCGGCCGGCGGGAAGGCAGGTCAGGCGGGCTGCGCCGCCGTGGTGAGCACGCGCTCGAACACGTCGATGGCGTGCTCGAGGTCGGCCTCGTCGATGACGATCGGCGGAGCGAACCGCACGGTCTGACCATGGGTGTCCTTCGCGAGCACACCCTCGGCCATCATCCGCTCGCACACCTCGCGGGCCGTGCCCACCGCCGGGTCGATGTCGACGCCGGCCCACAGGCCCCGCACCCGCACCGCCGTCACGCCGTGCCCGACGAGGGCCTGCAGGCGGCGGTCGAGCACCGCGCCGAGGTCGCGCGCGCGGGCCTGCGGCTCGCCGGTGGCGAGCATCCGCACGACCGCACGGCCGACGGCCGCGGCCAGCGGGTTGCCACCGAAGGTGGAGCCGTGCTCGCCGGGGCGCAGGACGCCGAGCACGTCCCGGTTCCCGACCACGGCCGAGACGGGCACGATGCCGCCGCCCAGGGCCTTGCCGAGCAGGTAGAGGTCGGGCACGACGCCCACGAGGTCGCAGGCGAAGGTGGCGCCGACCCGGCCGAGCCCCGACTGGATCTCGTCGGCGATGAACAGCACGTCGTGCTCGTCGCAGATGCGCCGCACGGCGGGCAGGTAGTCCTCGGGAGGCACGATGATGCCGGCCTCGCCCTGCACCGGCTCGAGGAGCACGGCGACCGTGGTCTCGTCGATCGCGGCCTCCAGCGCCTCCGCGCTGCCGTAGGGCACGATGCGGAACCCCGGCGTGTAGGGGCCGAAGTCGTCGTGGGCGGTCGGGTCGTCGCTGAACGAGACGATGGTCGTGGTGCGGCCGTGGAAGTTGCCGGAGGCCACGACGATCGTCGCGCGGTCGCGCTCGACGCCCTTCACCCGGTAGCCCCAGGCGCGGGCGACCTTGATGCCCGACTCGACCGCCTCGGCCCCCGTGTTCATCGGCAGGACCATCTCCTTGCCGGCGAGCGCCGCGAGCTCGGTGGCGAACGGCTCGAGCTGGTCGTTCTCGAAGGCGCGCGAGACGAGCGTGACGCGGTCGAGCTGCTCCTTCGCCGCGGCGATCAGGGCGGGGTGGCCGTGCCCGAAGTTCACCGCGGAGTAGGCGGCGAGCAGGTCCAGGTACCGCTTGCCCTCCACGTCGGTGACCCAGGCGCCCTCGCCGCTCGCCACCTCGACGGGGAGCGGGTGGTAGTTGTTCGCGAGGGCGCTGCCGCTGCGGCTCATCGCGCGATCCGGAGCTCGAGGGTGCAGCACTTCACGCCGCCGCCGCCGCGCAGCAGCTCGGAGAGGTCGAGGCCGATCGGGATGTAGCCGCGCTCCCGCAGCGACGCCTCGAACCCCTTCGCCTTCGCCGCGATGACCACGTCGCGCCCGTCGGAGATGGAGTTGAGGCCGAGCCACTGCGCGTCCTCGGCGCTCACCTCGACGGCATCCGGGTAGCGGCGCTCGAGCTCCGCCCGGCTCGCCTCGTCGAACGCCTCCGGCAGGTAGGCGATGTTGGCGTCGGGCCCCTCGGGATCGAGCACGGCGATCGCGGTGTCGAGGTGGTAGAAGCGGTCGTCGACGAGCCTCAGGGTCACG
This sequence comes from Amnibacterium sp., assembly GCA_025936735.1. Lineage (GTDB taxonomy): Bacteria > Actinomycetota > Actinomycetes > Actinomycetales > Microbacteriaceae > Amnibacterium. The sequence continues at coordinate 21,648 of JAICSU010000005.1, forward strand.
ACCTCACGGTCGAACACCCGGCCGATCTCCGCGTGGCTCTCGATGCTCGTGCGGAAGCCGGTGCCCGCGAGGATGACGTCGCCGACGAGGAGGAAGTCGCCCTCCCCCTCGTTGATCTCGCGGGCTTCGTGCACCTCGAAGCCGCGGGCGCGGAACCAGTCGCCGTACGCGGGACCCTCGGCCTGACGCTCCGGGTAGGTGAACTTCGCGGTGTACGCCTTGCCGTCCAGGGTGAAGCCGCCGTTGGCGCTGTAGACCATGTCGGGCAGGCCCGCGATCGGGTCGATGAGCTCGATGGTGTGGCCGAGGCGCTCGTAGGTGTCGTACAGCGACTGCCACTGCTGGAGGGCCAGCGCGGTGTCGGTCGGCACCTGCGGATGCATCCACGGGTTGATGCGGTAGACCACGGTGAAGTGCTCGGGACGGCACATCAGGTAGTGGCGCGAGAGCGCCGAGCGGTCGGCCACGGCCGTGGCGGCCGGGAGGGTCTGGGACACGAGGAACCCCTTCGGTTCAAGACGGAGAGACTTCTGGCCGGACCGGGTCGACGGCACCTTCCAGTGTGCCAGCGGATCGGGGCAAGGAAGGCGATCGCCGCGCATCAGCCGTGCGCCGGATGGCGCCTTCACGCAACGATTGCTAGCCTGACGGCGTGGATTCCATCGACTCCCGCATCCTGGACCTGCTCAAGCGCAACGCGCGCTCGGCCTACGGCGACATCGGTTCGGTGGTCGGGCTGTCCGCGTCGGCCGTGAAGCGCCGGGTCGACCGGTTGCTCGCCGAGGGCGTGATCCGGTCCTTCACGATCCAGGTCGACCCGGCCACGGAGGGCATGAGCACCGAGGCGTGGGTCGAGCTGTTCTGCCGGGGCACGGTCTCCCCCACCGAGCTGCGCCGCATCCTCTCCGCCGTGCCCGAGGTGGTCTACGCCGGCACGGTCACCGGAAGCGCCGATGCGATCGTGCACATGCGCAGCCGCGACATCCCGAGCCTCGAGCTCGCGCTCGAACGGGTCCGCGTGGCGCCGAACGTCGACCACACGCGGAGCGCGATCGTGCTGTCCCGCCTCGTGAACCGCATCGGCAGCTGAGCGTGGCCTTCGACGTGGCGGCGCTCCGCGCCCTCTTCCCCTCCCTGACGTCGGGGATCGCGCACTTCGACGGCCCCGGCGGCACCCAGACGCCGCAGCCGGTGGCGGATGCGGTCGCCCGCACGCTCGCCGGACCGCTCTCGAACCGGGGGCGTGCGACCGTGTCGGAGCGGAACGCCGACGATGCGGTGGCCGCGTTCCGGGCGGCTGTGGCAGACCTCACCGGCGGCGATCCGCGCGGTGTCGTGTTCGGCCGGAGCGCGACGCAGCTCGCCTACGACTTCGCCCGGCACCTCGGGCGCGGCTGGGGCCCGGCCGACGAGGTGGTCGTCACGCGGCTGGACCACGACTCGAACGTGCGCCCCTGGGTCCAGGCCGCCGGACGGGCCGGGGCGACCGTGCGCTGGATCGACTTCGATCCCTCGACCGGCGAGCTCGACCTCGACAGCGCCCGCGCGGCGATCACGGCCGCGACCCGCCTGGTGGCGGTCACCGGGGCCTCCAACCTGATCGGCACCCGGCCCCCGGTGCGCACCCTCGCCGACATCGCCCACGCCGCCGGGGCCCTCGTCTGGGTCGACGGCGTCCACCTCGCGGCGCACGCCCTCGTCGACGTGGAGGCGCTCGGCGCCGACTTCTTCGTGTGCTCCCCGTACAAGTTCCTGGGCCCGCACTGCGCGGCGCTCGTCGCGGATCCTCGGCTGCTCGAGTCCATCGAGATCGAGAAGCTCGCGCCCTCGACGGACGCCGTGCCCGAGCGGTTCGAGTACGGCACCCTTCCCTACGAGCTGATGGCGGGGGTCACGGCGGCGGTCGACGTCCTGGCCGCACTGGGCGGCGCGGACGCCGGTCTCCCGCGCCGCGAGCGGCTGGGCGTCTCGTACGCCGCTCTGCACGAGCACGAGACCCGGCTGCTCGAGCGCCTCGAATCGGGGCTCCGGACCCACGGCGACGCCGTGGTGCTCCACGCCCGCGCCGCGGAGCGCACCCCGACGCAGACGATCACGTTCCGCGACCGGTCGACGGCCGACGCCGCCGCGTTCCTCACCGATCGCGGCGTCGCGGTCGGCTCGAGCGACTTCTACGCGTACGAGGCCGCGATCCGGCTCGGCCTGCCCGACCACGCCGGCCTGCGGATGGGCATCGCGCCCTACACGACGGAAGCGGAGGTCGACCGCCTGCTGGCGGGCATCCGCGACTTCCTGACGTCCTGACGCCCCGCCGGCTCAGCACCCCACCACCCGAGCACGTCGGCAGGACGGATTCGCTTCAGCAGGACGATTCCGGCTCGTTCGTCCTGCCGAAGCGAATATGTCCTGCTGAGGTGCTCCCGCCGGGGAGCCCGCGGGTCAGGCCTGGGCGACCGCGAGGCCGTGAGCGGATCCCACGGCGGCGTTGTGCAGGCGACCCGCGGCGACGTTGACGCCCGCCCGGAGCGCCGGGTCGGCCGCGATCGCGGCCTCCCAGCCGCGGTCCGCGAGCGCCAGCACGTAGGGCAGCGTCGCGTTCGTGAGCGCGATGGTCGACGTCTGCGGGACGGCGCCCGGCATGTTCGCCACGCAGTAGAACCGGGAGCCGTGCACCGCGAAGGTCGGCTCGTCGTAGGTGGTGGGGCGGGACCCCTCGAAGCAGCCGCCCTGGTCGATGGCGATGTCGACGAGCACGGAGCCCGCCCGCATGTCCGCCACCATCGCGTCCGTCACGAGCTTCGGCGCCGCGGCGCCGGGGATGAGCACGCTGCCGATCACGAGATCCGCGTCGCGCAGGCGCGCGGCGATCTCGTACGGGCTCGAGCGGAGGGTCTGCACCCGGCCGCCGAAACGGGCGTCGAGCGCCTTCAGCTTCGGCAGGCTGATGTCGAAGACGGTCACGTCCGCCTGCATGCCGACCGCGATGGTCGCCGCGTTCTCGCCCGCGACGCCGCCGCCCAGGATCACGACCTTGCCGCGCGGGGTGCCGGTCACACCCCCGAGCAGGACGCCGCGTCCGCCGTGCGGGCGCATGAGCTGCTCGGCCCCCGCCTGCACCGCGAGGCGCCCGGCGATCTCGCTCATCGGCGCGAGCAGCGGGAGCGAGCGGTCGGGGAGCTGCACCGTCTCGTACGCGATGGCGGTGGTGCCGGAGCCGAGGAGTGCCTCGGTGAGCGGGCGATCGGCGGCGAGGTGCAGGTAGGTGAAGAGGACCTGGTCCTCCCGCAGGAAGCCGTACTCGGACGAGACCGGCTCCTTCACCTTGAGCAGCAGCTCCGCCCTGCCCCACACGTCGGCTGCGGAGTCGCCGAGCTCCGCTCCCGCCACCTCGTACTCGGCGTCGCTGTAGCCGGAGCCCTCGCCCGCGCCCCGCTGCACGAGCACACGGTGGCCGTGGCCCACGAGCTCGTGCGCGCCGGACGGCGTGACGGCGACGCGCGACTCGTTGCTCTTCACCTCGGTGGGCACGCCGATCAGCATGGGAGACCTCTTCCTCGCGCGATCCGCTCGCGGTTCCCCCTGGATTACTCCTGCTGTTCGGGGTTGCACTAGATGCGCCGAATTTCCACATGGTGGATAGCCCTGTGGACGAATGATGTTCGGCTAGGGTGACCGTTGTGGCCGCCGAGCCGAACGAGCCCCCCGCGCGCCTCGACGACGTCGACCGCCGCATCCTCGAGGCGCTGCGGGCCAACGCCCGCATCCCGAACAACCGCCTCGCCGAGCTCGCCGGCGTCGCACCGTCGACCTGCTTGCAGCGGGTGCGGGCGCTGCAGGACAGCGGCGTCATCCGACGGTTCACCGTCGACCTCGACCCCCGCCGGCTCGGCTACGGGCTGCACGCGCTCGTCTCGATCCGCATCACGCCGGGAGCGCGCGGGCAGCTCGCGGCGTTCGCCGACCAGCTGCGGTCGTTGCCGGAGGTGACCCAGTTCTTCTACCTGGCGGGAGCCGCCGACTTCATCGTCCACTTCCAGGCCCGGACGACCGAGGACCTCCGCGACTTCGTCACCGAGCAGCTCTCGACCAACCCGATCGTCGCGTCGACCAACACGAGCCTGATCTTCGAGCACGACATCGGCGCGCTGCGGATCTGAGCGGTCAGTGGGAGCGGTGGTCCTGGATCGTGATCCGCGGCCCTCGCCGCGGCGGCCGCACGGCGGCCCGGTAGATCAGCCGGACGACCCGCTGCCGGTGCCCGCGCCACGGCTCGAGCAGCTCGAGCATGCCGTCGTCGTCGACCGCCGTGCCGACGAGCGCGGTGCCGACGAGCGTCGAGAGGTGCAGGTCGCCGATGCTCGGCGCATCCGGGTCGCCGTGCGCCCGCTGGCTCGTCTCGGCGGCGGTCCAGATGCCGACGCCCGGCACGGTGCGCAGCCGCTTCGCGACCTCCGCGCCGCCGCGGCCGAGGTCGAGCGTCCGCTCCAGCCCGGCAGCGACACGGGTCGCCTCGATCGCGGCCCGGGACCGCTTCGGATCCACGCCGGCCCGGTGCCAGTCCCAGGACGGGATGCGCCGCCATCCCTCGGCATCCGGGGGGACCGTCATGCCGGCCGGCGCCGGTCCCGGCGCGGGAGTGCCGTGCCGCCGCACGAGCCAGGCCCACGAGCGGTGCGCCTCGACGACGGTGATCTTCTGCTCGAGGATCGCGGCCACCATCATCTCGACGACCTGCCGGCAGCGGGTGAGGCGCAGGCCGGCGTTGCGGCGCCGCGCGTCGGCCAGGAGCGGCACCGCCGACACGTCGAGCCCCGACCAGTCGTCACCCGCGCCGAGCAGCTCGGGCACGCCGTCGATCGCCCATTCCGCTCCGGCACCCCACGCCTGCGCGCGGACCGTCCCGTCGGCCCGCTGCACGAGCCTCAGCGTCGCCGGGCCGAGCGGCGTGGTGCTCGTGCGCCAGACGGCGACGCCGTCGTTCCGGAACGTCGGATCACCCGGCCCGCGGCGGAGCGGGGCGATGGTCGCCGCGAGGTCGACCGGCTGCGCGGGCGCGTACAGCGTGCTCGCCTCCGACACCCGTTCGGGGGCCATGACGCCGATCACCGGCACAGCGTAGGAAGGGCGGGCGACGCCCGCGAACCGACACGCCCGCCCGGTCCATGCGGGCCCGTCGGACACGGTCCGTACACGGGCACGCTGGCTAGCCTCCCGCCCATGACCACCACCACTCCCACCGACGAGGAGCGCGAGACGCTCGCCAAGCTGCTGAAGAAGGCGAGGATCGCCCTCATCACGACGGTGAGCGCCGACAACCAGCTCGTGAGCCGGCCCATGGCCGTGAAGGAACGGGACTTCGACGGGGACCTCTGGTTCTTCACCGAGGATCCGTCGCACAAGACCGACGAGGTGCGCTCGAACCCCGAGGTCAACGTCGCCCTCGAGTCGGGATCCGGATGGGTGTCGATCGCCGGCGTCGCGGAGATCGTGAAGGACGCCGGGAAGATCGACGAGCTCTGGGACACGAGCGCGGAGGCGTGGTTCCAGAACGGCCGCGACGACCCCAAGGTGGCGCTGCTGAAGGTGACCGCCCGGACCGCGGAGTACTGGGCGACCGACGAGCCGAAGCCGCTGCTGCTCTTCAAGTACGCGAAGGCCGCCGTCACCGGCGGGCAGCCGAAGGTCGGCGAGTCGCACACCGTCGACCTCGGGTCCTGACCGTGCGGGCGGTCGTCGTCGCCGACCGGCAGGGAGGGACGGCCGGGGCGGTCACCGACGTCCCGGACCCGCAAGCCGGTCCCGGCGAGGTGCTGCTCGACGTCGAGCTCTCCTCGCTCAACTACAAGGACGCGATGGCCGTCGCCGGGCGGCCCGGCATCCTTCGCGGGCTGCCGAAGACGGCGGGCATCGACGCGGTCGGGCGCACACCGGACGGGCGCACGGTCGTCGTCACCGGCGCCGGGCTCGGCGAGCGGCGGGACGGCGGCCTGGCGGAACGGGTCGCCGTCGACCCCTCCTGGGCCGTCGACGTGCCGATGCCCTTCACGCCCCGGCACGCGGCCGCGATCGGGACCGCCGGCGTCACCGCGGCGCTCTCCGTGCTGCGGCTGCAGCGGCTCGCACCCCCACCGGGACCCGTGCTCGTCACGGGTGCGGGAGGCGGGGTCGGCGGCTTCGCCGTCGCGCTGCTCGCCGCATCCGGCTTCGAGGTCGTCGCCTCGACGGGACGCCAGGACCGGCTCGGCGACCACCTGCGCCGCCTCGGTGCCGCCGAGGTGGTGCCTCGGCTCGACGCCGAGGTGGGCAAGCCGTTGCAGTCGCAGCGCTGGGCGGCCGTCGTCGACTCCGTCGGCGGCGGGCCCCTGGTGAACGCGATCGCCCAGACCGTGCCGGGCGGGGTCGTCGCCGCCTGCGGACTGGCCGCGTCGGCCGACCTGCCCGGGACGGTGCTCCCCTTCATCCTCCGCGGCGTCACCCTGACGGGCATCGACTCGGTGGCGATCTCGGCCGAGACACGGCTGGCGGCGTGGGCGCTCCTGGCCGAGCACTGCTCCCCGGACCTGGTGGACGTCATGACCGAGCGGGTCATCGGCATGGCGGAGGTGCCTGCCGCGGCCGATGAGGTGCTCGCGGGCCGGGTGCGCGGCCGGATCGTGGTCGACGTCCGCCGCTGACCCGTCCGCCCCCGCTCACCCCGCTGGGCCGGGGGCTGGCAAGGCTCTGGATGTTCGTTGCGCTCCCCTGCAAATGAACGGCGCGGCGGAGGCCCGACCCCATAGCCTTGTGGACGTCACCCGCGCCGTCGAACGGCGCGTGAGGTGAGTGCGGCGCGAGGGCGCGTCGGTCCGTCCGTCCGCCCCGTCCTCGTGGAGCTCCATGACCGCCGCCGTCGTCCATCCCGGCGACGCCCTGCACCCCAGCAGGCGTCTCGCCACCGTCGTCATCCTCGGCGTGCTCGTCGCGCTCGGCCCGTTCACGATCGACCTCTACCTGCCCGCCTTCCCGGCCGTCCGCTCGTCGTTCGGCGTCTCCGACGTCGCGATCCAGCTGACGCTCTCCGGCACGGTGGTCGGCTTCGCGGTCGGCCAGCTGCTCGTCGGCCCGTGGAGCGACCGGGTCGGCCGGCGGGTGCCGCTGCTCGTCACCACGATCGTGCACGTGACGGCGTGCCTGCTCGCCGCCGTCGCGCCGAACGTGGCCGTGCTGGGGGTGCTCCGCGTGCTGCAGGGCGCGGGTGCCGCCGGCGGTGGCGTGGTGGCCCAGGCCATGATCCGGGACCTGTTCGGCGGCCGTCCCCTCGTGAAGATGCTCGCGCGGATGGGGCTGGTCTCCGGCGCCGCGCCGGTGCTCGCGCCCCTGATCGGCTCGCAGCTGCTGCGGGTGCTCGACTGGCGCGGGCTCTTCGTGTCGCTCGCGATCTACGGCGTCGCCGGCCTCGCGGCGGCCGCGGTCGGCATCGGCGAGACCCGGCACACCGGAGGGTCGGGCGCCGTCCGCAGCGTCCGTTCGCGCTACCGCGCGGTGCTCACCGACCGGGTCTTCCTCGGCGCCGCGGCCGTGGGGGCGATGCAGTTCAGCGGCCTCTTCGCGTACCTGTCGACGTCGTCGTTCCTCTTCCAGGAGGTCTACCGCTTCACCCCGCAGCAGTACGGGATCCTCTTCGCGATCAACTCGATCGGCGTGATCGGCGGATCGCAGGCGGCCGCGCGGGTGATGCGCCGGGTGGGGCCGCAGTGGATCCTCGCCGTCACGACCGCGGTGCAGGCGGCCAGCGGCCTCGCGATCCTCGCCCTCGGCGGCGCGGATGCCCCCCTGCCGCTCGTGCTCGTGCCGCTCTGGCTCTTCGTCGCCGCGTGCGGCTTCGGGTTCCCGAGTGTGCAGGTGCTCGCGCTCGCGCACCACGGCGAGGAGGCGGGCACCGCCGCGAGCCTGCTCGGCGCGGTGAACTTCGGGCTCGCCGGGCTGCTGTCGCCGCTCGTCGGGCTGCTCGGCATCGCCTCTGGGCGTCCCATGGGCCTCGTCATGGCGGTCACCGCCGTGCTCGGCATCACCGGGCTGTGGCTGCTCGTCCGGCCGCGCACGGTCCCGTCGATCGGCTCCTGACCGCCCCCTCCGACGGTTGCCACTTCTTGCGGTCTTGACGCCCTCAAGACCGCAAGAAGTGGCAACCCTCAGGCGGGTGGGGACGCGGAGGCGGCGGCGCGGGCCGCGGCCGGGAGCGCCTCCTCGATGCGGGACAGCGCCTCGTCGTCGTGCGCCGCCGTGAGGAACCACGCCTCGTACACGGACGGCGGCAGGCTCACGCCCGCGTCGAGCATCGCGTGGAAGAACGGCGGATACCGCCAGGCCTCCTGCGTCCGCACCTCGTCGTAGTCCTTCGGCGTCTCGGTCGTGCCGAGAACGACGCTGAACAGGTTGCCGGCGCGCGGGATCGCGTGGGGCAGGCCCGCCTCGCTGAGCGCCCGGTCGACGGCGGTCATCACGCGCTCGGCCGCGGCGTCGATCCGCGCGTAGACCTCGGCGTCGGCGGCACGCAGCGTCGCGATGCCGGCCGCGACCGCGACGGGATTCCCCGACAGCGTCCCCGCCTGGTAGACGGGTCCCTCGGGCGCGAGCCGCTCCATGACCGCGGCACCGCCGCCGAGCGCGGCGAGCGGCATCCCCCCGCCGATGACCTTGCCGAAGGTGATCAGGTCCACGTCGACGGGGCCGCCGGGCTCGACCGCCCACCAGCCGCCGGCGGAGACGCGGAAGCCGGTGAGCACCTCGTCCGAGACGAGCAGCGCGCCGTCGGCATGCGCGATCTCGGCGAGGAACCGGTTGAACCCCGGCTCCGGCGCGACGACGCCCATGTTCGCGGCGGCGGCCTCCGTGATGACGGCGGCGATGCGTCCCGGATGGGCCTCGAACGCCAGCCGCACCGCCGCCTCGTCGTTGTAGGGCAGCACGAGCGTCTGGCCCGCGACGGCCGCGGGCACGCCGGCCGACGCCGGCAGGGCGAGGGTGGCGACGCCGGAGCCCGCCTCGGCGAGCAGCCCGTCGGAGTGGCCGTGGTAGTGCCCGGCGAACTTCACGACCAGGTCCCGCCCGGTGAAGCCCCGGGCGAGGCGGATCGCGGTCATCGTCGCCTCGGTGCCGGTCGAGACGAGGCGCAACCGCTCGATCGGGGCGCGCCCGTCCCGCACGACGCGTCCGTGCACGAGCTCCGCCAGCTCGACCTCGCCCTCGGTCGGCGCACCGAAGGAGAGGCCCCGCTCCGCCGCCCGCTGCACCGCGTCGACGACGCCCGGATGGGCGTGGCCGAGGATCGCCGGTCCCCAGCTCGCGACGAGGTCGACGTACTCGCGCCCCGCGGCGTCGATCACGTGCGGTCCCCGGGCGGCGGTGATGAACAGCGGCGTCCCGCCGACCGATCCGTACGCCCGCACGGGGGAGTTCACGCCACCGGGGATCACGCGGCGGGCGCGCGCGAAGAGCTCGCCGTTGGTCGGCGTCATCGCGTCCGCAGCCATCCGGCCACCTCGACGGCCCAGTAGGTGAGGACCGCGTCGGCCCCGGCCCGGCGGATGCCGGTGATCGTCTCGAGCACCGCGCGGTCCCGGTCGATCCAGCCGTTCGCCGCGGCCGCCTCGACCATCGCGTACTCGCCGGACACCTGGTAGGCCCACACCGGAACGGGGCTCGTCGCCGCGACGTCGGCGAGCACGTCGAGGTAGCTCATCGCTGGCTTCACCATCACGACGTCGGCGCCCTGCTCGATGTCGAGCACCGCCTCGCGGCGGCCCTCGCGCCGGTTCGCGGGGTCGAGCTGGTAGGTGCGCCGGTCGCCCTGCAGCGCGGACTCGACCGCGTCGCGGAAGGGGCCGTAGAAGGCGGAGGCGTACTTGGCCGCGTAACCGAGCAGGAGCACGTCGCTGCGTCCCGCGGCGTCGAGCGCCTCCCGCACCGCGGCGACCTGGCCGTCCATCATCCCGGACAGGCCGAGCAGGGCGGATCCGGCGTCCGCCTGGGCGATGGCCATCTCGCGGTACCGCTCGAGGGTCGCGTCGTTGTCGACGGAGCCGTCGGAGGCGAGGACGCCGCAGTGCCCGTGGTCGGTGAACTCGTCCAGGCAGAGGTCCGTCTGCACGACGAGCGCTTCGCCGACCTCCTCAGCGACGACGCGGGTCGCGACGTTGAGGATCCCGTCGGGGTCCGTCGCGCCGGACCCGACCGCGTCCCGCTGCTCCGGGATGCCGAACAGCATGATGCCGCCGAGACCGGCCTCGGCGGCCTGGACGGCGGCGGCGCGGAGGCTGCCGAGGCTGTGGTGGACGACGCCCGGCATCGAGACGATCGGCCTCGGCTCGTCGATGCCCTCCTTCACGAACACGGGCAGCACGAGCTGGGCCGGATCGAGGCGGGTCTCCGCCATGAGGCGGCGGACGGCCGCGGACTGCCGAAGCCTGCGCGGGCGGATGGTCAGCGAGGTCATACGGGACGTCCCTGCTCCTGGATCTGGTCCTTGCGGTGCGCGGCGAGCTCCTCCAGGGTTCGGATGAGCGACGCGCTCGATCGCTCGCGCGCGACGAGATCGACGCGCAGGCCGGCGGCCTCCGCGTCCGCGGCCGTGCGCGGCCCGATGCACGCGAGGACGGTGCGGGACGGCACGAGGCCGATCTGGAGCGCGATCTGGTTCGCCACGCTGCCCGAGGTGACGAGGATCGCATCGAAGCGGCCGGCCGCGACATCGGCGATGATCTCCGGCGCGATGGGCACCCCGACCGTCCGGTAGGCGACCACGGACTCGACCTCGTGCCCCGAGGCGCGCAGCCCGTCGGTGAGCACGGGCTTCGCGATGTCGCTGCGCAGCGCGAGGATCCGGAGGTGCTCGGCGCCGCCGGTCGCGTCCGCCCACTCGGCGAGCAGGCCGGCGGCGGAGTTGTCCCGGCGGGGGGTGAAGTCCACCCGGTACCCCGCCGCGGTGAGCGCGGCGGCGGTCGTCTCCCCCACCGCGGCAACGCGGGTCCGGTCCGGGATGCGGACTCCGTGAGCGGAGAGCACGTCGACGGTCGTGGCGCTCGTGACGCTCATCCAGTCGAACTCGCCCGCCGCGAGCCGTTCGAGGGCGCCGGCCAGCGCCGTGGAGTCCTCGGTGCCCGCGAAGTTGATCGACGGGGCGACGGCGGGGGACGCCCCTCGCGTCCGGAGCTCGGCGGCGACGGCGTCGCCCCAGGGCCCGCCCCGGGGGACGAGGACCGTCCAGCCGCGCAGCGGCTTCTCCGTCGTCATGCGGCACCTCCCAGGGGGGCGAGCGCGGCGGCGCCCGCCTCGAGCAGCTCGTCGGCGAGCCGATCCGCGGCGGACGCCAGCACGGCGGCGCGCTCCGCGGCGCCCGCGGCGCGCTCGACGCGGCGGTCCAGCCGGCGCCCGCCGCCCGGCTCGTGCACGCTCGCCCACAGGACGACCCGGTCCGCCTCGATCGCGCTCGCGACGCCGATCGGCGCGACGCAACCGGCCTCGAGGCGGGCGAGCACGGTGCGTTCGGCGCCGGCGGCGGCCATGGCGACCGGATCCGTCAGTCGCTGCACCGCGAGCGCGACGGGGGCCGGCGCGGCGCCGTCGAGGGACGCCGCGTCGTCGGCGCGGATCTCGAGCCCGAGGGCGCCCTGCCCGGCCGCGGTCGGCCAGGACTCGAGCGGAAGGACCTCGGTGACCGCCTCGGTGCGGCCGAGCCGCGTCAGGCCGGCGAGCGAGAGCACCACCGCGTCGAGGCGACCCTCGGTGACGTGGGCCAGGCGGGTGTCGACGTTGCCGCGGAGGTCCCGGACGTCGAGATCGGGACGGCGCTCGACCAGCTGGGCCCGGCGTCGAGGCGACCCGGTGCCGACGACGGCGCCTTCGGGGAGCGTGTCGAGGGTCAGGCCGTCCCGGGCGCAGAGCGCGTCCCTGGCATCCTCCCTCGTCGGCACCCCGGCGACGACGAGCCCGGGCACGGGCAGCACGGGCAGGTCCTTCAGGGAGTGGACGACGAGGTCGCAGCCGCCCGCGGCGAGGCTCCGCCGGAGCGCGCCGGCGAAGACCCCCGTGCCCCCGATCTGCGCCAGCGACGCGGCGGAGACGTCACCCTCGGTGCGCACGACGACGAGCTCGCAGGCCTCGCCCTGCGCCTCGATGGCCGCCGCGACCCAACCCGCCTGGGCGAGCGCGAGCGCGCTGCCCCGGGTGCCGATGCGGATGGTCACGGTGCCAGGCCGGCCACCACCGGCCGGAAGCCGAGCCGCACGTTCTCGCAGCATCCCGGGCGGCACACGTCGTACCAGGGGCCGAGGTCCGTCTCGGCGGGCCGCTGGTCGGCGGGCACGCCGTCACGACGCTCGAGCACGAGGTCGACCAGGGCCGACACGTAGGCGGGATCGACGCCGGGCGTCGGTGTGCGCACGGCCACGATGCCGACCTCCTCGGCGGTCTCCATCGCCTCCGTGTCGAGGTCCCACTTGACCTCCATGTGGTCGGAGACGAAGCCGAGCGGCACGATCACGACGCCGCGGACGCCGTCGCCGGCGAGGCGACGGAGGACGTCGTTCACGTCGGGCTCGAGCCAGGGCTGGCTGGGCGGGCCGCTGCGGGACTGGAAGACGAGCTCCCAGGGCACGCCGCGGCCGGCCCGCGCCATCACCACGTCCGCGACGGCCCGGTGCTGCGCCTCGTAGGCGCCGCCGGGCCCGAAGCCCCGGGAGGCCGGTCCGCTGCGCTCCGCGTCGGCGGAGGGGATCGAGTGGGTCGAGAACAGCACCCGCGTCTCGTCGGCCAGGTCGACGCCGGGCAGCCGCTCCTCGAGCTCGGCGAGCCCTCGCTCGACCCCGGCCACGAACGGGGCGACGAAGCCCGGATGGTCGAAGTACTGCCGCACCTTGTCGAGCACGAGCCGGCCCTCGAGTCCGGTCTCGTCCAGGGCGCGCGCGAAGTCCTCGCGGTACTGCCGGCACGACGAGTACGAGCTGTAGGCGCTCGTCGCGATCGCGATGAGGGTGCGGTGGCCGTCCGCGGCGGCCTGCTGCAGCGCGCCGGTCAGGTACGGGTCCCAGTTGCGGTTGCCCCAGTACACGGGCAGGTCGAGGCCCCGGCGCGCGAGCTCCGCCTCGAGCGCCGCCTTCAGCTCGCGGTTCTGCTGGTTGATCGGGCTCACGCCGCCGAACGCTCGGTAGTGGTGCGCGACCTCCTCGAGGCGCTCGTCGGGGATGCCGCGGCCGCGGGTCACGTTGCGCAGGAACGGGATGACGTCGTCCTGACCCTCGGGGCCGCCGAAGCTGGCGAGGAGCACGGCGTCGTAGGCGACGGGGCGATCGGTGTGCTCCGGCCCGTGCTCCGCGGCGGCGCTGGCGGCTCGGACGAGCTCCGACACCATCAGCGCAGCACCTCGGGCACCTCGGCCGTGGCGATGCGGCGGCCCGTGAAGAACGGGACCTCCTCACGCACGTGCAGCCGGGCGTCCGTCGCGCGAAGGTCCCGCATCATGTCCACGAGGTCGGTGAGCGAGTCGGACTCCATCGGCAGGATCCACTCGTAGTCGCCGAGAGCGAAGGCGGCGACGGTGTTGGCGACGACGGAGCGGTAGGCGGCCCCCTTGCGCCCGTGGTCGGCGAGCATCCGGGAGCGCTCGGCGTCGGGCAGCACGTACCAGTCGTAGGACCGGACGAACGGATAGACGACGAGCCAGCCGCGCGCCGTCTCGCCGCGGAGGAAGCCGGGCACGTGGTCGCTGTTGAACTCGGCGCCGCGGTGCACGCCCATCGCGTTCCACCGGGGCAGCAGCCCCGCGAGCAGCGCGGTGCGGCGGAGCCGGCGGAGGGCGGCCTGCAGGCCGGCCGGGTCGTCCCCGTGCAGCCACAGCATGAGGTCCGCGTCCGCGCGCAGGCCGGAGACGTCGTAGACGCCGCGCAGCGTCGCCCCCCCGGCGGTGACCTCCTCGACCGCCGCGTCGAACTCGGCGACGTCGTCGGGGCCCGGACCGCCTGCCGACGGATCGCGGCGCAGCACCGCCCACAGCGTGTACCCGGAATCGGTCATGTGCGTAGGTCCTCTTTCCGGCGTCGCGGATGGCGCGGACACCGATCGGCGGAATCGAGGGCGGAGGACGGCAACGCGGCCCCCGCCCGCCACCGCGGCGGTGCGGGGGGCACGTCCAGTGTGCCCCACCGGAAGCGGGGGCCCGCGCAGAACGAGGGCGCCCCGGGGGGCGCCCTCGTTCATCCGGATCAGGAGATCAGCGGCGGGCTCCGCGGATCAGAAGGGCGCCGACGCCGACGACCACGGCCGCCGCACCGCCCAGGACTCCGTAGACGAGCGCCGGGTTGTCCTCGCGCATCGCCTCGAATCGTTCCCGGCCCTCGGCCACGGCCTTCCGCACGCGCTTCGGCACGTCGAGACGCTCCTCGATCTCGTCGAGGGTCTGCGCGAGGCGCTGCCGCGTCACCTCGATGTCGGAGCGGATCTCCGAGAGTGCGCGGTCCTTGTCGCTGCCGTCAGCGGTCATAGTGCCCAACCCCCTTGAATGCCTTCACGTCGTCCTTCACGCTGTCGACCGCCTCCTTCGGCACGGGCGGCACCCCGCGCTTGACGCGCGAGAGTCCGAGCAGGCCGAGCACGACGGCCACCAGCAGCAGCGCGACGCCGACGATCAGCGCCGAGAGCCACGCCGGCAGCGCGGTCGCGATGCCGAGGATCGCCGTGGCGATCAGCACCCAGAGCGCGAAGTAGGCGAACACGGCGGCGCCCACGAAGAGGCCGACGCCGATCCCCGCGGTCTTCAGGCGGGTGACCGCCTCCCGTTTGATCTGCTCGATCTCGTCACGGATCAGCGTGGTGACGAGGTTCGGCAGCTCGCCGATCAGCGTGAAGACGGACTTCTTCTCGTCCGCGCCGTTCCGACCTGGTCGAGCGGCACGCACGGGGTCGGGTCGGGTCGTGCTCATCCGACCCGCCTCAAGCCGCGTTGGCGTCGCTCTTGCGCTTCGTCACCTGCGACACCACCTTCTTCGCTCCGCCGACGACCGCGTCCTGGACGTCGGGCGCCTTGTCCTTCACGAAGCCTTGCACGGTGCCGACCACCTGGTCGACCGTGCTCTGCACCTTCTGGTCGTTCCAGAGGCGCTCGCCCGCGGCCTTGATCTGCTCGTAGCGGCGCCGACCGGCGCGAGCGCCGAGGACGTACCCGATCGCCGCACCGGTGAGAAACACAATCCGTCCCTGCATGCTGTCCA
>JAICSU010000183.1 GCA_025936735.1 Amnibacterium sp.
GGCCATCCGCGCGCTCGGCTACGACGAGGCGAGCCGGACGCTCGAGCTCGAGTTCATCAGCGGTGCGATCTACGACTACGACGGCGTGCCGCCCGAGGAGGTGCTCGCGATGCTCGAGGCCACCTCCCGCGGCAAGTACTTCGACGACCACATCCGCGGGCCCTACCCCTACCGCCGGATCGCGTGATCCGGCCGGGCCTCACCCCGGCATCGGCAGGGAGCCGCCCCCGTCGATCACGATGGTCTGTCCCGTGATCCACGCCGCGTCGTCCGACAGCAGGAACGCGACCGGGCCGGCGACGTCCGCGGGCTCACCCAGCCGGCCGAGCGGGTACGCGGCCACCACCTGCGCCTCCCGGCCCTCGTAGAGCGCCCGGGCGAATCGCGTCCTCACGACGGCCGGCGCGACCGCGTTGACGCGGATGCGCGGAGCGAGCTCGTGCGCCAGCTGCGCGGTCAGCGAGATCAGGGCCGCTTTCGAGACGCCGTAGAAGCCGATGTTCGGGCTCGCGCCGATGCCCGCGATGGACGCGATGTTCACGATCGCGCCGCCCCGCTCCCCCATCCCCCGGCGCACCGCCTCCCGCGCGTAGCCGAACGCCCCGAGCACGTTCACCTCGAACAGCTTGCGGACCGCGGACTCGTCGATCTCGAGCGAGGGGCCGTACGCCGGGTTCACGCCGGCGTTGTTCACGAGGAGGTCGACCGGGCCGAACGCCTCCTCGGCCGCGGCGAACGCCGCCTCCCGCGCGCCGGGGTCGTCCGCCGGGCCGGGCACGCCGCGCACGCGCTCCTCGCCGAGCCGGGCGACCGCCTCGGCGAGCGCCTCCTCCCGCCGGGCGGTGATCACGACGCGGGCCCCCTCGGCGACGAGGCGCTCGGCGACCGCGAGCCCGATGCCGCGGCTCGCCCCGGTGACGAGGGCGACACGGTCCGAGAAGCGGGAGAGGGCCATTTCCGGAGCCTACCGAGCGGGGTCGCCGCGCCCTCCCGGCACCCGTCTCGGAGCCCTCCTGGAGAAACGCTCCGACTTCGCCCGCGGGCTTGCGCCGCAGCCGCTGGAGGGCTGCGCTGGGGGCATGAAAGAGCTGCGGATCCTGAAGCCCATCGCCAAGCTCGAGAACATCGAGGCTCTGGATCCGCTCGTCGATGTGACGAAGCGGATTGTGCTCGCGATCGTCAAGCCGCGGGCGCTCGAGGACCTGCTCCACGGCGTGCCCTTCGGGCACCCGATCCACCCGGTGCTGGTGCTCGTGCCCACCGGCGCCTGGGCGTCCGTGGCCGTGCTGGACCTCCTGCCCGGAAACGAACGGGCGGCCCGGATCCTCGTCGGCACCGGTGTGCTGAGCGCCCTGCCGACCGCCCTCACCGGCGAGACCGACTGGGCGCGGCTCCACCCGGAGCAGATGCGGGTCGGCATCGTGCATGCCGCGATGAACGTCACCGCCGTCGGCCTCTACAGCGCCTCCTGGTTCGCGCGCAGGGCAGGCAGGGAAGGACTGGGCAAGCTCCTCGCGTTCGCCGGCTTCGGGGCCGTCGGTGCCGGCGGGTACCTCGGCGGCCATCTGGCCTACCGTCAGGCCGCCGGTGTGAACCACACGGAGGACGTGCCGCACCGGTTCCCCTCGGGCTGGCAGGAGCTCGCCCCGCTCGCCGACCTCCCCGAGGGCGAGCCGACCCGACGGGTGGTGCAGGGCCAGCCCCTCCTCGTGCACCGCACGGGATCGACCGTGCAGGTGCTGTCGGACGTCTGCAGCCACCTCTCCGGGCCGCTGCACGAGGGACAGCTGACGATCGAGCCGGGCGAGGGCGCCTGCATCACCTGCCCGTGGCACGGCAGCACCTTCTCGCTCAGCAACGGGGAGGTCCTGCACGGGCCCGCCACCGCGCCCCAACCCGTCTTCGAGACCCGCGTCACCGGTGAGACGGTCGAGGTGCTGCTGCCGAACGCGGACTGAGCCGCGTCC
Source organism: Amnibacterium sp. (assembly GCA_025936735.1). GTDB lineage: Bacteria > Actinomycetota > Actinomycetes > Actinomycetales > Microbacteriaceae > Amnibacterium. Next base: position 1,968 of record JAICSU010000183.1, read on the forward strand.
CGACGACCGCCCGGCGCGGGTGGGTCAGGAGCGGGAGCGCCGCTCCCGAACGCGCATGTTGACGACGATGGGGCTGCCCTCGAAGCCGAACAGCTCGCGCAGGCGCCGCTGGATGTACCGCCGATAGCCCGGATCGAGGAACCCGGTCGTGAACAGCACGAACGTCGGCGGCCGGGTGCTCGCCTGCGTGCCGAACAGGATCCGCGGCTGCTTCCCGCCGCGCACCGGGTGCGGGTGCGCCGCGACGAGCTCCGCGAGGAAGGCGTTGAAGCGGCCCGTCGGGATCCGGGTGTCCCAGGAGGTGAGCGCCGTCTCGAGCGCCGGCACCAGCTTCTCCAGGTGCCGGCCGGTCCGGGCGGAGATGTTCACGCGCGGAGCCCACGAGACGTGGCCGAGGTCCTGCTCGATCTCGCGCTCGAGGTAGCGCCTGCGGTCGTCGTCGAGGAGGTCCCACTTGTTGTAGGCGAGCACGAGCGCCCGGCCGGACTCGAGCACGAGATCGACGATCCGCACGTCCTGCTCGCTGATCGGCTGGCTCACGTCGAGCAGCACGACGGCGACCTCGGCGCGCTCCAGCGCCGCCTGGGTCCGTAGCGACGCGTAGAAGTCCGCGCCCTGGGACAGGTGCGTACGACGGCGGATGCCGGCGGTGTCGACGAAGCGCCACACCGTGCCGGCGAGCTCGATCTGCTCGTCGACCGGGTCGCGGGTCGTCCCGGCGAGCTCCGCCACGACGACGCGCTCCTCCCCCGCCGCCTTGTTCAGCAGGCTCGACTTGCCGACGTTCGGCCGGCCGAGCAAAGCGACGCGACGGGGACCGCCCGCCTCGGGCCGTGCGACCGCCGACTCCTTCGGCAGGATCCGCATCACGTCGTCGAGGAGGTCCGCCACCCCGCGGCCGTGCAGCGCGGAGACCGGCCACGGCTCCCCGAGGCCCAGGTTCCAGAGCTCGGCGACGAGCGGCTCGAGGCGGGCGTCGTCGACCTTGTTCGCGACGAGGCGCACCGGCTTGCGGCTCGCACGGAGCATCCGGACGACCCGCTCGTCCGTGGCCGTCGCGCCGACGGTCGCGTCGACGACGAACAGCACCGCGTCGGCGAGGTCGACGGCGATCTCCGCCTGCGCGGCGACCGCGGCGTCCAGGCCCGCCGCGTCGGGCTCCCACCCGCCGGTGTCGACGAGGGTGAACTCCCGGCCCTCCCACTCGGCTCGGTAGGTCACCCGGTCCCGGGTCACGCCCGGCACGTCCTCGACCACCGCGGCTCGGCGGCCGAGGATGCGGTTCACGAGCGCGGACTTGCCGACGTTCGGCCTGCCGACGATCGCGAGCACCGGCAGCGCGGCGCCCGCGCCGGCCTCCTCGTCGCGGATCTCGGCGCCCTCGAGGAACAGGCGGTCCTCGTCGTCGAGCGCGTAATCGGCGAGCCCCGCCCGGAGCGCGGCGGCGCGGCGGTCCGCGGCAGCGTCGTCGAGGGCGGCGAGACGGTCGCCGAGGTCGTCGGCTCCCCCCTCGAACCCGAGGTCGTCATCGGTCATCGGGGCACCCGTTCCTGCACGAGGCCGACGAGAGCGTCGACCGTGCCATCGAAGTCGAGGTCGGTGGAGTCCAGCGTGGTCACGCCGTCCGCCGCCTCGAGGAAGTCGACCACCTGCGAGTCCTTCGCGTCCCGCTCGGCGATCGCCCGCGCGACGGTCTCGTGGTGCACGTCCGGCAGCTGCCGGGCTCGCCGGGCCGCGCGGACCTCCGGACTCGCGGTCAGCAGCACCCGCACGTCCGCATCCGGGGCGACGACGGTCGTGATGTCGCGGCCCTCCACGACGACGCCGGGACGGGCGGCGGCGAGCCGCGCGCGGAAGCCCTCGTTCAACGCCGCCCGCACCGCCGGCACCCGGGCGATCCCGCTCACCGCGTCGGTCACGCGCGGCTCCCGGATGGCGTCGGTGACGTCCGTCCCGCCGACCCGCACCCAGTGCTCCCCGGGGTCGTCGGCGCTCTCGAACCGGAAGCCGGCGAGCACCTGCGCCACCTGGTCCTGGTCGTCCGGATCGGCGCCGTGCTCGAGGACCGACCAGGCGAGCGCACGGTAGGCGGCGCCCGTGTCGAGGAAGGCGTAGCCGAGCTTCGCGGCCGCGGCGCGGCTCACGCTCGACTTGCCGCTCCCGGCCGGACCGTCGACCGCGACCACCACGTTCATCCCGCCACCCGCCATCCGCGCTGCACCAGATCCGCCTCGAGCCCTGACACCGCCTCGGGCGCCACCTGGACCTCCACGATGCCGATCGGCGCACCCGGCGAGTGCTCGAGGCGCAGGTCCTCGAGGTTGACGCCGAGCTGGCCGATCTCGGAAAGGAGCCGGGCGAGCTGGCCGGGGGTGTCGTCGATGAGCACGACGAGCGAGGCGAGCTTCAGGTCCGCGCCGTGCTTGCCCGGGATGCGCTGCACCCCGGCGTTGCCCGCGGCGAGGAGATCGGCGAGCGCGCGCGGCGCCCCGGCGGCCGTCGGCTCGGCGAGGGCCTCGAGCACCGCGTCGAGGTCGTCGCGGAGGTCGGAGAGCACGGGGACGATGCGGTCCGCGTTCGCCGACAGGATCTGGATCCAGAGCGCCGGGTCGCTCGCGGCGATGCGGGTGGTGTCGCGCAGGCCCTGGCCGGCGAGGTCCGTGGCGTGCGCGGGCGCGTCGACGAGGCGCGCGGCGAGCAGGCTCGCGACGAGCTGCGGGGCGTGGGAGACGACGGCGACGGCGTCGTCGTGCCGGTCGACGGGCAGCCGGACGGGGGTCGCGCCGAGATCGAGCGCAAGGGCTTCGAGCCGGGCGGCCTGCTCCGTGGTGCTCGCCGCGTGCGGGGTGATCACCCAGGGACGGCCGAGGAAGAGGTCCGCCCGGGCCGCGATCGGCCCGCTGCGCTCCCGGCCCGCCATCGGATGCGAGCCGAGGTACCGCTCCACGGGAGCGCCTGCGGCGCGGAGCGCGAGCAGCGGCGCGGTCTTCACGCTGGCGACGTCGGTGACGAGGGCGGTCGGATGGGCGGCGAGCTCCGCCTGCACGACCTCGGCCGTGCGGTCCGGCGGCACGGCCACCACGACGAGCGACGGCTCGTCGCGCGCGTCCGCCTTGCGGCCGGCGCCGTAGTCGACGGCGAGCGCGAGCGTCGACGGCGACGCGTCGGCGAGCGCGACGTCGACGCCTTGCGCAGTGAGGCCGAGCCCGATGCTCGTGCCGAGCAGGCCGGTCCCGACGACACGGACCTGCCCCGAAGTACGGGCGGACACGGGGAGGAAGCCTACCGGCTGGGCGGCA
>JAICSU010000113.1 GCA_025936735.1 Amnibacterium sp.
AGACCGTGGTGCACCAGCTGTTCACGGAGATCGCGCCCCTCGTGGCCGACCGCCCGGGCGGCTACACCCGCATCACGAAGACCGGCTTCCGCAAGGGCGACAACGCGCCGATGGCCGTGATCGAGCTCGTGCTCGAGCCCGTCACGCCGAAGCGTCCGAGCCGCGCCGCCGCTCCCGCGGCGACCGCCGCGCCGGAGCCCGCTCCCGCAGAGCCCGAGGCGACCGAGGCGACCGACGAGTCGTCCCCGGCCGACGTGCCCGTGGAGACCACCGACACGGTCGAGGAGTCCGCGCCGGTCGAGCCCGAGACCGAGACCCCGGCGGCCGCCGAGGTCGAGGCCGACGCCGCGGAGAAGGCCGGCGACAGCGAGACCGGGACGACCCCCGCCTCCTGACGTCCGCAGCATGAGAAGGGCCCCGCCACGTGATCCGTGGCGGGGCCCTTCGTCGTGCATCCCGTGATTCCCCTGATCAGGCGGGCGGTCTACGCTCGGGCCGTGGCAAGCGAAGCGACGACGATCCAGGTGGACGGACCGAACGGGGTCCGGGAGATCCGGATCTCCAACCCCTCCCGGGTCGTCTGGCCGCAGGCGGGCATCACGAAGCTCGACCTCGCCACCTACCTCGCAGCCGTCGGCGGACCGTTCGTCGAGGCCAACGGCGACCGGCCGATCTCCCTCCAGCGCTTCGGGGACGGGGTCGACGGGGAGTTCTTCTTCTCGAAGAACCCGCCGAAGGGCGCTCCCGACTGGATCCGCTCCGTGGTCGTGCAGTACCCGAGCGCCCGCGCCCATCCTCAGCTCGTCATCGACGAGCCCGCCGCCGCCGTCTGGGCCGCGCAGATGAACACCGTGGTCTTCCACGCGTGGCCGTCGCGGGCCGAGGCGTCGGACTACCCGGACCAGCTGCGCATCGACCTGGACCCCCAGCCGGGGACCGCGTTCGCCGAGGCGCGCGTGGCGGCGTTCGGGATGCGGGAGGTGCTCGCGGAGGCCGGGCTGACCGCGTTCGTGAAGACGTCCGGCAACCGGGGACTGCACCTCTACGCGCCGATCACGCCGGATCACGAGTTCCTCGACGTGCGGCACGCCGTGATCGCCGCCGCCCGCGAGCTGGAGCGCCGCACCCCCGACACGGTGACGACGGCATGGTGGAAGGAGCTGCGCGGTGAGCGGATCTTCCTCGACTTCAACCAGGCCGCACGCGACCGCACCATCGCCGGCGCCTACAGCCCGCGGGCCCTCCCGTCGGCCACCGTCTCGACGCCCGTGTCGTGGGAGGAGCTGGAGGAGGGCGTGGATCCGCTCGCCTTCACGATCCTGACCGTTCCCCAGCGGCTGTCCGACACGGGCGACCCCTGGGCCCGGATGGGCGACGCGGCGGGGAGCATCGAGACGCTGCTGCAGTGGTGGCAGCGGGACCTCGACGCGGGCCTCGGCGAGATGCCGTTCCCGCCGGACTACCCGAAGATGCCGGGGGAGCCGCCTCGGGTGCAGCCGAGCAGGAAGAACGCCGACAACTGGGACGACGCGGCCGGCGACTGACGCACGTACCGGGCGACGCACGAGCACCTCGGCAGGCCCTGGACACTTCGGCAGGCCCGTGGCGAACGAGGAGCCTGCCGAAGCGCCGGCAGCCTGCTGAGGTGCTCGTGCTTCAGGCGAGGACCTCGGCGAGGTCGGAGTCGTGCGGCACCTCGAGCTGCTCGTAGGTGCAGGACCGCGCATCGCGGTCGGGGCGCCACCGCTCGAACTGCACGGTGTGCCGGAACCGGTCGCCCTCCATCTGGTCGTACCGCACCTCGAGCACCCGCACGGGCCTCAGCTTGACGAAGGTGGTGTCGCGGCCGGAGGAGAACCGGCTCCGCTCGCCCTCGCCGGTGACCGGTTCGCCGCGGTCGTCGCGCTCCACCACGTCGGCGAGGTCGTCGATCAGCCGGTCGCGCATGGCCTGGGTGAACGCGCTCACGCCCCCGACCTGCGCGAGGCGGCCGTCGGCGGTGTAGAGCGAGACGAGCAGCGAGCCGACGCCGTGGCCGCTCGTGTGGATGCGGTACCCGGTGGCGATCACGTCGGCGGTGCGGTGGTGCTTCACCTTGAGCATCGTCCGCTTGCCGGGCCGGTAGGGCTCGTCGACCGGCTTCGCGACGACGCCGTCGAGGCCGGCCCCCTCGAACTCCGCCAGCCACGCCTCGGCGCGAGCGGGGTCGTCGGTGACGCGGGTGAGGAAGAGCGGCGCCTCCGCGCCGGCGAGGAACGCCTCGAGCGCGGCCCGGCGCTCGCCGAACGGCGCTTCGAGCAGGGACTGATCGGCGGTGGCGAGCAGGTCGAAGGCCACGAACGACGCCGGCGTCTCCGCCGCCAGCCTGGTGATCCGCGATTCGGCCGGATGGATGCGCTGGGTGAGCGCGTCCCAGTCGAGGCGCTGGCCGCCTGCGCCCCCCGTCGGGACGACGACCTCCCCGTCCACCACGCAGGGACCGGGCAGCGCGCGGGCGAGCGCGGCCGTGAGCTCAGGGAAGTAGCGGGTGAGCGGCTTGCCGCCGCGGCTGCCGATCTCGACGGTCTCGCCGTCGAACGCGACGATGCCACGGAACCCGTCCCACTTCGGCTCGTACAGCAGCGCCCCACCCCCGGGGGCCGTGGCCGGCACGGCGGGTACCGCCTTGGCGAGCATCGGTTCGACGGGCAGCTCGACGGGGAGGCGCTGGGTGGGCACCCGCCCATCCTGCCCCCGACCGCTCCTCGCGGGGAGGGCGACGAGCGGAACCCCTCGTCCGTCCGCAGCGCGGGCAGCGCGCCGCCGACGGCATGATGGGCGGCATGTCCGAGCGAGCGGTGCCGCCGAGCGTCGCCGCGCTGCCCGAGGGGCCGCCGGGGGTGACCTGGCGGCCGATCGCGGCGGCGGACCTTCCCGCCGTGCTCGCGCTCGCCGCAGCGATCGGGCGGCGGGACGACCCGGGGAACCCGCCAGGGCGGCCGGAGCTCGAGCAGCAGCTGTCGGCCGTCGATCCCGGCCGCCACACCGCGGCGGCGGTCGTCGACGGCCGGCTCGTCGCCTACGGGATCGTCTTCGCCGCCGGCACCGCGGTCCGGCTGCCGGGCGGGGTCGTGCCGGACGCCAGGGGAACGGGGATCGGGCGGCGGCTGCTCGCCTGGCAGATCGACACGGCTCGCGCGGGCCTCGCGGGCGAGCCGCTGCCCATCAGCGTCCGCCGGCCCGCGACCGCGGACGCGACGGCACGCCTGCTCGCCCGCTTCGGCTTCCGTCCCGAGCGCGTGTTCCTCCACCTCCGTCGCCCGGCGTCACCCGTCGTCCGCTCCCCGCTGCCGGCCGGGCTGCGGATGGTCCCGTTCGACGCCGCCTACGACGAGCCGCTCCGGAGGGCCAAGAACGTCGCGTTCGAGCAGCATTGGCGGTCGCGCCCCGAGAGCCCGGACGCGTGGGCCCGGCACCAGCTGGGCGCGTGGCTGCGCCGCGACCTGTCCCGCCTGGCGCTCGCCGAGGACGGGACGGTCGCCGGCTTCGTCGTGGCCTGGGACGAGGGGACCGCCGAGGAGGTCTACCTCTCCCTCGTCGGAACGGACCCGGCGTGGCGCGGTCGCGGCGTGGCCCGGTCCCTGCTCACGGAGGTGCTCGCCGCCTCGGCAGCGGCAGGCCGCCCCGTCGCGGTCCTCGACGTCGACGGCGAGAACCCGACCTCCGCGGATCGCCTGTACGCGTCGATCGGATTCGAGCGCGTCTCGACGGCGCTGATCCACGGACTCGTCCCGTGACCGAGCCATCCGCCCCGCTCGTGCGGCTGCGCCTCGACCTGGCCTACGACGGCACCCGGTTCGCCGGCTGGGCGCGCCAGGCAGGAGGGCTCCGCACGGTGCAGGGCGTGCTCGAGGAGGCGCTCGCCATCGCGATCGGCCGTGCGGCCGGGCCGGAGCCGCGCCTCGTCGTCGCCGGCCGGACGGATGCCGGCGTGCACGCCACCGGCCAGGTCGCGCACGTCGACCTCGCCGAGGCCCAGCTCGAGGCGCTCACCCGGCGGCACGGCCCCGGCGGCGTGGGCCGGGTCGCGGAGCGGCTGAGCGGCATGCTCGCGAGGGAGGGCGACGTCGTCGTCCACCGCGCCACGATCGCGCCGCTCGGCTTCGACGCCCGCTTCAGCGCGGTGCACCGCCGCTACCGGTACCGGGTCGCGGACCGCCTCAGCACGCGGAACCCGCTCGACCGCGCGCGCACGCTCTGGCATCCGCGTGAGCTGGACCTCGAGCTGCTCCGCGCCGCGGCCGACCCGATGCCCGGGCTGCACGACTTCGCCGCGTACTGCCGCCCGCGGCCCGGCGCGACGACCATCCGCACGCTGCAGTCGTTCACCTGGGAGCGCGAGGCCGACGGGGTGCTCGTCGCCGAGTTGCGGGCCGACGCCTTCTGCCACGGCATGGTGCGGTCCCTCGTCGGTGCCTCGCTCGCGGTCGGCTCGGCCCGGCTGCCGCCCGGGCGGATGCGCGAGCTGCTCGGTGCGGACGGTCGCACCGGCGAGTTCCCGGCCGCGCCGGCCCACGGGCTCACCCTCGTCGAGGTCGCCTATCCGCCCGATGGGGACCTCGCCGGGCAGGCCGAACGGGCCAGGGCCCGACGCGGGTCCGAGCAGGTGCCGCGGATGGGGTAAGGTCGACGGGCGCGTGCGGGCACGCCTGCGCGCCTCTTCGAGCCCTCCACCCGCTCGTTCCAGCCCCATGGGCTGCTGAACGGGCACCGGAGCGGGATCCACGACCACCTCGAGACAGAAAGCGTGAGCATCGTGACGCGCACCTACAGCCCCAAGGCTGCCGAGATCCAGCACGACTGGGTCGTCATCGACGCGACCGACGTCGTGCTCGGCCGGCTCGCCAGCCACGCCGCCGCCCTCCTGCGCGGCAAGCACAAGGCGACCTTCGCCCCGCACCTCGACTCCGGTGACTTCGTCATCATCGTGAACGCGGCGCAGGTCGCGCTCACCGGGTCGAAGCGCGACCAGAAGCTCGCGTACCGGCACTCCGGCTACCCGGGCGGCCTCACCGCCGTCGGCTACGCCGAGCTGCTCGAGAAGCACCCGACGCGCGCCGTCGAGAAGGCCGTCCGCGGCATGCTCCCGAAGAACTCCCTCGGCCGTGCCCAGATCAAGAAGCTGAAGGTGTATGCGGGTCCGGAGCACCCGCATGCCGCGCAGCAGCCCACGCCGTACACCCTGAACCAGGTCGCTCAGTAGGCCGGAAGAAGCAACGAACATGGCACGCATCGCAGATTCCATCGACACCCCCACCTCGTTCAGCACCACGAGCGCCGCGCCGACCGAGGCGCCGTCCCGTCCGCCGCTGACCGTGCCGGGTGCGGCCGTCGGCCGCCGCAAGCAGGCCATCGCCCGCGTGCGGCTCGTCCCCGGCAGCGGCACGATCACCGTCAACGGTCGCGAGTTCGCGGACTACTTCCCGAACAAGCTGCACCAGCAGCTGATCAACGACCCGTTCACGGTGCTGGAGCTCGCGGGCGCCTACGACGTCATCGCGAAGATCTCCGGCGGGGGCCCCTCCGGCCAGGCCGGCGCGCTGCGCCTCGGCATCGCCAGGGCCCTGAACGAGATCGACGTCGAGAACAACCGACCCGGTCTCAAGAAGGCCGGCTTCCTGTCGCGCGACGCGCGCGTCAAGGAGCGCAAGAAGGCCGGCCTGAAGAAGGCTCGCAAGGCGCCGCAGTTCTCGAAGCGCTGACGCTCGGCGTCGCCGCTTCCTGAAGCCATGGCCCGCCTCTTCGGTACCGACGGCGTCCGTGGCCTCGCGAATCGCGAGGTCACCCCTGAGCTCGCCCTGTCGCTCGCGCAGGCCGCCGCCCACGTGCTGGGCGACGGCCCCCGCGCGGCCGGGCGGCGGCCGTTCGCCGTGCTCGCTCGCGACCCCCGCATCTCCGGGGAGTTCATCTCCGCGGCGGTGGCCGCGGGCCTCGCCGGATCCGGCGTCGACGTGTACGACGCCGGGGTCATCCCGACGCCCGCCGCGGCCTTCCTGATCGCCGACATCGGGGCCGACTTCGGCGTGATGATCTCGGCGTCCCACAACCCGGCGCCGGACAACGGGATCAAGATCTTCGCCGCGGGCGGCACCAAGCTGCCCGACGAGGTCGAGGACCGGATCGAGGCCGCCATGCAGCGGCCGGCGCTCGCGCCGACCGGCGCCGCGGTGGGCCGGATCCGCCGGTTCGCGGACGCCGAGGACCGCTACGTCGTGCACCTCATCGAGACGCTGCCCCACCGGCTCGACGGGCTGAAGGTCGTGCTCGACTGCGCTAACGGCGCCGCCGCGGGGGTGTCGCCGGAGGTCTTCTCCCTCGCGGGCGCCGAGGTCATCGTCATGGGCAACGACCCCGACGGCATCAACATCAACGACGGCGTCGGATCGACCCACCTCTCGGCCCTCGCCGCCGCGGTCGTGGAGCACGGCGCGGATGCGGGCATCGCCCACGACGGCGACGCGGACCGCTGCCTCGCGGTCGACGCCGAGGGCCGGGTCGTCGACGGCGACCAGATCATGGCGATCCTCGCCACGGCGATGCAGGCGCGGGGCGTGCTGCGCGGGAACACGCTCGTCGCCACGGTGATGAGCAACCTCGGGCTGCACCGCGCGATGCGGGAGCGCGGCATCGACGTGCTCGCGACGAAGGTCGGCGACCGCTACGTGCTCGAGGCGCTCGGCGAGAGGAACCTCTCGCTCGGCGGCGAGCAGTCGGGCCACGTCATCATGGCGGACCACGCCACCACGGGGGACGGACTGCTCACCGGCCTCCACCTGCTCGCGGAGGTCGCGCACAGCGGACGCCCCCTCGCCGACCTCGCCTCGATCGTGACGGTGTACCCGCAGGTGCTCGTCGCCGTGCGCGAGGTGGACCGGGACCGGGTCGCCTCGGACGAGGGCGTGGTCGCCGCCGTCGCCGCGGCGGAGGCCGAACTCGGCGAGTCGGGGCGGGTGCTGCTGCGGCCCTCCGGCACCGAGCCGGTCGTCCGGGTCATGGTCGAGGCGGCGGATCACGACACCGCCGAGACGATCGCCGCGCGGCTCGTCGAGGTGGTCCGCGACCGGCTGACGCTCCAGTCCACCCCCGCGCCATGACCACGGCCCAGGCCGCGGCGCTGCGGCGGGGCACCCGGATCGTCGCCGGGATCGGGGTCGCGCTCACCCTGCCGCGACTCGTCGTCGCCTGGCTCGTGCTCGACACGACGCCCGTGCCCGTCATCGCGACCGCGCTGTTCGTGGGCGGTCTCCTCGTGCTCGGCCTCCTGCTGCACAACGCCCTGCTGGTCCGGCTCGGCTCGCGCTGGTGGACCGCCCTCATCGGCCTCGCCGGCACGGTCGCCGGCGGGCTCGCCAGCAGCGGCGCCACGGCGCTCAGCACCGCCGTGGCCGTGCAGGGCTACAGCGGGCTGGTCGTGCCCCCGCAGGTCGCGCTCGTGAACTGGCTCGTGACCGTCGCGCTCGCCGTCTGGCTGCTCGGCCTGCTGCTCCTCGTCTCCGCGGCCCTCGGCGGGCTCGCCGCCGCGCTCGGCGCCGCTCGGCGCCCCCGCTAGATCTTCCGCAGCAGGACGCTGTGCACGGCGTGGTCCTGCGCCTTCCGCAGCACGAGCCGCGCCCGGGAGCGCGTCGGCAGCACGTTCTCGCGCAGGTTCGGCTCGTTGATCTCGCGCCAGATCGTCCTCGCGGTCGCTCGCGCCTCCTCCACCCCGAGCGACGCGTAGCGGTGGAAGTAGGAGCGCGGCGACGCGAACGCGGCGGTCTGCAGGCGCCGGAACCGCTCGATGTACCACTCCTCGATGTCGGCGGTGCGGGCGTCCACGTAGACGCTGAAGTCGAAGAGGTCGCTGACGGCCAGCCCGGTCCGCATCGGCGGCTGCAGCACGTTCAGGCCCTCGATGATGAGCACGTCCGGGCGGTGCACGACGACCTCCGCGTCCGGGACGATGTCGTACGCCTCATGGGAGTAGAAGGGCGCCCTCACCTCGGCGGCGCCGCTCTTGACGGCGGTGACGAACCGGAGCAGCGCCCGACGGTCGTAGGACTCGGGGAACCCCTTGCGGGCGAGGATGCCGCGCCGCTCGAGCTCCGCGTTCGGCAGCAGGAACCCGTCCGTCGGCACGAGCTCGACCTTGGGGGTGTCGTCCCACCGGGCGAGCAGTTCGCGGAGGAGCCGCGCGACGGTCGACTTGCCGACGGCGACGGACCCCGCGACCCCGATGACGAACGGCGTCGTGTCCGTGGACGACTGCAGGAACCCACGCGTGCGGTCGTGCAGCTGCCGCGCGCCGGTCGCGTAGAGGTTGAGCAGGCGGCTGAGCGGCAGGTAGACCTCCGCGACCTCCCGCGAGTCGAGGGGTTCGCCGAGCCCCCGGAGCCGGACGAGCTCGACGTCCGTCAGGGGCTGCGGGGTGCCGGCCGCGAGGGCCGCCCATTCGGCTCGACCGATCTCGATGAAGGGTGTGAGTCCGTGCGCGGGACCCGCCGCGGACCGGTCGGACACGGTCCCCGATGCTACTTGGCGCGGGAAGGCGTGCTTCGAGCGCCGGTTACACTCGGCTCTCGATGTGCGGAATCGTCGGATACGTAGGTGGGCGGGACGCGGTCGAGGTCCTCGTGGGCGGCCTGAGAAGGCTCGAGTACCGCGGGTACGACTCTGCCGGTGTCGCGGTGATCGGAGCCGACGGGGAGCTCGCCACGCACAAGCGGGCGGGAAAGCTCGGCGTGCTCGAGGCCGACCTCGTGGCGGACCCCCTGCCCGAGAGCGGGACCGGGATCGGCCACACGCGCTGGGCGACCCACGGCGGACCGACGGACGTCAACGCCCACCCCCACCTCGGCGACCACGGCCGCCTCGCGCTGATCCACAACGGCATCATCGAGAACTACGCGACGCTGCGCGATGAGCTGCTGGCCGAGGGGCACACCTTCGCCAGCGAGACGGACACCGAGATCGCCGCCGTGCTGCTCGGCCGGGAGTACGCGGCGGTCGGTGACCTGGTGGGCGCCTTCCGCAACGTGGTCGGACGCCTGCACGGCGCGTTCACCCTGCTCGC
>JAICSU010000077.1 GCA_025936735.1 Amnibacterium sp.
CACCCTCGACACCGCAGCCGCCGTGCAGCTGCGCGCCATCCGGGCGGACTCCGGCATGCAGAGCTTCATCGAACGGCTCGACGACGGCGCCGTGCGCAGCATCGCCGGCCTGCCGATGGTGCGCACCGCCGTGTACGACGGCGAGGCGCCGACCGTCCTCGAGCTGACTGTCCCGAAGGGCGTCCGGTGGGACGTCGTCGCCGTGTTCACGGACTGACGCGACACTCTCAGCCAACTCTCCGAAAACCGCTGGAATCTGATCCCCAGAGTCGAAGGAGACGCCCATGTCCGACGAGCAGCCCACGCGGGGGCCGGCCCGGCCCGGCCCGTACATCGTCGTCGTCGTCCTGATCGCGGTCGGCATCGTCCTGCCGCTGATCGTGCCGCTGTACGCCCATGCGGACCCGCCCTTCATCGGGCTTCCGTTCTTCTACTGGTACCAGATGCTCTGGGTGTTCATCGACGCGGTGCTGCTCTGGATCTGCTATGGCATCCTGCGGCGTGAGGAGCGCCGGCGCCGCGAGGCCGTCGGTGCGCCCGTCGCGCCCCGGAAGGGTGGTGCGCGATGAGCGGGATCCTCCTCGCCGCCCCGCCCGCGCGCCCGGTCGACGGGGTCGCGCTCGCCGTCGTCATCCTGATCTTCGTGGCCGTCGCGGTGCTCGGCTTCCTCGCGGCCCGCTGGCGCCGGGGGTCGGCCCCCGCCGGCCTCAAGTCCCTCGACGAGTGGGGCCTCGGGGGTCGCGGCTTCGGCAGCTGGGTCACCTGGTTCCTGCTCGGCGGCGACCTCTACACCGCGTACACCTTCATCGCGGTGCCGGCCGCCATGTGGAGCACCGGTGCCGTGAGCGGGTTCTTCGCCGTGCCCTACACGGTCGTGCTCTACCCGATCGTGTTCCTGCTCATGGCGCGCCTCTGGTCGGTCTCGCACCGGCACGGATTCGTGACCCCGGCGGACTTCGTCGGCGGCCGCTACGGCAGCCGCGCCCTCTCCCTCGTCGTCGCCGTGACGGGGATCGTCGCGACGATGCCGTACATCGCGCTCCAGCTCGTCGGCATCAAGGCGGTGCTCACCGTGCTCGGCATCGGTGGGGGCGGCAACGCGTTCCTGCAGGACCTGCCGCTGATCATCGCCTTCGTCGTCCTCGCGGCGTACACGTACACCGCCGGCCTCCGCGCTCCCGCCCTGATCGCGGTCGTGAAGGACGTGCTCATCTACATCGCCGTCGTCGTGGCGATCATCTACCTGCCGATCCACTTCGGCGGCTTCGGCCAGATCTTCGGTGCCGCCCAGTCGAAGCTCACCGCGACGAACCCGGCGACCGGGCTGCCGGTCGGCTCCGTCATCCCGGGCGCCCAGAGCTTCAACGCCTACTGGACGCTCGCGCTCGGCTCCGCGCTGGCCCTGTTCATGTACCCGCACTCGATCACCGGCGTGCTGTCGACGAAGAGCCGCAACACGATCCGCCGCAACGCGGTCGTGCTGCCGCTCTACTCCCTGATGCTCGGCTTCCTCGCCCTGCTCGGCTACGTGGCCATCAAGGCCGGCACGAAGCCGATCGACGTCAACGGAGCGGTGAACCCGCAGCTCGTCGTGCCGCAGCTGTTCCTCGACAACTTCCCGTCGTGGTTCGCAGGCGTCGCCCTCGCCGCGATCGCCGTGGGCGCCCTCGTCCCCGCGGCCATCATGTCGATCGCCGCGTCGAACCTGTTCACCCGCAACATCTACCGGGACTTCTTCAAGCCGGATGCGGACGCCGCCAGCCAGGCGCGCGTCTCGAAGCTCGTGTCCCTGCTCGTGAAGTTCGGCGCGCTGGTCTTCGTGCTGACCATGGACCAGTCGTCGGCGATCAACCTGCAGCTGCTCGGCGGCATCTGGATCCTGCAGACGTTCCCCGCGATCGTCGCGGGGCTCTACACGCGGTGGTTCCACCGGTGGGCGCTCGTGGCCGGCTGGGCGGTCGGGATCATCGTCGGCACGTTCGCCGCCTACAGCGTCGTGAACCCGGTGACCCATGCGCACTTCGGCGGATCCCTCGCGCCTGCCCCGCTGTTCGGCACCACCGTCTACATCGGGGTCACCGCGTTCGTGCTCAACGTGCTCGTGTCGGTGGTGCTCACCCTCGTGCTGCGGGCGCTGCACGTGCCGGACGGACGCGACATCACCCGCGCGAGCGACTACGGCGCGGACGAGCACGACCCGAAGGTCGAGGCGCTCGAGGCGCGCGGCGACGAGGACCGGCCGCCGGTGACCCTGCCGACGGCGTGAGCCGTCAAAACGTGTCGCCGGTGCGCCAGGCCATCTCCTGGAGCAGCAGGCCGTTGCCGTCCGGATCGCTGAAGCCGGCGTAGCGCACGCCGCCGCCGACGTCGGAGATCGGTTCGACCTCGACTCCGCGCGTGAGCAGCTCGTCGCGCGTGGCGTCGAGGTCCGCGACGACCAGGTGGAGGTTCCGGATCGGCGCGCCCTCCGGGTCGTACGCGAACAGGCCCTCCCCGAAGCCGAGCGAGCAGGCGGAGCCCGGCGGCGTCACCTGGACGACCCTGATTCCGGGCGCGGGCCGCACGTCGACGTCCGCGTCGAAGCCGAGCGTGTCGACGTAGAACGCCTTCGCCCGGTCCACGTCCGCCACCGGCAGCAGCACCAGCTCCAGCTTCATCTCCATGCGGTCCTCCGTCTCGTTCCCGGTCACACCGGGTCGACGAACGGTAGGCCGCGGGAAGGACATCCGCCTGCACGATCGACGGAGAATCCGACCTCCGCGGACGAAGTCATGCGGATCCGACCCCTACGGGACGGAAGAACTCCGTCGATTGTGCAACCGGTCCCTGCTGAGGCGTCAGAACCGGCGGAGCGCCCGCACCTCGATCGCGCCGATGCGGGCGGTCGGATGGGCTGCGGCGAGCTCGATCGCGGCCGCCTCGTCCGGCACTCGCACGAGGTCGATCCCGGCGATCTGCTCCCCGAGCTCCGCGAAGGGCCCGTGGGCGATCAGCGTCTCGCCGTCGCGCCGGCGGACGACGACGCTCGACTCGGGCTCGTCGCGGAGCCGGTCGCCGCCGAGCGTGACGCGGCGCGCCTCGACGTCCCGCACCCACGCGGTCGGATCGCCGTCCTCCCTGCTGATCGTGCTGAACAGGGCGGGGTCGGGCACGTGCAGGAACAGGAAGTCCTGGCCGCCGTCGACCGGCGCCGGGGCCGGCGCGGCGGGGTCGTCGGGGACGAAGTCCTGCCACACCTCACGGATCTCGAGTGCGCCGAACGCGGCGACGGGGTGCCGCGAGGCGTAGTCGGCGGCCTGCTCGAGCGAGTCGGCCTCGAGCCGGTCGTAGCCCGCCACGACCTCCTGCATCTCGGCGAACGGCCCGTCGCTGACCAGCGTGCGCCCCTCGCGCACCCGCACGGTGCGGGCGTCCTCCGGCTCTGCGACCGGGTCGCCCTCGATCCGCATGCCGGTGCGGGCGCCCTCCTCGACCCATGGCTCGACATCGCTGTCCTCGGGCACGGGCAGGTCGGGGTCGACGCGGACGAGCATCACGTACTGCATGGGTTCCTCCTGACGAACTTCGGCGGACGGGGATCCGTCTTCACCAGGACGACGATCGGGATCCCCCGCTGAGGACATCCGACACCCGCGGGCCGCCGTCCGGGAAGCGCCCAATAGCCTGACCCCATGCCGATCGCCAGTCTCACCCGCGAGGAAGCCGCCGAGCGCGCCGCGTTGCTCACCGTCGAGCGCTACGACATCGAGGTCGACCTCACCGGCCTCCTCGAAGGCCCGACGATCCACTCGACCTCGACGATCACCTTCACGTCCCGCACCACGGGAGCGAGCACGTTCGTCGACGTCGTCGCGGACGTCGAGCGCGCGACGCTGAACGGCGTCGAGCTGGACCCCGGCACCGCGCGGAACGGCCGCCTCCCCCTTCCGGACCTGCAGGAGCGCAACGAGCTCGTCGTCACCGCCACCCAGTCGCACACTGACGCGGGGCAGGGCGTGCTGCGCACGGTGGACCCGACCGACGGCCTCGTCTACGTCTGGATGACGTTCGAGCCCGACGAGGCGCGCCGCATCTGGGCGTGCTTCGACCAGCCGGACCTGAAGGCCGTGCACCGCTTCACCGTGCTCGCCCCCGAGTCGTGGACCGTCACGAACAACAGCGCCCCGGAGACGATCGGCGACGAAGGGTCCGCGCGTCGCTGGACCTTCGCGGCCACCCCCCGCCTCTCCCCCTACGTCACGGTTGTGAACGCCGGGCCCTTCCACCAGCTCCGGCGCACGGCCGGCGGCTACGACCTCGGCCTCTACTGCCGGCAGTCGCTGAAGCCCTTCCTCGAGCGCGACGCCGACGAGCTCTTCGACCTCACCGCCCGCGGGCTCGCCTGGTTCGGCGAGCGGTTCGCCTTCCCCTTCCCGCAGAGGCGGTACGACCAGGCGTTCGTGCCCGACATGGGCGGCGCGATGGAGAACTGGGGCAGCGTCACCCACACGGATGCGTTCCTGCACCGGAGCACGCCGACCTTCCGCCAGCGGTCGAGCCGCGCGAACGTCGTCCTCCACGAGATGGCGCACATGTGGTTCGGCGACCTCGTCACGATGCGCTGGTGGGACGACCTGTGGCTCAACGAGGCCTTCGCGTCCTGGGCCGCGACGTGGGCGATGGTCGGCGCGACCGAGTTCACGGACGCCTGGGCCACCGACCTCCTCGACTCGAAGCTCGCCGGGTACCGGCAGGACATGGGGCCGGCGACGCACCCCATCCGCGGCCACGTCGGGAACGTGCTGGAGGCCATGGCGAACTTCGACGACATCACCTACGACAAGGGCGAGGCGGTGCTGCACCAGCTGGCGGCCTACCTCGGCGAGGACGCCTTCGTCGAGGGCCTCCGCGCCTACTTCGCCGCTCACGCGTGGGGCAACACGGTCCTCGACGACCTGATGACGGAGTTCGCGAAGGCGTCCGGCCGCGACCTGACCCGGTGGACGACGGACTGGCTCGACCGCGCCGGCACGGACACCCTGATCCTCGACGGGTCGACGCTGTCCGCCACGGCGCCCGACGGGGAGGAACCGCGGCCGCACCGGCTCGCGATCGCCGGCTACGAGCCGACGGAGGACGGCCTCACGCCTGTCGGGCGCATCGAGGTGGAGGTCGCCGGCGCGGAGACGCCGGTTCGGCTGCCGGGCGGATCCGTGTTCCAGCTGAACGCGGGCGACCTCACGTTCGCCGCGGTGCGGGCGGATCCGACCTCGCTCGAGATCCTCCGCACGCGGGCGGCCCGGCTGCCGGACGCGCTCTCGCGCACCCTGGCCGTCGCGACGACCTGGGACCAGCTGGTGAAGGGCGAGCTCGGCGGCGATGCCCTCGTGCACGTGGTCACGGACGTGCTCGCCGTCGAGTCGAGCCCCGCCGTCGTGGAGGGCCTGCTGAACCTCGGCCTGACCGCGGCGGAGCAGTGGTCGCCGCCGGCCCGCATCCCCGCGCTGATGGCCCGCCTGGCCGAGACCAGCACCGCCCTCGCCACGGACCCCGAGCACCATCAGCCGGCGTTGCGCACCCTCGCCGCCACCGCGACCGAGCCGGAGCACTTCGCGCTCCTCGAAGCGGCGGCGAAGGACGACGTCGACCTCGCCTGGCGCGTCCTCGCCCGCCGCGCCGAGCTCGGCGACTACGACGCCGACGCGGCGCGGTCGCTGCAGCAGCGCGACCCGGACCCGGACGCCTTCGCGAGCGCGCTCGCCGTGCTCGGGTCGCAGCCCGACGCGGCCGCGAAGCAGGAGGTGTGGCAGGCGATGATGGTCGACCGCCGCATCCCGGCCGGCCCGCCCCGGCGCACGGTCGCCCGGCAGTTCTGGCGCCCGCTGCAGGCCGACCTGCTGGCCGACTACCCGGCCCGCTACCTCGAGGTGCTCGACTCCTTCGGCGGCGCAGGGATGCTCGGCCAGCTCGGCATCGTGCGCGGCATGTTCCCGTTCGCGGTCGTCACCGAGTCGTTCCTGGAGCAGGCCGCGGCCGCCGCGAACGCCGACGGGGTCAATCCGACCGTCCGCACCACCCTCCTCGACGGTGTGGACACGGGCCAGCGGATGCTCCGCGCGCGGCTCCGTGCCGCCGGTTGAGGAGCGGGCGGAGCCCGCGTCCGCCTCGATAGCCTGAAGCCGGAGGTGCCGATGCCGAAGCCCGACGAGGATCGCCCGCTGCTCATCGCCGGCGCCCGGATCGTCTCCGGCGGCACGGTCACCCTGGACGGCTGGGTGCAGTTCGAGGGCGGTCGCATCGCCGCCCGCGGTCACGGCACCCCGCCTGCGCACGACGGCGAGACGCTCGACGCCGCCCGCCGCATCCTCACGCCCGGATTCGTCGACGTGCACGTCCACGGCGGCGGCGGCGCGGACTTCGCGGACGGCCCCGACGCGGTCGCCCAGGTCGTCGGGATGCACCGCGCCCACGGCACCACGCGCTCGGCGCTCTCGCTCGTCAGCGCCCCGGTCGACGCCCTCGCCGAGACCCTCCGGATGCTCGCGCCGGTGGTCCACGCGGATCCGCTCCTGCTCGGCGTCCACCTCGAGGGCCCGTTCCTCAGCCCCGCCAACAAGGGCGCCCACGACCCCGAGGCCCTCACCGTCCCGACCCCCGACGACATCCGGACGCTGCTCGGCGCGGCCGACGGCACCCTCGTGCTCGTCACCATCGCGCCCGAGCTGCCCGGCGCGCTCGACGCCGTCCGGGCGCTGACCGCCGCGGGCGTCCGCGTCGCGGTCGGCCACACCACCGCCGGCATCGAGGCCGCCGGTGCCGCGTTCGACGCGGGCGCCACCCAGCTCACCCACGCCTTCAACGCGATGCCCGGCTTCGCGCATCGCGCCCCCGGTCCGATCGGCGCGGCCCTCGAGCGGCCCGGCGTCGTGCTCGAGCTCATCGCGGACGGCATCCACGTCCACCCCGTCGTGGTCGCCGGGCTGCTCCGGATGGCGCCCGGCCGGGTCGCGCTGATCACCGACGCGATGAGCGCCGCCGGCTTCGGCGACGGCGACTACCGCCTCGGCGGCCTCCGAGTCACCGTCAGGGACGGCGCCGCCCGGCTCGACAGCGGCAGCCTGGCCGGCTCCACCCTCACCCTGGACGCCGCGATCCGCACCGTCGTCGGGGCCGGCATCCCGCTCGAGGACGCCGTGCTCGCCGCCACCGCCACGCCCGCCCGAGCGCTCGGGCGTCCGGAGCTCGGGGCGCTCGAACCCGGCTCCCCCGCCGACGCCGTGCTCCTCGGCGAGGACCTCGAGGTCGAGGCGGTGTGGGCTGACGGTCGCCGACTCGCCTGACCGCGCTCCGGCTCAGCCCACCTCGCTGCCCGGCGGCACGACGACGACGGGGGCGCGGCTCAGCAGCACGCTGCTGTGCGTGATCGGGCGCCGGTCGATCGGCGACGCGTCGTCCCGCCCGATGACCAGCAGGGCCGCGTTCCGGGAGGCGGCGAGGAGCACGTCGGCGGCCCGCCCGCGCACCACCCGGCGCACCATCGGGAGCGTGGGGTGCGCCGCCGCGACCGGCGCGAGCGCCTCGTCCACCATCCGCTCGTACTCGCCGAGATCCCGGTCGTGGCCGACGGGGTCGCCGGGCAGGGCGCCGAGGCCCAGGCCGAGCAGTGGCCGCGCCACGTGCACCGCGATCAGCCGCTGGCGCCGGGAGACCGCCTCCTTCGCCGCCGTCAGCAGGACGCACGGGTCGTCGTTCGGTCCCGCGATCCCCACGACGACGTCGCGGCCGCCGCGGAACGACTGGGGCACCACCGCGGCGGGCCCCTCCGCCCGCAGCAGCACGCGGTAGGCGGTGGAGGTGCGGTGACCGAGGCGCTGCTCCTCGTTCCCGCGGCCGCCGAGCACGAGCAGGGCGTCCGGCGCGGTGCGGTCCGCGAGCACCTCGGCGGGCACGCCCTGGGCTCGGACAGCGCGCACGTCGAACGACGGATGGGCCTGCCGGAAGGCCTCCGCCGCGTCCTCCACGTCCCGCAGCGGCTCCCCGCGGACCTTCCGGCCGCCGTCCACCTGCACGAGCTCGATCTGGCCCGCCTCCGGGTAGTGCCGCGCCGCCCACTCGAGTGGCGCCAGGGCCACCGCCGATCCGTCCCACCCGACCGTCACCCGACGCACCATGCCTTCAGTCCTACGCCGCCGGGCGGAAGGTGTCCACACGGACCGGCCGGCGAGCGCCCGATCGGGGCGGGAGGACCCTGCAGCGATGAGCTCAGAGCCCCGTCAGCAGCCCGAGCACCGCGCCGCCCACCGCGCGCGAGCTCCCGAACGTGGCGACGTCGGCGTAGCGGCGGTCCTCGGACGGCCAGCCCATGTCGACCGCGACGACCTCGCAGCCGTCGCCCCGCAGCCCGTCGATCACCGCGCGGGAGCCCGGATGCCGGTGGTTGTCCCGGCCCACGACGAGGAACCGTCGCTCCGCCCCGTCGCGCCGGAAGCGGTCGGTCGCCCGGACCTCCACGCAGGGCCACGACGCGAAGCGCCGCGCCGCGGGCGACCCGGGATCCGCGGCGACCGCGGCGAAGGGCCCCCACGCGGCGTGGCCGACCGCCATGTTGGGCTCGGTCTCGAGGCGGACCACGGCCCAGTCGCCGCCCGCCGCCAGCCGCTCGGCCGCCTCCGGCCGCACGTCGAAGGTCGCGGCGATCCGCTCCGGGCCGATCGTCGCGTCGGCAGCGGTGGCCCCGAGCCCTCGCACCCGCCGCGCCGCGTCCGTCAGCCGCTCCGCCGGCAGCTCGCCCGACGAGACCGCCGCGAGAAGTGCGTCCTCGATCTCCGCCACCTGCTCGTCGGTGTTGCGCGTCCCGATGCACAGCAGGTCGGCGCCGGCGGCCAGCGCCCGGACGGCGGCGGCGGGGATGCCGATCTCCCCCGAGGCGCCCGCCATGTCGAGCGCGTCGCTGACGATCACGCCCTCGAAGCCGAGGCGCCCGCGGAGCAGGTCGGTGAGGACCGCCCGGCTCATCGTCGCCGGGGAGTCGG
The DNA here is from genome assembly GCA_025936735.1 of Amnibacterium sp. Classification (GTDB taxonomy): domain Bacteria; phylum Actinomycetota; class Actinomycetes; order Actinomycetales; family Microbacteriaceae; genus Amnibacterium. The sequence continues at coordinate 9,012 of JAICSU010000077.1, forward strand.
GGTCGAGCGCGGGCAGCACGATGTGCGAGGTCATGATCGTCGCCACGCCGGCCTCGATCGCGGCGACGAACGGGACCAGCTCCCTCGCCTCGAGCACCTCGATCGGCGCGTCGACGACCGGCAGCCCGCGGTGCGAGTCGACCGCGGTGTCGCCGTGCCCCGGGAAGTGCTTGGCGCACGCGGCGATCCCGGTCGACTGCAGCCCGCGGACCCACGCGCCGGTGTGCCGGGCGGCGAGCGCGGCATCCGCGCCGAAGCTGCGGGTGCCGATGACGGGGTTGTCCGCGTTGACGTTGACGTCCGCGTCGGGCGCGAAGTCGAGGGTGCAGCCGGCGTCGACGAGCGCATGGCCGATCCGGCGCGCGGACGCCGCGGTCAGCGCGACGTCGTCGAGCCGGCCCAGCACCGCGTTCCCCGGCTCGGGCGAGCCGTCCCGGGCATGGAGGCGGGTGACGTCGCCGCCCTCCTCGTCGATCGCGATCACCGCATCCGCCCGCGCCGAGCGGATCCCGCGGGTCAGCGCCCGCAGCTCGTCCGTCGTCCCGATGTTCTCGCCGAACAGGCAGACCCCGGCCATCCCCTCGGCGACGCGGCGCGCGACCCAGTCCGGCAGCGTCGCACCGGCGAACCCCGGCAGCAGCACGCCCGCGGCCTGCCGCCGCCGCGCGTCGAGCGGCACTACTTGTCGGTCCCGATCGCGATCGATCCGCTGAGCGCCCGCTGGAACACGAGGTAGACGATCAGCACCGGCATCACGGTCATCACCACGGCCGCGAACAGGGCCCCGAAGTCGATGGAGTAGCCCGCCTGCGACGCGAACGACGCCATCCCCTGGGTCAGCACGTACTTGTGCTGATCGGTGTTCAGCGCGACGGGCAGCAGGAACTGGTTCCACAGCCCGACGAAGTTGAGGATCGCGATCGTCGCGAGCCCCGGCCTCGCCATCGGCACCATCACCGAGAAGAAGGTGCGCCACTCCCCCGCGCCGTCGATCTGCGCCGCCTCGGTGACCGACCTCGGCAGCTCCTTGAAGAACGGCACGAGGAAGAACACGGTGAACGGCAGCGCGAACGCGGCGTAGGTGATCGCGAGTCCCGGCAGCGTGCCGAGCAGGCCGATCCCCTTCAGGATGAAGAACAGCGGCACGATCGCGAGGAAGATCGGGAACGTCAGGCCGGCGACCATCAGCCAGTAGATGAGCCGGTTGCCGCGGAACTCGAACCGCGCGAGGTAGTAGGCGCACATCGCCCCGAGGATCATCGTGAGCACGAGGGCGCCCCCGACGACGATCAGCGTGTTCACGAAGAAGGAGCCGATCCCGGCCTGCGTCCACGCGTTCACGTAGTTGACGAAGTTGAGGCGGGACGGCGGCGCGAAGGGCGACGCGAAGATCTCGCTGCTCGTCTTGAACGACGACATCACGGTCCACAGGAACGGCAGCGCGACGAGGACGACGCCGGCGGCGAGCACCACCTGCGACGCCCCGCCGACGGCCCGCTCCCGGGGAGGGATCGCTTTGCGACGCGGCTGCGCCTCGGCGGGGAACGTCGCGGGCGCGGCGGCTCCAAGGGTCATCGGGTCACTCTCCTGACGTCTCGCGGCCGCCGGTGATGCGGTCGACGAGGAAGACGATGGCGGCGTAGAGCAGCGTGATCCCGGCGAGCACGACGCCCATCGCGCAGGCGAGGCCGAACTGCCCCTTCGTGAAGGCCGTCTTGAACAGCTCCTGCGAGATCACGAGCGTGGAGTCGTCCGGGCCGCCGCCCGGGTTCAGGGCCGACATGAAGACGAACGCGTCGAGCGCGAAGATGCCGGTGTAGATCAGGGAGGTGCGGATGCTCGAGCGCAGCATCGGGACCGTGATGCGCCACGCGATGAGCAGGCGGCTCGCGCCGTCGAGCCGCGCCGCCTCGTAGATCTCGGCCGGCAGCGCCTTGATGGCGGCGACGAAGATCACCATGTAGAACCCGACGGACGCCCATGCCATGACGAACATCGACGAGACCATCGCCGTGCGGGTGTCCCCGAGCCACGGGTAGGAGGCGAAGCCCTTCAGCCCGACCGTCGTGAGCACGCCGTTCAGCAGCCCGTTGCTCGGGTCGAAGACCTGGCTGAACATGATGCCGACCGCGATCGCCGGGATGATGTAGGGGAAGAAGAGCACGATCCGGTAGAACTCCCCGAACCGCACGCCCCGCACCTGCCCGTTCGACGGG
>JAICSU010000046.1 GCA_025936735.1 Amnibacterium sp.
AACGTGACGCGGATGCTGCGTGATGCCATGGTCGGACGGTACTGTCGGCCGCTCCCCGGTGGAGGCGATACACAGCCGACGGTCAGACGAGGCGGAGGGCCGTGCGCAGGAGCTCGGCGAGGCGTTCCGGGTAGACCCGGGCGTCGGTGGCCTCGAGCTCCGCGAGGGTCCACCACCGCATCCCGGCCGTCGAGCGGTGCTCGAGCTCCGTCGGAGCGGCGGCCAGGGGCTCGAAATGCGGCACCCGGGCGGCGAAGAAGTCCTCGGTCTGCTCGACGACGGCTCCGTCGAACGGGAACACGGTCGTCCGGTGCCAGAGCGGACCGGTGACCGCGTCGAGCAGATGGCCCGTCTCCTCCCACACCTCGCGGATCGCGGCGCGCTCGGCGTCCTCGTCCCCCTCGTGGCCGCCCCCGGGCGTGATCCACCAGGTGCCGAGCTCGGCGGCGGCCGGGTCGAAGCCCTCGATGAGGAGCAGCCGGTCGGACTCGTCGACGAGCAGCACCCGCGACGCGGTGCGCACCAGGCGTTGTTCGGTCATCCGGTCTCCTCCAGGAAGGCGAGCGCGCGCTCGCGGAACTCGCGCGAGGTCGGCGCGTTGAAGTGGCCCCGGCGGGGGATGGGGAAGAACGTGCCGCGCGGGGTGGCGGCCGCGAGCCGCCGTGACGCCGCGAGGATCGGATCCTCGGTGCCGGTGGCGAACAGCACCGGCACGCCGGGAGGCTCCGCGGGGTCCGGCTGCGCGCCGCCGCGCATCCCTTCGACGAGCGCGACGAGCGCGGTCAGGTCGTTGCCCGGGATGGCGCTCGCCATGTCGAGGTAGGCCTCCGTGAGCCGGTCGCCGATCGGGGTGCCGTCCACGATGAACCGGCGTGCGGCGTCGACGCGGAAGCGGGTCAGCGGATCGCCGTCCGGGATGCCGCCGAGCACCGCCCGCTCGACGAGGTGGGGTGCCTCGATGGCCGTGTGCCAGCCGACCCGGGCGCCGAGGGAGTACCCGACATAGGCGACCCCGTCCGCGAGGTGGGTGTCGAGCACCGCCTGCACGTCCGCGACGAGGAGTGCCATGGAGTAGGCGGAGGGGTCGTGCGGCTTGCCGCTGACGCCGTGCCCGCGCTGGTCGAAGGAGAGCACCCGGCGACCGGAGCGCACGAGCTCCCGCGCCCATCCGGTCGCGTACCAGTTGGCGGACGCCGATGAGGCGAACCCGTGCACGGCGAGCACCGTCGGCGCCTCCGGGTCGCCGCTCTCGTACGTGGCGAGCCGCACCCCGTCGGGCGCCACGACGAAGCGGGGCTCGGGCGCGCGGGCGACGACGACCATCGGTTCCTCTCGGTGGGCAGCGGCTCCGGACCGCAGCGTGACGCTACTGGAGGCCGGCGGTGAGGCGCGCGACGTTGTCGAGCACCGCGGTGCGCAGCGGCCGCCGCCGCCACTCCTCGAGGGTCAGCCGTCGGCTGGCGCGGCGGTAGCCCTCCTGGAGCTGCCGGAGCTCGTTCACGAACTGCCGGCCGCGCACCATCATCGACACCTCGAGGTCGAGCGAGAAGGACCGCATGTCCAGGTTGCTCGAGCCCACGACGGCCACGTCGTCGTCGATCGTGAAGTGCTTCGCATGGAGGATCGTCGGCTTCGCGTAGAGCCAGATGGTCACGCCCGCCTTCAGCAGCTCCTCGTAGTACGAGCGCTGGGCGTGGAAGACGAGCGCCTGGTCGCCGATCTCGGAGACGAAGAGCTCGACCTCGACGCCCCGCTCCGCGGCCGTAGTCACCGCGTAGAGCATCGAGTCGTCGGGCACGAAGTACGGGGTCGTGAGCACGATCCTCCGCTGCGCGGCGTAGATGAGGCCGTTGAAGAGGCGCAGGTTGTTCTCGCCCTCGAACCCCGGCCCGCTCGGGACGAGCTGGCAGTCGAGGTGCTCCTCCCCGACGGCCTCGACCGACTGGCGTCCCTCGCGCGCGAGCAGCTCGTCCGTCTCGGAGTACCAGTCGGTGAGGAACACCGCGTTCAGCGCCGCGACGGTCGGCCCCTCGACGCGGACCATCAGGTCCTTCCACTTGAGGCCTCTACGGCGGTTCGTCCATCGGTCGTACGTGCGGTCGATCATGTTCTGGGAGCCCATGAAGCCCACCCGGCCGTCGACGACGAGCACCTTCCGGTGGTTGCGCAGGTCGGGGCGCTGGTAGCGCCCGCGGAAGGGCTGGACCGGCAGCATCGGATGCCATTCCGCCCCCATGGCGGTGAGCCGGCGCTTCGTCGCGCGGTACCCGCGGATCCGCAGCGACGCGATGTGGTCGAACAGCACCCGGACGGTGACTCCGCGCTGCGCCGCCGCTTCCAGCGCATCGAAGAAGCGCGCCGTCGTCGGATCGAGCGACAGGATGTAGAACTCCACGTGGACGAACGACTCCGCGGTCTCGACCGCGGCGGTCATCTCGGCGATCGACCGGTCGTACTCGCCGAACAGGCGGGCCGTGTTCCCGCCCAGCAGGGGCATCGCCCCGAGTCGCCGGTTCAGCTCGACGAGCGACGCGAACCAGGCGGGCCACAGGGCGTCGGGGACCGCCTGGTCGATCCCCTCGGTCGCGTTCATGATGTAGCGGTTGATGGTCTCCTGCTTCGTGCGGCGGCTCTTCGGCAGCTTGTTGCTGCCGAACAGCAGGAAGGCGGCCGCGCCCAGGTACGGCAGGAAGAAGATCGCGAGCAGCCAGGCGGCCGCGGTGGCGGGCCTCCGGTTCTTCGGCACGAAGATCACGGCCAGCACCCGGATCGCGAGGTCGAGCGCGAAGAGGCCGATGGTGATCGCCAGGGACAGGCTGGCGGGCATGCCGGGAGTCTAGGGAGCGGCGCCCCGCCGCCTCTCGCCCTAGAAGGGGTGGCGCCGGCGCCCGCCCGAGCGCGTCAGCAGGCCCTCAGCCCTTCGGCAGGCCGGTGGCGCGCCAGGGGCCTGCCGAAGCGCTCACGGCCTGCCGAAGTGCTCGACGGGGGGAGCGGTCAGCGGAAGTTGATGAACTGCAGGTCGAGGTCCAGGTCGGCGTTCTTCAGCAGCGCGATCGTCGCCTGCAGGTCGTCGCGGCTCTTCGACTGCACCCGCAGCTCGTCGCCCTGGATCTGGCTCTTGACGCTCTTCGGCCCCTCGTCGCGGATGAGCTTGCCGATCTTCTTCGCGTGCTCGCTGTCGATGCCGTTCTTCAGCTTCGCCTCGATGCGGTACTCCTTGCCGCTCGCGAACGGCTCGCCGGCGTCCAGGCTCTTCAGCGAGATCCCGCGCTTGATGAGCTTCGACTGCACCACGTCGAGCACTGCGCGGACGCGCTCCTCGCTCGACGCCTTCAGCGTGATCGTGTCGCCCTTGAAGTCGATCGCGGCGCCGACCCCCTTGAAGTCGTAGCGCTGGTCGACCTCCTTGCGGGCCTGGTTCAGGGCGTTCTCGGCCTCCATGGAGTCGACCTTGCTGACCACGTCGAAGGAGGAATCGGCCATGCCGACGAGTGTAGGTCGGCGCCCGTCGGCGCTCCTCCCGAGCACCTCGTCGACTGCCGAGCAGGCTGCAGTGTGCTCCGCCGTCCGTGCGGTGCTCGCCGGCGTCGGGTTCGAGACCCCATCGTGATTTCGCGGGGCACGGTCGCCCCGGTATCCTGACTCCGCGCCTCCGGCCAGCCTGTATCAGGCTGGCCGGAGCAGCCAGGCGGGTTACCCAAGCGGCCAAAGGGATCTGACTGTAAATCAGCCGTCTTCGACTTCGGGGGTTCGAATCCCTCACCCGCCACGCCGCATGATTCCGGGCTTTTCCGGGTCACTCACACCCTCTCGGTTCGCCGGGAGGGGGTGAGTGTGGCCAATGTGCGGCCAGTCGACCCCTCGACGGCGCAGGGCACCCTCCGCGGCCTCCGCAGCCGCCTGCCCGGCAGACCGGGTCAGTCGCTGTAGAGGTCGCTCGTGATCGTGATGGTGGAGTTCCCGAGTCGCTTGCTCACGACTGCGATGTCAGCGCCCGACTCGAGCATCAGGGACGCGTGCTGGAGCCCCAGGCCCGCGGCTCCCGTGGGATCGCGTCCGGCCGGCTGAAGCAGCGGTCCTTCGAGACGCCGCCCGGGCGGCACAGCGCGTACGAGCTCGAAGTCGAGGAGATCGGCCTCTCCCATCAGTTCGACGGCAAGCAGGGACGCAACCGGCCCCGACCAGTCACACCCCCTCCCGCGCGCGGGCGAGCCGGTGCACGTGTCCGACGTCTGGGATGAGACACCGTTCTAGTGGACCGCTCACGCTGCTCGGCGAGGGCAGTCGGTACCCCCGCTGAGTGAGCCGTCGCCGACTGGCTCCGCGAGGCCCTAGAGGACGACCGGATCGACCGCGGGGTGAAGACGGGCTCCAAGACCCCGGTGACGTCACCGAGTTGCGTGCGGACGGGCAGCGGGTCGTCGCCCAAGCGAAGGGCCCCTCTCTCGGATGGAGCTCTCCGAGTGGGTGAACGTGGTTGAGGGCAACGCCGGAACGATGACGCGCACGCTGGCATCGATATCCACAAGCGCCGCGGCACCGCCAACACCGCCCGCTGGTACCTCACGATGGCCGGCGACGGCCCGCTCGGGCTGCTTACCGGATCGCGGAGCGGCCTCGCCGACTAGGCTCGGCGTGCCGTGTCCCGCCCAACCGCCCTCGTCTACGTGGACGGTTTCAACCTCTACCGGCGCTGCCTCCAAGGCCATCCGAGCGTGAAGTGGCTCGACGTCCACGCCATGGCGAGCTACCTGCTTCCCGAGTACGACGTCATGCACGTCCACTACTTCACTGCAAGCTTGCGCGGAGGCCTCCTCGCTGACCCCCAAACCGTCGTGCGGCAGGCTGCGTACATCAGGGCCCTGCGGACCATGCCGGACCGCGTGACGGTGCACCTCGGCCGCTTTCGAAACGACCCCCGCTGGATGCCGGCACACCCTCAGGTCATCGACCCCGAGACCGGGGACTTCGTTCGCCTCAGGGTTCGGAAGCTTGAGGAGAAGGCGACCGACGTCAACCTCGCCATCCGCATGGTCGCTGACGCTGCCGCCCGACGAGCCGACCTCTTCGTGCTGCTCTCGAACGACTCCGACCAGGTCGGAACGATGCGGCTCTTGAAGGCGGAGCTCGGCGTCCGCACAGGCATCATCTTCCCGATGTCATCGACCAAGGCGGCGAAGGATCTCGTCGGAACGCGGCCCGATGTGAAGACTCACGTGAGCCTCGAGGCGCTCTTGGCGAGCCAACTCCCGCCGCTGATCGAAGACGCGAACGGCACCGTTCACCGCCCACCGGCGTGGGGAGAAAGTCCGAGGGCCCCGGAGTCCGGGGCCCTCTAACCGGTAGCCGAAGCATCCGGGGATGTAACTCCAACTTACGGTACGTATATACGTCGAGCAACCGACGTTCGTTCCGGGCGAGTCGGGAGCGTCTTCTCCAAGGACTACGACAGCGCTAATCAGGGCCCGTATCTCCCACCCGCCACTCCGCGTGATCGCGCCCCTGGGCGGCGCGGGTCACCCCCTCGGCTGCCGGCGGCGGTCGATGCGGTCGTCGACGTCGTCGTCGGACTCGACCTCGAGCGCGTACGGCCGGACGCCCGGCGGCCGGCCCTTGGCACGGGTGCGCCGCTTCCTCGGGGAACGGCGGTCGGCGAGGTGGATGGCGCGGCCGACCGCGAGCGCTACGACCACGCTGAGCAGGAGCCACCCGCCGAGCACGGCGAGCAGCACGGTTCCCCAAACCGGCATGCTGCCCATGGTGCCACGGGTGGAACGACCGGTCTGCACATGTCCCCCTTTCGGCGGACGGATGGGGGACAGCACGGGCGCGCCACCGCTGGAATCAGAAGCACCGTCACCCCCGACGGCGCGGCGAGCGGCTCTTTACAGCGCACGCAAGTAGACCGATGCGCATGATCGTCGAGGCGCTTGTCGGCGGGTGGGCCGCCGTCGTCGTGGTGCTGTGGTGGTGGGCCACGCGCCGCATGAGGAGGAGCAGGCCGTGACCGCCCGCGTGCGGGCCGGACGGATGCCGGAGCCCGTGCCCCCACTTCTGGGGCTGCCGCCCTGCCGTGTCACGGCCCGGCGCGCCGTCCGGCTCGATTAGACCTGCACCTGTGGAAGCGCTGGGAGTGGCACTCGTCATCGCCGGGGTCGGGATCGCGTGCGGGTCGCTCGCCTCGCTCGCCGTGATCGTGCTGGTGGCTGTCGTGCCGTGGTCCCGCTTCCGTCCCCGCTACCAGCGTGGTGTGCAGGCGGACGAGGAGCCCGCCCGTCGGCTCGGGGCGGCCGGGCGCGCGCTGCGGGCCGCGGCCGGCGGGGCGCGGCGTCCTCCCGCCCGGCGTGCGCCGATCAGCCGGCATCCGCAGGGCGGCCGGCATCTGCTCCCGCTCGGGCGCTGATCCGCGCCGCTATCCGCGGCGGAGCGCCTCGGTCCAGAGCTCCTGCTCGACCCTGCCCGCGAGCTCGTGGAGCTCGGCCAGGTCCGCCTCGTGCATCGTGCGCGGCGCTCGGTCGTAGATGCAGAGCGCCCCGATCCGGTAGCCGTCCCAGGTGTGGATCGGCACGCCCGCGTAGAACCGGGCGCCGTTCCGCCCCTTCGCGAGGCGGCGGCCGGCGACTCGGGGATCACGCTGCACGTCGTTGATGAGCGTGAGCCCGTCGGAGGCGATCGTGACGTCGCAGAACCCGTCCTGCCGCGGCACGGTGACCGCAGCGGCGCGGGTCGTCGCGAGCTGCCACTGCTCGTCGCCGTCGATGATGTTGAGGGCGGCCCCGTCGGCGGCGAACACCGCCCTCGCCCTCCGGACGATCGCGTCGATCAGCTCGCCGGGGGCGTCGCCCTTCAATCGCATCGAGTCCAGCGCGGCCTGGCGCAGCTCCTCGTCCGCCGCGGCGTCTCGGTACGACCGGCTGGTGCCGGGCGCGATCCACTCGTCGAGCTCGAGCAGGGCGAGACGGATCCGGTCCGTCATCTGATCCGCCCAGGCCGCGTAGTCGGTGGGCGAGAACCGCCCGCCGACCCCGATCCGGTGGAGCGAGGGTGCGAGCTCGGCGAAGCGGACCCCCGCTCGCGCGGCCGTGCGCTCCGTGACCGCGGTGAGCCGCGCTGCTCGCCGCCAGACCCGCCCGGAGACCGCCGGTGAGTTCCCGAGCATGGTCCGGGACGAGTCGTGGATGAAGACCCGTCGGCCCGTGTCGACGTGCGAGGTGATCGCCTCGAGCAGGCGCGCGAACCTGTGCCCCCAGTCCCCGGGCCGCATCAGCGCGGCCGCCGGGTCCTCGCCGAGGATCACCACGAGCGCATCGAACCGTCGCAGGCGGAGACCGGGAAGCGCCTCCAGCGCCCGCTCGCCGGTGGGATCGGAGTCGGCGATCACCGTCAGGTCCACCCCGCGGCCCGATCCGGTGTGCAGGGCGTCGGCGAGCGCGCCGGGCAGGCCCGCCTCGTGCGACTGCAGGCCCCATCCCGAGAGCACGCCGCTGCCGAACGCGAGCACCTGATGCGGCGCACGCCCCGCGCGCCGGATCGTGGCGACGCGGTCCGGGCGTGTTCCGGCGAACGCCGGTGGGGGAGACGGAACCGTGGACATGTCCCCCTCCTCGCTTCCGTTGCTTGCAGCGCTACACACATGGGCACGCAAGGGATGGACCCTACGGGTGCGGTGGCGCGATCCCCGTCCCCACGCGGGATTCCAGCGAACCCACGGGTTCCTCCATCGGGCCCACGACCCGCTGAGGACACCCGATCTGGGGCCACCGGATCGGCGGTTTGTACCCCGGATGTCCGCAGGACGGTCGACTGCTTCCGGTGCTGCAATCGGGCAGGATGAAGGACGCGTCCGCAGCCTCGACGAGAGCCGAGCAGTCGACGGCGCCGGCGGAACGTTCGGGTCGTTCCCCCGGCAGTGAGTGGTGGTGGGGCCGGTCTGGGGAGGTCGGCCCCCCGCGCTCGCACCCGAGACAGCGCTGACACCCATCAGGCGAGGAACCCATGCACATCCGAGAGATCCCGGTCGTCGAGTACCGACGCTGGCTCGCGTCCCTGACGGAGGCCGCACCGTCGGGCGTCGACGGCGACACGGCCGCGCGCGGCCGGTAGCGCGCCGGGAGGTCCCGGCAGGATCGGGGCATGACCGCCGAGCGCTTCCTCGAGATCCACGGCCCGGCGTTCCGGGCGATGAGCGAACGCGTGCTCGAGGTGACGGGGCTCACCTCCCGGCTGAACCTGCTGCCGTTCGAGGACGAGGAGGGTAAGGCGGCGCTCCTCGAGCAGATCCTGGGGCGCCCGCTTCCGTCGCGGTCGACGATCCACCCGCCCTTCTACACCGACCACGGGCTGCGTCTGGAGATCGCGGACCGGGTCTTCATCAACCAGAACTGCACGTTCCTCGACTACGCGGGCATCCGGCTGGCCGAGCGGGTCATGATCGGGCCCAAGGTCACGTTCATCACCCTCGGTCATCCGGTGGACCCGGGGGAGCGGCGCGGCTGGCTCACCGGGGCGCCGATCGACGTGGCGGAGAACGTGTGGATCGGGGCGGGCGCGACGATCCTGCCGGGCGTCACCATCGGCCGGGACGCGGTCATCGCCGCCGGCTCGGTCGTCGTGGACGACGTGCCGCCTGCGACGATGGTCGCGGGCGGCAAGGCCGTGGTGCGCCGGGAGTGGTGAGGCTCCCGGCGGCCGTGGGCCCCCGTTCGACGGATCACCGCCCGCTGGTCCGTACCTCCGGCACCCCGTCGCACGAGCTGCGCATGGCGGCCCTCACGCGCGGGTCGCTCGCGGCGAGGCCGGTCCACCTCGTCTCGGTCGGTCCGTTGGTCGCCCTCGTGCCGTCGGCCGAGACCTCGACCGTCGTCAGCTCGATGTCGTAGCGGCCGTCGTCGGCGCGGCGCGCGAGCACCCCCGCGAGGGAACGGCCCGCGCCGGTGGGGACGCAGGCGACCCCCGTGCCGTACTCGGAGAACCCGTTGAGGCCGAAGCGGTAGGGGCGGCCGTCCGTCCCGACGGGGGTGACGAAGCGGCAGCCGACCCAGGCGTGGAGGGTCGCGGTGCGACCGTCGTCGAGCACCGTGACGTGACCGACGGGCCCGTCGATCGCGGCCGTCCAACCGCTGTGCACACCAGGCCCGGCGAGGTCGTCACGCAGCGTGGCCACCCCGCCCGCCGAGGTCCGGATGCCGTAGGTGAAGGGGCCGGGTGCCTCGGCGAAGAACTCCGTGTCGGGCTCGTCGTCGCCGTCGACGTCGGGGATCGTCGCCGTCGCCGCGCCGGCAGGGACCGCGCCGCCGCCGTTCGAGCAGCCGTTCGCCGGCTCGTCCGTCGCGCCCGAGCCCGGTGTCGCGGTCGCGCTCGCCGGAGCCCCGGACGGCATCGGCGATGAGGTCGTCGCGGAGCTCGAGGGCGCCTCGCCTGGAGCCGCGGTCGCGCAGCCGGCGAGCAGGAGGACCGCTGTGAGGGCGGCGGCCGCGTTCATCGTCCTGGTCATCTGCTCCTGCCTTCCGCGCATCCGCCGGTCCCGCCGTCAGTGCGCATCGTCCTGGCCCGCCTCGTGCACGGAGACGCCGTGGCAGCCGGCCGTCCACCCAGGTCACCGCCACCATCACACTCTGGAGTGTCCGAGTGCCGGGGCGGCGTTACAGTCCCGCGGACACGGCGTGGCGGAGCCGTTCGACCCCTACACCCCAGGGCGACCGGTGTCCATCCCTCGCTTCCCGAGATATTGCTCCCGTACACTGACCGCGTTCCGGTGCGACGACTCACCACGGGGATGAACTGCGGTCAGCGGCGCCCCTCTTGGATTGCGGAACGGCCGATCGGGGTGGAACGCCTCGAGGAAGCAGGCCTTCGGTGTCCGCATACCAACCCGACCAGGACTCCCTCTCCTACAGCGTCCGCTTCTGCCGGCGCTGCGGGTCGACGATGGACCGTCGACCCGGACTGTTCAACCGCATGGCCTGGCGCTGCACGCAGTGCAAGCCGGTCTCCGCCCGCCACTGACTCCTTCGGTGAGGCGGTCCGCGGATCAGCCGTCCTTCTGACCGCTCGGCACCGCCAGCGGCGTGCCGGGGGCGACGGGCTGCCCGAAATGGGGCGTCCCGTCGGCGTTCCAGGTGAACCGCTGCGTGTCGATGACCCGGTCCCAGCCGGCCCCCGCCTCCCGCGCCGAGTGGTAGACGATCCAGTCCTGCGTGCCGTCCGGGGAGGTCGTGAAGGAGGCATGGCCGGGGCTGACGACATCCGTGTTCCCCGCGAAGACCGGCTTCGGGGACTTCCGCCACGAGGACGGATCGAGGGGGTCCGTGCCCGTGAGCCGCAGCATCCCCAGGCAGTAGTCGTCCGTCCAGCTGCCGCTGGCGGAGTAGACGAGGAACAGCCTCCCGTCGTGCTGGAGGGCCTCAGGGCCCTCCTCGATCGGCATCCCGTTGCGCTCCCACGGCTCGGAGGGGGTCGAGAGCAGCACGCCGGTGCCGTCGAGCCGGGTCGGCGAGCTCATCCGCGCGATGTACAGGTTCTGCTGCCCGTTCGTCGAGCCGGGCCATCCGGACCAGACGAAGTACGCGGTCCCCTGCCAGGTGAACCGGGTGCCGTCGATGGCCCAGCGGCCGGCGGCGTCGGCGATCCTCCCCCGGTCCGTGTAGGTGCTGAGCGGGTCGTCGGTCGCCGACTCGAGCACGAACATCCGGTGGTTCGCGTTGTCCTTGTCCGCGGTGGTCGCCGCGAAGTAGACGTACCAGCGGTTCCCGACATGGTGCAGCTCGGGCGCCCACACGTCCTGGCTGTCCGCGCCCTCGACGGGGTAGGTCCAGATCCGGTGCTCCGTGCCGCCCGCGATCCCGGTGAGGTCGTTCTTCGGCGAGACCGTCAGCCAGATGCCCCCGTCGCGGCTCTCGGCGAGCAGGTAGTGGTCCTGGTACCGGATCACCCACGGGTCCGCACCCGTCGGCTTGATGGGGTTGGTGAAGGTGGGGCCGGACGGCGTCGGCGTCGCGGCGGGGCCGCCCGAGGCGCTGCACCCGGCGAGCGGGAGCGTCATCACGAGCAGGGCGGCCGCGGCCAGGGCTCCGACGCGCCGGTTCACGCGTCCTCGCCCGTGACGATGGCGCGGAGCCGCTCGATCGGCAGCTTCGGCTTCCGGTCCGCGGTCAGCAGCCCGTTCGCCTCCTGCAGCGTGTCCGTCAGCTGCGTGTAGCAGAAGCCGGCGAGCACCGGGCTCGCCTGCACGGCCGTCAACAGGCCCGAGAGCCGCTCCTCGAAGTCCGCGGCGCTCGTCGCCGTCGAGTAGCCCCAGTCGGCCTCGCCGGATCCGGACGGCGACCAGCGGATGCCACCGAACTCGCTGAGCACCACGGGCACGCCGTCCGCCCGGCCGGACAGGAGGACCCGGCGTCCGGCCGGCCCGACGCCCTCGACCTCACGCCGGAACGCCTCCGCCGTGCCGTACCGCTCCCGCACGACGTCCGGCCGCCACTCGTAGTCGTGCACGGTCAGCAGGTCGGAGTCGACGTGCTCCCAGCCGTCGTTGGAGATGACGGGCCGCGTCGGGTCGATCGCCCGGGTCAGCTCGGTGATCCCGCGAGCGAAGGACTGCAGCGCCGGAGTCGCGCCGATGTGCTGGACCCCCCAGCTCTCGTTGAGCGGCACCCACGTGACGATCGAGGGATGCGACCGATCCCGGTCCAGCACCTCGAGCCACTCGCGGACGGTCCGGGCGATCGCCGTCGGCGACGACTCGTACGCGCCCGGCGCTTCGGCCCACACCAGGACCCCGAGCCGATCCGTCCAGTAGAGGAACCGGGGGTCCTCGAACTTCTGGTGGATGCGCACGGCGTTGAAGCCGAGATCCTTGATCAGCTGCACCTCGGCGCGCAGGGCGTCGGCCGAGGGCGCGGCGAGGTGCGAGTCCGGCCAGTAGCCCTGCTCGAGGACGCTCCGGAGGTAGACGGGGCGATCGTTGAGCAGGAACCGGCCGCGGTCGACGGCCGCGCTGCGGAGCCCCAGGTACGACGCGAGAACGTCGGAGCCGTCCGGTCCGGCGACCTCGACGGCCGCATCGAGCAGGACCGGGTGCTCCGGCGTCCAGAGGAGGCGCTCGTAGCCCTGACCGTTCTCCTGCTCGGGGATCGGCAGCAGGATCGTGAACCGGTCCCGCGACACGGCCACCGTCGTGTCCGCGAGGGACCGGCCCTCGTGCGTCACGACCACGTGGCAGGAGGTGCCGGCCGGAGGGACGCGGTCCAGGGACACCTCCAGGCGGACCGTCGCGGAGGGCAGGTCCGTGGTCCAGTGCAGGGAGCGGACCGCCATGGCGGGCACCGCCTCCAGCCACACCGGCTGCCAGATCCCGGTGGTGCGGTGGTACCAGATCACGTGCGGCTCGGGGAGCCAGTCCTGCTTCCCGCGGGGCTGCCCGACGTCGAGGGGATCGTCCTCCGCGCGCACGACGAGGCTCCATTCGTCCCCGTCGGCCAGGTGCTCGGTGATGTCGAAGGAGAACGGCGTGTGGCCGCCCTCGTGGGTGCCGACCAGCTCGCCGTCCAGCCACACCGTGGCGCGGTAGTCGACGGCGCCGAAGTGCAGGAGCACGCGCGGTGCCGCCGGCGAGCGGCCGGCCGCATCGAGGTCGGCCGTGGTGAGGGCGCGCCGGTACCAGACGACGGGGTGGTAGCCGGTGTCCCCGACGCCGGACGCGTCCGACTCCGGGGGGAAGGGCACCGTGATCGTGCCCGACGACGGGAAGTCCGCCGCCCAACCCGCGCTGCGACCGTCGTCCGCGTCGTCGTGGGCGAACTCCCAGGTGCCGTCGAGCGGACGCCAGGCGGTCCTGACGAACTGGGGACGAGGGTGGACATCATCGCCGGGGACGTCGTGCATCCCGTCAGTGTGCACTATTTTCAGCGCTGTAACCCGGGGGTTCAGTGTGCTGACGGAGCGCTCTCCCTGATCACCAGCCGGTGCGGAACGATGAGGTGGCGACCCAGTCCCTCGAACCCGTCGATGCGTTCCTCGAGGAGGTCGAGCGCGGTGTCCGCGAGCGCGGTGGTGTCGGCGGCGATGGTCGTCAGGGTCGGATGCGTGAACGACGCCATGGCGATGTCGTCCCAGCCGGACACGGCCACGTCGTCGGGCACCGCGATGCCGCGCTCCGCGAGGGCGCGGAGCGCGCCGATCGCGGCGAGGTCGTCACGGCACACGAGGCCGTCGATCCGGAGACCGGAGTCGAGGGCGGCGCCGAGGGCGGCTGCCGCGGCCTGGGCCGAGATGGCGCCGCTGGCGATCAGCAACGACGGGTCGACGGGGAGGTCGGCGAGCTCGAGCCCGCGCTGGTAGCCCATCAGGCGGACCTTCGAGGTCTGCGACGGACGGCCCTGCTCGTGCCCGAGGAACCCGATCCGGGTGCGGCCGAGTGCCGCGATGTGGCTCGTGACCGTCGTGGCGGCCTCGACGTTGTCGATCATCACGTGGTCCACGCCGAGCGGCGCCGGACCTTCCCCGAGGAGCACGATCGGCACGTCCGAGCGATGCTTCGCGATCTCGAGCGACGACATCGCCGCGGGCTGGAAGATCACGCCGTCGACGAGGCCGGCTTCGCTGGCCGAGACGATCGCCCGCTCCTCCTCGATGGAGCTGTCGGTCTGCTCGAGCAGCAGCCGGTAGCCCCGCTTGGTGGCGTGGGTGGACACCATGCGGGCCAGCTCCGCGAAGTAGGGGATGGTCACGTCGGCGAGCGCGAGTGCGAGCAGGCCGGTCCGTCCCGTCGCGAGGCCGCGGCCCATGGCGTTCGGCCGGTAGCCGAGCTCGTCGATCGCCGCCTGCACCCGTTCGCGCATCCGCGGGCTCACGTGCGGGAAGTCGTGCACGACGTTGGAGACGGTCTTCATCGAGACGCCGGCGTGCCGCGCCACGTCCTGCAGTCGCACCCTGGCCATCCGGCTCCCTCGGATCCCGCGTCGGCCACCGGCCTCCCTGGATGTGGACCGTACACGTTCTCCGAGTCCGGCCGGGCGAGTTGACTCTGTTTTACCAGCGCTGTAACTTCACCGCCAGCCGTCCCCGGCCGGATGCTTGACGCGCACGAGGGCACGGTCCACGCAATCACTCGAAGGGGAGCAGATGAAGAAGGGGTTCGCCCGTCGCGCGATCGCCGCAACGGTGGCGCTCGGGCTGGGCATGACACTCGCCGCATGCAGCGGCGGAGGGGGCGGCGGAGGCGGCGGCGGCGCCGTGCAGTCCGGCGACTACAAGGGGCCGAAGGTCACCGTCACCTTCTGGAACGGCTGGACGGGCGGCGACCAGCAGACGATCCTGAAGAACCTGGTGAGCCAGTTCAACGGCTCGCACAAGAACATCACGATCAACCCGGTCGCCATGCAGTGGGCCGACATCAGCGCGAAGATGCCGCTCGCCATCAAGGCGGGCAAGGGTCCGGACGTCACGGTCGCCCACGGTGACGACATCGCGACCTACGCGGCGCAGGGCCTGCTGCTGAAGGCGGACTCGATCGTGAAGGACCTGGGCTACCAGGCCGGCGACTTCCCGCCCGGGCTGTTCGAGCACGGCGTCTACCAGGGCGCCCAGTACGGGATCCCGTGGAGCGTCACTCCGCTCGGCCTCTACGTGAACAAGGACGTCCTGCAGAAGGCCGGCATCAGCCCGACGGACATCCCGCAGGACAAGGCGTCCTACCTGGCCGACCTGCAGAAGCTGAAGAGCAAGGGCATCCAGGGCGAGTGGGTGGACGGCTACGTCTTCACCGGCACGTTCGAGTTCGAGTCGCTGCTCTGGCAGTACGGCGGCGACCTGTTCAACAAGGACGTCTCGAAGGCGACCTTCAACTCGCCGGCAGGCGTGCAGGCGCTGACCTGGATGGTCGACCTCGTCAAGAAGGGCTACAGCCCGGCCAAGGTCGCGCAGGACGGGAACATCAACGCCCTGATCGCGGGCAAGACGGCGTTCAACTGGAACGGCATCTGGCAGACGAGCAACACGGCGCTGCTGAAGGACAGCTGGACCGCCGCGCCCGTGCCGCAGATCGGCACCCAGAAGGGCGTCTGGTCGAGCTCGACCGACTGGGCCTTCGTCAACAACAAGGGCCAGGACAAGAACAAGACCCAGGCGGCCGCGGTGTTCGTGAAGTGGATGAACGAGCACTCGACCGTGTGGGCCGGCGGCGGCGAGCTGCCCGCGGCCAACGCGGTGCGGAACGACCCGAGCCTCGTGGCGAAGTTCCCGAACCTGAAGCCGTTCCTCGGCGAGCTGCAGTACGCGCACTTCGAGACCACGGCCCCGGGCATCCCGAACGCGGAGGCGACGATCACCACCGCGGTCAACGAGGCCATCCTGCAGAAGAAGTCACCGCAGCAGGCGCTGAACGACGCGGCGTCGCAGGCGGACAAGCTGCTCGCGCAGAACAAGCAGCAATACGGTGGCTGATACCCCCGTCGCACGTGAGGCCCCTCGGAGCTCCGGCTCCGGGGGGCCCGCGGCCCGCAGGACCCGCCGGGGTGGGCAGCGCGGACGCCGCGCGCTGACGGCATACCTGTTCCTCGCGCCGTTCCTCATCCTCTTCCTCGTGTTCGTGGTCGCTCCGGCGCTGTGGGGGATCTGGATCAGCCTCCACTCCTGGAACCCGTTGCTGCAGCTCCACCCGTTCATCGGGCTCAGCAACTACATCAACCTCTTCGTCCCCGGCTCCCTGACCTCCGGCGACTTCTGGCTCAGCATGGGCGCGACGGCGATCTTCACCGTGCTCAGCGTGCCGTTCCTCGTCGTGATCCCGTTGCTCGTCGCGGTGCTGCTGAACCAGAAGCTGCGCGGAGGCACGGTCTTCCGGGCCATCTTCTTCGCGCCCTACGTGCTCG
>JAICSU010000121.1 GCA_025936735.1 Amnibacterium sp.
GTAGATGTTCACGTACGCGCCGTCGGGGAAGCCGGCGTCGGCGAACATCCGCTCGATCGCGGCCGCGGACTCCGGGCACTGCGGCGCGTGCTTCAGCAGCACGGTGTTCCCGAGCACGAGGTTCGGCGCCGCGAACCGGGCGACCTGGTAGTACGGGAAGTTCCAGGGCATGATCCCGAGCAGCGGGCCGATCGGGCTCGTGCGGATGAGGGCGTCGCCGTCCCCGCCCGACAGCTCGATGGGCTGGTCCTGCATCAGGGCGGGGCCGTTGTCCGCGTAGTAGTCGATGATGTCGGCCGCGAAGCCGACCTCGTCACGCGCCTGCTGCACCGGCTTGCCCATCTCGCGGACGATGATCTCGGCGAGCTCCTCGCTCCGCTCGCGGTGCAGCTCCGCGACGCGGCGGAGCAGGGCGGCGCGCTCGTCGGGGGTCGAGGTGCGCGCCCAGCCGGTGTAGGCGGCGGCGACTCGGCGGAGGGCGTCCTCCAGCCCGGCGGCGTCCACCTCCGGGTACTCGGCGAGGCGGTCTCCGGTGGCGGGATCTACGACGGTGTAGGTGCTCATCTGCGCTCCAAGGAGGGAAGGGTGGTGCCGCGGTCCACGGTATCGGGGAATCGGGCGGGGTCGTCGGGCGTCACACGCCTCCGACCGCTCGGTGGGCGCCCGCGGCGGCTCCGGTCCGGTCGACGGCGGTGACGACGACGAGCGACCCGTACGGTCCGCGCCATTCGGTGTGGGGCACCGCGTGCTCGTCCGCCGGCAGGTCGACGATCGCGCTGAACCGGTCGCCGTCGCGGCGCACCGGCACCTCCGCCCCGTTCACGGTCACGCGCAGCGCGACCGGTCCGGCGCCGGGGCCGACCGTCCCGCCCACCTCGATCCGCACCCCCTGCGCCGTGTCCAGCGCCCCCGCCTCGACCTCCAGGCTCGGCGGTTCGGCCGATCGGTCCGCCGGCGGCCGGGCCGCGGGTCCGACGAGGTCCAGCGGCAGCGGCGGCGTGCGCGGCGGGGGCACCCGCCGGTCGCGCGACGCGGCGGCGGCAGCGGCCGCGAACCGGAGGATCCGGGTGTCCTCGAACGCCCTGCCGAGCACGGTGAGGCCGACCGGCATCCGGGCGTCGGCCATCAGGCC
Organism: Amnibacterium sp.; assembly: GCA_025936735.1. Taxonomy (GTDB): domain Bacteria; phylum Actinomycetota; class Actinomycetes; order Actinomycetales; family Microbacteriaceae; genus Amnibacterium. The sequence continues at coordinate 1,133 of JAICSU010000121.1, forward strand.
CATCGGCACCGTGACGGTCGGCAGCCCGAGGTGGCGGGGCACGAGGTTGCCGTTCGCGACCCAGACCCCGTTCCGCCACGCGTGGCGAGCCGCGGCCTCGTCGACGTCCGCGTCGGCCCGCCCCACGTCGGCGACGGCGGGGAACACGAGGGCGTCCAGGCCGAGCCCCGCCATCCACTCGTCCACGTCGATCCGGCGGGTCTCGTCGAGGCCGCGGAGCCCCTCGGCGAGCGTCGGGATCGCCGTCAGGGACGCCGGCACCCCTTGCCGGGCGCGGTGGACGTAGTCGGCGGGGTCGAAGTCGTACTCGCCGTAGCGGTCGGGAAGCGTGCCGGTCGCGAGCGGGGCGATGCGGGCCGGGTCGGCGTCGGCGAGGCGGTGCAGCGCGGGGTCTCCGTTCGCCTGCAGGAAGTCGTCGAGCGCCCAGATGCAGAGGTCCCAGAGCTCGCGGTCGAGGTACTCCCGGGGTACGAGCCCCCGGTCCGCGATGCTCCGCGCGCCCGGCCGGTCCCGCTCGTAGTTCGAGACGGCCGGGAAGTCGGTCTCCACGACCTCGGCGCCGAGGGCCTCCAGGTCCTCCCGCATCCGCTCCCACAGCTCGAGCACGGACGGGCGGGTCTCTATCGGGACCCGTGCCCCCGCGTCGCCGCCGATGTACATCCGCGGGACGCCGAGGCGCGTGCCGCGCAGCGCGTGCGGATCCGGGAGCGCGGGGTAGGACGGCGGCCGCATCGCCGAGGCGGCGGGGATGCGGATCCAGGGCTGCGTCCGCCAGAAGTCGCCCCGGGTCTCCTCGTCGTCGGCGACGAGCACGTCGAGCACCTCGAGCAGGTCGGCCATCGTGCGCGTGTGCGGCACGACCACGTCCATCGTCGGCACGAGCGGCCAGTTGCCGCGCATCGAGATGAGGCCACGGGACGGGGTGTAGGCGACGAGGGCGTTGTTCGACGCCGGCGCGCGGCCGCTCGACCAGGTCTCCTCCGCGAGCCCGAAGGCGGCGAAGCTCGCCGCCGTGGCCACGCCCGACCCGTTCGAGGAACCGGACGCGAACGCCGAGGCCAGGAATTCCTCGTTGTACGGGCTCTCCGCCCGTCCGTAGAGCCCGCGCTGCATGCCGCCGTTCGCGAGGGGCGGCATGTTCGTGAGGCCGATGAGCACCGCTCCCGCGGCCCGCAGCCGGCCGACGGCGTAGGAGTCCGCCCCGGCGACGAGCCCGGCGAACGCGGGGGACCCGGCCGCGACCGTCAGACCCCGAGCCGAGTAGCTGTCCTTCGCCGTGAAGGGGATGCCGTCCAGCGGGCCGAGCGCGCGGCCGGCGGTGCGCCGCGCGTCGGAGGCGCGGGCCTCGGCGAACACGTCGGGGTTCAGCTCCACGACCGCGTTCAGCCGCGGGCCGTGCCGGTCGTAGGCGCCGATGCGGTCGAGGTACCGCGCGACGAGCTCGACGCAGGTGAGCACGCCGGTGTCGAGGGCCCGCCGCAGCTCGGCGACGCCGGCCTCGACGATCTGCACGCCCCCCTCGCCGCTCATCGCACGGCCCGCGTGGTCGCAGGCTCCTGCTGCGTGATGCAGTGGATCCCCCCGCCGCGGGCGAGGATCGGGCGCGCCTCGACCGCCACCACCCGGCGGCCGGGATAGACGCCCTCCAGCACGTCGCGGGCGCGCGCGTCGGCCGCCGCCTCGCCGTAGGAGCAGGCGATCACGCCGCCGTTGACGGCGAGGTGGTTGACGTAGTTCCAGTCGACGAAGCCGTCGGCGTCCTTCAGCGTGGCCGGGCCGGGCAGGTCGACGACCGTCCACGCCCCGCCCGCCGCGTCCGACTCCTCCGCGAGGACCCGCCGCAGCCGCCGGGTGACGGCGAAGTCCGGATGAGCCGGGTCGGTCTGCTGGTGCAGGAGGACGACGCCCGGTGCGGGCACGGTGAGGATCATGTCCACGTGTCCGCGCGTGCCGAACCGCTCGTAGTCGCGGGTCAGGCCGCGCGGCAGCCAGACCGTCCGCTCGATGCCCAGCGTGCGCGCCAGCTCCGCCTCCACCGATGCCTTCGTGGCCCCGGGGTTGCGGTCCGGGTCGAGCTGCACGGTCTCGGTGACGAACACGGTGCCCACCCCGTCGACGTGGACGGCGCCGCCCTCCTGCACGAGCGGGGACGGCACGATCTCGGCTCCGGCCGCCTCGGCGACGAGGCGGCCGAGCAGGCGGTCGCGGTCCCATCCGGCCCAGTCCTGGGCGCCCCAGCCGTTGAACACCCAGTCGACGGCGCCGAGGCCGCCCTGCCGGTCCCGCACGAACGTCGGGCCCGTGTCCCGCAGCCAGAAGTCGTCGAGGGGCGCCTCGAGCAGCTCGACCTCCCCGGACAGCATCCGCCGCGCCCGCCCCGCCTCGACGGGGTCGACGACCATCGTCACGGGCTCGAACTCGAGGATCGCGTGGGCGACGGCGGTCCAGGCCTCGTAGCACTCCTCCGCGTCGGCCGGCGTGTCCCCGAGGGTGGTGTTGGGGCGCGGGAACGCCATCCACGTCCGCTCGTGCGGTTCCGTCTCTGCGGGCATCCGCCAGGGAGGCATCCCCGCTCCTCCCCGTCGAGACGCTGTTGATCACCTGGTCAACAGGGATGACGATACGGAGGCGGGCGCGACGGGTCAATCGAGCGGCGGCGTTCCTACGATGAGGCCTCGTGGAGACCGCCGCCTCCCGCCGCATCGAGCGCAAGACCCGTGAGGAGCGGGCGGCGGAGATCCTGACGGCCGCCCGCTCGATCGCGCTCGAGGACGGCCTCGTGGCGGTCACCCAGCGAGCGGTGGCGGCGCGGGTGGGCGTGGCGCCGGCGCTGATCACGCACTACCGCTCGAGCATGGAGCACCTCGTCGCCGACACCTTCGGCGCACTCGTCGGCGCGGAGCTCCGCCAGGTCCAGGACGCCACCCGGTCCGGGTCGGCGCGGCAGCGGCTGCAGGGCCTCGTGCGCGCCGCGCTCGACCCCGCTCGGGACGACGTCACGGCCGTGTGGGTCGACGCCTGGAGCCTCGGCCGGCGCAACCCCGCGCTCGCCGCCGCGGTGCGGGAGCAGGCCGACGCGTGGCGCGGGCACGTCGAGGCGATCGTGCGCGAGGGGATCCGGGCGGCCGAGTTCGCCGACGTCGACGCCGCGGACGTGGCATGGCTGCTGATCGGGCTCGTGGACGGCCTGAACGCGCAGTCCGTGGTGCACGACCGTCACGACCCGGCGAGCGCCGAGGTGGTCATCGCGGCCATCGAGCGGGAGGTCGGCCTGCACGGCACGTGACCACGCCCGGAGCCGATCCTGAGAGTTTCCTGGTTACCAAGGGGACCGGGAATATCGACGACAGCACGCGCGTCTTCCGATTCCGAAGCTGAGCCAAGAGGACTCAGGTAGCGAAAGGAGGATGGTCATGACGATGTTCTTCGATCCCTTCCGTGAGTTCAGCCGCGTCGCGGGCGCGGTCCTCGGCACGCTGCCGGGAACCACCGGGATGCCGGTCGACCTCTACCTGGAGGGGGACCAGTACGTCCTGAAGGCCGACCTGCCGGGCGTCCGCCCCGACTCGATCGACGTGTCCGTCGACGGCCAGGTCCTCACCGTCCGCGCCGAACGCGTGGAGGACGTGAAGGAGGACGTGACGTGGATCGCCAACGAGCGGCCCGATCTGTCCCTGCTGCGTCAGTTCAGCGTGAGCGACGGCGTCGACGGCGAGCACGTCTCCGCCAGCTACGACGACGGCGTCCTGACCGTGGTCCTGCCCCTCGCCGAGCGAGCCAGGGCCCACAAGATCCAGGTCGGATCCGGGCAGCCGGCACAGCGGAGCGTCGAGGGCACCACCGAGCAGCAGCCCGCCGCCGAGCAGCAGGAGCAGAAGGCCGAGCCCGCTCCGGTTCACCAGCAGGCGTAGGCCGAACCGACGGGGCGGCCGCGCGTAGGCCGCCCCGTCCTTTCATCCGAACGGGAGGAGGAAGGACATGAGCACCGAGGAATCCACCGAGGGCCGCTCGGCGGCCCTCTCACTGCTGGACGCCGCCGTCGCGTCCGACGGGACGATCGCCGCGACACCCGACGGGACGACCCTCGACGGCGTCCGTGAGCTCTACCGGTCCGCGCCGCCGATGCGCGGCGAACGGATCGCGACGGGGCTGCCGACGGGCGTGCCCGCGCCCGACTTCGAGCTGCGGGACGCGCAGGATCGGCCGGTCCGTCTCGCCGACCTCCGCGGCCGGCCCGTGGCGCTGGCCTTCTACCCGCTCGACTGGAGCCCGGGCTGCAGCGTGCAGCTCGAGCTGTACCAGCAGGAGCTGGACGAGTTCACCCGACGGGACGTCCAGCTTCTCGGGATCTCCGTCGACTCGATCTACAGCCACGGAGCCTGGGCGGCGGTCCGCGGGATCACCTTCCCGCTGCTGTCGGACTTCGCCCCGAAGGGCGAGGTGGCCCGGCGGTACGGGGTGTGGCGCGAGCAGGACGGGTTCAGCGAGCGGGCGCTCTACCTGCTCGATGCCGGTGGCGTCATCCGCTACGCGCACGTGTCCCCCTACGTGCACCACCTGCCCGATTTCGACGAGTTGCTGCGCGCGATGGACGAGGTCTCATCGCGCGAGGAAGCGAGGGCATCATGACGATGACGATCGGGTCGCCCGTGACGGGGGCCCGGAGCCGCAAGGTCCCCGTCGCCGTCTACGGGAACCGCTGGTGCGGCATCAGTCAGATGATCCGGCGAGCCCTGGAGCACGCCGGCATCGAGTACGCCTATGTGGACCTGGACGAGCACCCGGACGCCGAGTGGAAGCTGCAGCGGCTGGCGCGCGGCGCCCTGCGCACCCCCGTGGTCTACGTGGACGGCGAGTGGCTGATGGAGCCCTCCGTCGCTGAGGTCGGCGCGGCGCTGCGTCGGCACGGAGGGTCGCCATGGCGGTGAGCCCGGGGATAGCCGCCTGCCCGTCCTGCGGCCGTCGCAACCGCGTGCCGTCGGCAGCGCGCGGCCATCCTCGCTGCTCGGTGTGCCATGCGGACCTGCCCTGGCTGGTGGAGGCGGGCGACGACGACTTCGCGGAGGTGGTGGAACGCAGTCCGCTCCCCGTGCTCGTCGACGTCTGGGCGCCGTGGTGCGGACCGTGCCGGATGGTCGCTCCGGTGGTCGAGCAGCTCGCGACGGAGCGAGCAGGCCGGATGAAGGTCGCGAAGGTGAACGCCGATCTCGCTCCAGCCACGTCCGCCCGGCACCGGATCACCGGCATCCCGGCCCTCCTGGTGTACTCGGGCGGCCACGAGATCGGGCGCTCCGTGGGGGCGCTCCCCCCGGCCGAGCTGCGCCGGTGGGTCGACACCACCATCTCCGCCCCGCCCGGGTGACCCGGGGGTGCGAGCCGGCGAGCGGAGGTGGGTCTGGGACGATCGTCCCCATGACGTGGTCCGGCCTCGTGCAGTGGTGCCGAGCCGAGGAGGCCCGACTGCTGGCGTTCCCCCGGGCCGCCGTCACCGCGGCGGGGGACGCGGTCGTCCTCGACGCCCGCGGCTCGGATTCGGGCGCGCCCGCGCCCGCCTATCTGACGGCGCGCATGGCGCATGTGCTCGCCCTCGCCGGGATGCGGGGACACCCGTCCACCAGCGCCTCGGCGGAGGCGCTCCTGGAGAGCCTCGGGAGGCGTGGCGCCGACGGCTGGACGGACGGCCCCGAGGGCCGGGGGGCACGGTCGCTCTATGCGCTGAGCTTCGTGATCCTCGCCGCGTCCACGGGTTCGGCAGCGGGGATCCCCGTCGCGCCTCCCCTGCTCGAGCAGGCGCTCGGACGACTCGAGGACGGGTTCTGGGAACCGGGGGCCGACCGGCCGATCGACCGGATCGACAGCCAGGGCCGTCCGCTGCCGTACCGGGGGATGAACGGGGCGATGCATCTCACCGAAGCGCTCTTCGCGGCCGCCGACGCGACCGGGGACGCACGGCTCGCCGACCGGGCGATCGGGCTGTGCCGTCTCGTGCTGGACGAGGCCGCGACTCGCTCGTGGCGGATCCTCGAGCACTACGACGAGGACTGGCGCCCGCTACCCGACCATCACCGCTCGCAGCCGGACGACGCGTTCCGCCCGTACGGGTCGACCGTGGGTCACGGCTTCGAATGGGCCCGCTTGATCGCGCAGGCGAACGGTGAGGGCGTCCCCGTCCCCGGGTTCGCCGAGGGTGCGGGAGCGCTGTACCGGCGCGCGGTCGAGGACGGGTGGGCGAGAACCGGTTCCGAGGGGTTCCTGTACACCGTGGACTGGGACGGCACTCCGGTCAGCACGCGCCGGCTGCACTGGGTCGCGGCCGAGGCGTTCGCGGCGGCCGCCGTCCTCGCCCGCCTCCCCGGCGATCCCGGCGACGCTGCACACGACGTGGAGCGGTGGCAGGCCCACATCCGGTCCCGCTTCGTCGACGAGGGGCTCGGATCGTGGCGGCACGAGCTCGACGTGCCGGCCGACGCACCGAAGCCCGACCTCTACCACGCGTTCCAAGCCGTCCTCGTCCCCCAGCTCCCCGTGGCCACGAGCCTGATCGCAGCGATCCGCGCATCGTGACGGATCCGCCGCCTTCCGACGCGGACGCCCGGCGCCGGTCCCGCTACTCTCCCCGAGTACCCCTGCACCGTCGCACTGGAAGAAGGCACCTCCCCCTCATGCGCATCCGATCCCTCGCCCCGCTGACCGCGCTGGCCGCCGTGACGGCGCTCGCCCTGACCGGGTGCGTGGACAACTCCACCCCGTCCTCGGGCTCACCGACCAGCGCCGGCGCCGGGGTGACGAAGAGCACGACGCTGGCGGACCAGCTCCCCGCGAACATCAAGTCGGCCGGCCAGATCGTGATCGGCATGGATGACACGTACCCGCCGAACGAGTACAAGGACGACAACGGCAACCCGGCGGGCTGGGAGGTCGACCTCGGGAACGCGATCGCCGCGAAGCTCGGCGTGAAGGCGAACTACGCCGTCGCGAAGTTCGACAACATCATCCCGAGCATCACCGGCGGCAAGGACGACTTCGGCATGTCGTCGTTCACGGACACGACCGAGCGGGAGAAGCAGGTGGACTTCGTCAACTACTACTCCGCCGGCATCCTCTGGGCGTCCGCGAAGGGCAAGACCGTGAACCCCGACAGCGCCTGCGGCCTGAAGGTCGCCGTCCAGGCCACGACCTTCGAGGACACCGATGAGGTGCCCGCCAAGTCGAAGAAGTGCACCCAGGCGGGCAAGCCCGCCATCCAGGCGCTCCGCTACGACACCCAGCAGGACGCGACGAACGCGGTGATCCTGGGCAAGGCCGACGCCCTGAGCGCCGACTCCCCCGTCACGCTGTACGCGATCTCGAAGTCGGGCGGCAAGCTGCAGGAGGCCGGCAAGACCTTCGACGAGGCGCCCTACGGCCTGCCCGTGGCGAAGAACTCGAAGCTCACGCCCGTGCTGCAGAA
>JAICSU010000080.1 GCA_025936735.1 Amnibacterium sp.
ATGCTCGGCCGCCGCGTCGCGCTCACCGACGGCTCCGGCGAGGCGACCATCGAGGACGTCGCGATCGAGGAGGTCGGCCCCGGCGAGTGGGAGGTCGCGCAGGTCTTCGTGCGCCGCCCGAAGACGAGCCCCTCGCCCTTCGCCAAGGGCGCGACGATGTTCGTGAAGTGGGCGGACGTCCGTGAGCGCATCCGCACCGGGCAGGGCCAGTCCGCCACGCAGCTGATCCAGAGCTACGCCGACCTGCAGGCCGCCGACCTCGCCTCGACCCTCCTCGACCTGCCGGAGCAGCGGATGCTCGAGGTCGTCGCGGAGCTCCCGGACGAGCGCCTGGCGGACGTGCTCGAGGAGATGCCGGAGGCGTCCGGCGCGCGCATCCTCGCCGCGCTCGGCGACGACCGCGCCGCCGACGTGCTCGAGGCGATGCAGCCCGACGACGCGGCCGACCTCATCGCGTCGCTCCCCGACGAGCGCAGCGACGCGCTCCTCGACCTCATGGAGCCCGACGAGGCCGACGACGTGCGGATGCTCCTCACCTACGACCCGGACACGGCCGGCGGCCTCATGACGACGGATCCGATCATCCTGTCCTCCGACGCGACCGTCGCCGAGGGGCTCGCCCTCATCCGCCGACACGAGCTCGCCCCCGCCCTCGGCGCCGCGATCTGCATCACCCTGCCGCCCTACGAGCCGCCGACCGGCCGGTTCCTCGGCATCGTGCACTTCCAGCGGATGCTGCGCTACCCGCCGCACGAGCGGATGGGCACCCTGCTCGACACGTCCACGGAGCCGGTGCGGGCGGACACGTCCGCGGCGGAGGTCTCGCGGATCCTCGCCTCCTACAACCTGGTGCAGGTGCCGGTCGTCGACGCGGCGCACCGGCTGGTCGGGGTGGTGACGGTCGACGACGTGCTCGACCGGCTGCTGCCCGACGACTGGCGCAGCAGCGACGCCGACGACGCGCCCCGCGTGGCGGCCCGCCGCCCCTCGACGGACACGGCGGCCATCCTGACCCGCCCGGGAAGGAGGCCCCGTCGTGGCGGCGCCCGCTAGGCGCGGGGAGCGGCGGCAGATCGACCCGCTGGAGGAGCCGAAGGGACTCGGCCGCCGCCGCCAGGCGCGCACGAGCCGGGACGTGTTCGGCCGGTTCTCGGAGTCCTTCGCCCGCGCCATGGGCACGTCGTGGTTCCTGGTCGGGATGACCGTGTTCGTCGTCGTGTGGCTGCTCTGGAACAGCCTCGCGCCGGCCACCGCCCAGTTCGACCCCCGCGCCTCGAACTTCACCCTGCTCACGCTGATCCTGTCGCTGCAGGCCTCCTACGCCGCGCCCCTCATCCTGCTCGCGCAGAACCGGCAGGACGACCGCGACCGCGTGCAGACGGAGCAGGACCGCCAGCAGGCGCAGCGGAACCTCGACGACACCGAGTACCTGGCCCGCGAGATCGTGGCGCTCCGGCTGCTCGTCCGCGACATGGCGTCGAAGGACTTCGTGCGCACCGAGCTGCGCTCCCTGCTCGAGGAGCTCGACCGGCGGGAGGCGGATCGGGCGACGGGCGCGGCCCCGCGACCGTGAGCCCACAGCCGGACGCCGTGCGCGAGGCGGTCGGCCGGATCCGCGATCCCGAGATCCGGCGGCCGATCGCCGAGCTCGACATGGTCGACTTCGTCGAGGTCCAGGGCACCGTCGCCCGGGTCGGGCTCAGCCTGACCATCACCGGCTGCCCCGCCGCCGACCGCATCGAAGCGGATGCCCGCGCCGCCGCCCTCGCCGTGCCGGGGATCGAGGCGGTGGAGCTCGCGATCGGGGTGATGGCGCCCGCCCGTCGCGCCGCGCTCGTCGCGCGCCTGAGGGGCAGGCGCGCCTCCCCCTTCGGCCCGGACTCCCTCACCCGGGTCGTCGCGGTGACCTCCGGCAAGGGCGGGGTCGGCAAGTCGACCGTGACCGCGAACCTCGCCGTCGCCCTCGCGGCGGCCGGGCGGTCCGTCGGCGTCGTGGACGCGGACGTGCACGGCTTCTCGATCCCGGGACTGCTCGGCATCCCGGCGGACGTCGCGCCGACGAGCCTCGACGGCCTGATCCTGCCGCCGGTCGCGCACGGGGTGAAGGCCGTCTCGATCGGCATGTTCCTGCCGCCGGACGACCGGACGGGGGCGGTCGCCTGGCGGGGGCCGATGCTGCACCGGACGCTGAACCAGTTCCTCACCGACGTGCACTTCGGCGACCTCGACGTCCTGCTCGTCGACTCGCCGCCCGGCACCGGGGACGTGGCGATCTCCCTCGGCCAGCTGCTGCCGTCGGCCGAGGTGCTCGTCGTCACCACGCCGCAGGCGGCCGCGGCGGACGTGGCCGTCCGGTCGGGCCTCGTGGCCCGACGACTCGGCCAGCGGGTGATCGGTGTCGTGGAGACGATGTCCCCCGCCCCGATGCCCGACGGCACGGTGCTCGACCTGTTCGGATCCGGTGGGGGCGCCGCGGTCGCGGCGCGGCTGTCCCGCGACGACGAGCCGGTGCCGCTGCTCGGCTCGGTGCCGCTCAGCGCGACGCTGCGGCGGGACGGGGACGCCGGCGTGCCGGTCGTGCTGCGCGACCCGTCGGACCCCGCCGCCGTCGCGCTCGCCGCGATCGCGGCCGCCGTCGGCTCGAGGCCGCGCGGCCTCGCCGGCCGGTCCCTGCCCTTCAGCCCGTAGGACCGGGCTCAGGTCGCTTCGGAGTCGAAGACGGCGGCCTGCCCGCGTACGCGCCGCGGCTCGGGCGCCCGCTCCACGGGCTCCGGCTCGGGCTCGGGGTCGGTGGCGTCGTCCTCGTCGAGCGGCTCGAGCAGCGCGTCCCGGATGATGCGGCGCGGGTCGTACTGGCGGGGGTCGAGGCGGCGCCACTCCTCCTCGTCGAAGTCGGCCCCCATCTCCTCCTTCACCCGGTCCTTGGCGTCGTCGATCATGCGGCGAGCGGTGCGGACGAAGCGGGCGAGACGGGTGGCGTAGTCGGGCAGCTTCTCGGGCCCGATGAGGAAGAGCGCGATCACCCCGATCACGAGCAGCTTCTCGAACCCGAAACCCATGGAGGAAGCGTAAGCGCCGATCCCTCCCTCCGCTGCTCCCCCGCCCGGATCCATGCCGCCGATAGGCTTTGCGCGATGCCCGACAGCACCACCGGCGCCGTGTTCGCCGACGCGTTCGCGGCCGAGGACGACGCGATCCTCGGTGCCCGCGAGTCGTCCGCGCAGTTCGGGATCGACGCCGTCTCGCCGGCCGTCGGGGCCGCACTCGCCGTCGCCGCCGCCGGGCGGCCGGCCGCGACGATCGTCGAGATCGGCACCGGCGTGGGCGTCTCCGGGCTCTGGCTGCTGCGGGGCGCGCCCAAAGCGCAGCTCACCACCATCGACGTCGACCTCGACCACCACCAGGTCGCGCGCGGTGTGTTCGCCGCCGCCGGGTACCCGAAGCAGGTGCGCTTCATCACGGGCGACGCCCGCGAGGTGCTGCCGCGGATGAACGACGACTCCTACGACCTGGTGCTCGTCGACGCCGACTGGGAGAACCTGCCCGCGCACGTCGACGCGGCCTTGCGGCTCGCCCGGGTCGGCGGGATCGTGCTCGTCGCCCGGGTGCTGCAGGGCGGCAAGGTGGCGAACCCGGCGAAGCGGGACCGCCCGACCGTCGCCTACCGCGAGCTGCTGAAAGCGGTGAGGGACCGGTCGGAGGTGCTGGCAGCGGTGCTGCCCGTCGGGGACGGCCTGCTCCAGCTCGTGCGCCGCTGACGCGCTGCGCGAGAGGCGCGGCCCGCCTCGTCAGCCGATGGCGTTCGAGAGCGCGTCCCGGAGCTCCTTCGCCTCGGCGTCGTTCACCGACACCACGAGACGCCCTCCACCCTCGAGCGGCACACGCACGATGATGAGGCGCCCCTCCTTGACCGCCTCCATCGGACCGTCACCCGTGCGCGGTTTCATCGCCGCCATGCGCGTCCCCTCTTCCTTCGTGAAGAACGGTTCCCATTATCCCCTACGGCGGCCGCCACACCCAAATGCCGGATCCCCGAGGGCCTGATCAGGGCACACTCCAGTAGGCCTGGAAGGGCCCGTAGGTGCACCAGAGCCACAGCGCCTGCAGCGCGACGCAGGCGACGAGCAGGGCCGCGCGGGCCGGCCGTCCCCGTGGAACGAGGGCGCCGGCGAGGGGTGCCATCGGCATGAGGAGCCGGAACAGGCTCGACTGCGGGAAGAAGACCCCGAGCAGGTAGAGGGCGTAGGAGGCGGCCCACAACCGGTTCAGCCCCCCGAGCCGCCGCGCGGCGGGGGTGCACAGCAGCACCGCGAACCCGCCGAGCACGAGCACGAGCAGCACGGCGCCGACGGCGTCCGCCGCGGGGGCGCCGACGACGAGCGCCGCCCAGAAGTGGGCGGCGAAGAACCACGGGGTGACGATCCGGAAGGGCCTGTCGCCCATCCACAGGGCGCGCCACGCGGCCTCCGTCCGCACGTAGGCGTCGGGCACGCCGGTGGCCGCCGCCGCGATCCCCGTCCAGGCGAAGCCGGCGACGAGGGACACCCCGGTGAGCACGAGGCCGCCGACGAGCTCCCGCCGCGGCAGCACGTCCCGCCCGGCGCGGGCAGCACGGATGCGGAGCAGCAGGTGCAGCCCGACCGCCAGCGCGAAGGGGAGGGCCTCGGGGCGCGTGAAGGCGAGCGCCACCACCACGGGGACGGCCCACCCGTAGCGGCGCCGTTCGACGAGGCACAGGCCCCCGAGCAGCAGGGCGAGGCCGAGGGACTCCGCGTAGGCCGTCTGCAGCACGAAGGCGACCGGCGAGAAGGCGAAGATCGCGACGGCGAAGTCCGCCCGCCCGTCGCCGATCCGGGGGCGCAGGAGCAGCGCCAGCAGCACCGCGGCCACGAAGCCGGCGGCGAGCGAGACGAGCACCGCCACCGGGGGCCACGCCGCGGTCACCCCGAGGGACAGCGCCTTCACGAGGTAGGGGTAGAGCGGCAGGAACGCCCACTGGTTCGTGTCGACGGCGCCGGAGGGGGTCAGCGGCAACACCGACGGGTAGCCGTGCACGGCCACGTACCAGTACCACTGACCGTCCCACGCCGTGGAGAGCGTGATCAGGTCGGGATGCGCGCCGGCCCGCGACGCGCTGGTGCCCTGCGTCCCGACCCAGAGGAGGAGGAGCGTCGTGACGACGCGGGACGCCGCGAAGATCAGGAGCGCGCGCCCCCACCAGGGCGTCCGCGACCAGCGGCGCCCGGCCGCCTGCCCCCGGCGGGCCTCGACGGGGCGGACCGGCGACGCGGTGGTCACGCCCGCGTGAGCCACGCCCGGAGACCGGCCTCGCACGCCCGGATCTGGGAGGCAGGCACTCGCTCGTCGTCCGCGTGCGCGAGCAGCGGATCGCCGGGCCCGTAGTTCACGGCGGGCACGCCGAGGCGCGAGAAGCGGGCGACGTCGGTCCAGCCGTACTTCGGCCGGGGCACCGCACCGACCGCCTCGACGAACTCGCGGGCCACCGGCACGTCGAGGCCGGGCCGTGCGCCGCCGGCGAGGTCCACGATCCGCACGTCGAAGCCCGAGAAGACGTGCCGTACGTGCGCCTCCGCCTCCTCAGGGGAGCGGCTCGGGGCGAACCGGTAGTTCACGTGCACCATGCATTCGTCGGGGATCACGTTGCCGGCGACGCCGCCGCGGATCCCGACCGCGTTCAGGCCCTCCCGGTAGACGAGGCCGTCCACCTCCACGGACGCCGGCTCGTACTCGGCGAGCCGCTCGAGGATCGGCGCGGCGAGATGGATGGCGTTCACCCCCACCCAGCCGCGCGCGGAGTGCGCGCGGCGGCCGAAGGTGCGGATCTCCGCCCGCAGGTTGCCGTTGCAGCCGCCCTCGATCCCGGCGCCGGTCGGTTCACCGAGGATCGCGAAGTCGCCCTTCAGCTCCTCGGGATGGGTCTGCAGCAGCACGTTGAGGCCGTTGACGTCCTCGCCGACCTCCTCGTGGTCGTACCAGATCCAGGTGACGTCGACCGCGGGTGCCGCGACCTCGGCGGCGAGCTTCAGCTGCACCGCGACGCCGCCCTTCATGTCCACGGTGCCGCGGCCGACGACTACCTCCTCCCCCGCGATCTCCTCGATCCGGGTGGGGAGGTTGCCGTTCACCGGCACGGTGTCGATGTGGCCCGCGATCACGACCCGCGCGGGCCGCCCGAGCTCCGTGCGGGCGACGACCGTGTCGCCGTAGCGGCGCACGACGAGGTGCGGCACCGCGCGGACCGCCGCCTCGATCGCGTCCGCGAGCGGTCCCTCGTCGTCGGAGACGGTCGCGATGTCGCAGATCGTGCGCGTGAGCTCCACGACGTCGGCGGTCAGATCGAGCCCGGGCACGGTCCGAAGGCTACCCGCAGGCGGCTCGGAGGGGCGCCGACGCCCCCGCTAGCCTGGGCGGGTGACGGACGCCTCCCGCCTCGCCTGGGGCCACGGCCTCGCGACCTCCGGACCCGACGGCACGGTGCTCGACACCTGGTTCCCGGCGCCCGCGCTCGGCGGTCGCGACCCGGGCGAGCCGCCGGTCGACCTCGTCCGCCTGTCCGGCGAGGACGAGGGGCTCCGCGTCACCCGCGCACCGGTCGCCGTGCGCATCGACCTCGACGCCGCCCCGGCGTCGACGCCGGACGCCTATCTGCGCCTCCACCTGCTGTCCCATCGCCTCGTCGCGCCGAACACGATCAACCTCGACGGGATCTTCGGGGTGCTGCCGATCGTGCTGTGGACCTCGCGGGGAGCGGTGCCGCCGGAGCAGGCGCCGTTCCTGCGTCGGGAGTACCTGTGGCGGGACGGGATCGACGTGCACGGGCTCGACCGCTTCCCCCGGATGACCGACTACGTCGTGCCGGCCGGCGTGCGGATCGCGGACGCGTCGCGCGTGCGACTCGGTGCGCACCTCGCGCCCGGGACGGTGGTCATGCACGAGGGGTTCGTCAACTACAACGCGGGCACGCTCGGCGCGTCGATGGTGGAGGGCCGGATCTCGCAGGGAGTGGTGGTCGGCGACGGCTCCGACGTGGGCGGCGGGGCGTCGATCATGGGCACCCTCTCCGGCGGCGGCACGGAGCGGATCTCGATCGGCCGGCGGTGCCTGCTCGGGGCGAACGCGGGCCTCGGCATCGCGATCGGCGACGACTGCGTGATCGAGGCGGGCCTCTACGTCACCGCGGCCACGAAGGTGACCCTGCCCGGCGACGGCGACCGGGTGGTGAAGGCGCGGGAGCTGTCCGGGCTCCCGAACCTGCTCTTCCGCCGCAACTCGGTGACCGGCGCGGTCGAGGCGCTGGAGCGCGGTGGCGCCGGCATCACCCTGAACGCGGCCCTCCACACCTGACCGCCCGAGCACGTCGGCAGGACGGTTTCGCTTCAGCAGGACGGCAGGGCCGATCTCGTCCTGCCCGAGGGAGAACGTCCTGCTGAGGTGCTTGCCTGCCGAAGTGCTCCGGAGGAGGTGGGTCAGCGGTCGAGGTGGCGCTCCGTGGGGCCCACGTAGAGCTGCTGGGGGCGGCCGATCTTCGTCGTCGGGTCCGCGTTCGCCTCGCGCCAGTGCGCGATCCACCCGGGGAGCCGCCCGATCGCGAACAGCACCGTGAACATCCGGGCGGGGAATCCCATCGCCTTGTAGAGCACGCCCGTGTAGAAGTCGACGTTCGGGTAGAGGCGCCGCTCGATGAAGTACTCGTCGGAGAGCGCGATGTGCTCGAGCTCGCGGGCGAGATCGAGCAGCGGGTCGTGCACGCCGAGGGAGTCGAGCACCTCGTCGGCGCTCTCCTTCACGAGCCGCGCCCGCGGGTCGTAGGACTTGTACACCCGGTGGCCGAAGCCCATCAGGCGCACGCCCTCCTCCTTCTTCTTCACCCGCTCGACGAAGGCGTCGACCCCCTCGCCGGAGTCGCGGATGCGGGCGAGCATGGCGAGCACGGCCTCGTTCGCGCCGCCGTGCAGCGGCCCGGAGAGCGCGGCGATGCCGGCCGAGATGGAGACGAACATGTTCGCCTCCGTGGACCCGACGAGCCGCACCGTGGAGGCGGACGCGTTCTGCTCGTGGTCCTCGTGCAGGATCAGCAGCCGCTCGAGCGCCTTCGAGACGACCGGGTCCACCTCGTACGGCTCGGCGTTCGTGCCGAAGTTGAGCCGGACGAAGTTGTCGACGAAGGACAGCCGGTTGTCCGGGTAGAGGAACGCCTGACCGAGCGTCTTCTTGTGCGCGTAGGCCGCGATCACGGGCAGCTTCGCGAGCAGCCGGATGGTGGACGCCTCGACCTGCTCCGGGTCGTGCGGGGACAGCGAGTCCTCGTAGTACGTGGCGAGCGCGCTCACCGCGCTCGACAGCACGGTCATCGGATGCGCGGTGTGCGGAAGGGCGTCGAAGAAACGCCGCATGTCCTCGTGGAGGAGCGTGTGACGCCGGATCTTCTCGTCGAACTCGGCCAGCTCGCCGGGCGTCGGCAGCTCGCCGTGGATGAGCAGCCACGCGACCTCGAGGTACGTCGAGTGCTGCGCGAGCTCCTCGATCGGGTAGCCCCGGTAGCGCAGGATCCCCTCATCACCGTCGATGTAGGTGATCGCCGACTTCGTCGAGGCGGTGTTGACGAAGCCGTTGTCCAGCGTCGTGAGGCCCGTCTTCCGCGTCAGCTGCGCGATGTCGATGCTCGACGCGCCCTGGGTGGCGGGCAGGATCGGGAACTCGGCTTCACCGCCCGGGAATCGGATGGTCGCGGTCGTGTCGTCCGTCACCGCAGCACTCTATCGGCGCCGTCGCCGGAGCCCGGTCACGCCTGCGGCGGCAGCGCGGCGACGATCGGGTGGTCCTTCGGGATCACGCCGACCTTCGCGGCGCCCCCGGGCGAGCCGACCTCGTCGAAGAACTCGACGTTGGCCTTGTAGTAGTCGGCCCACTGCGGAGGCAGGTCGTCCTCGTAGTAGATGGCCTCGACGGGGCACACGGGCTCGCAGGCGCCGCAGTCGACGCACTCGTCGGGCTGGATGTAGAGCATCCGCTCGCCCTCGTAGATGCAGTCGACCGGGCATTCGTCGACGCAGGCGCGGTCCTTGACGTCCACGCACGGCAGGGCGATGACATAGGTCACGGTGCTGGATCCTCTTCCTCCGCGGGCACGTCCAGTATCCCATCGGCGTCTGGGGAGTCCGTCCGGCGGCGACGCACAGGCACGACGACCACGAGCAACGCGATCACGAGCGGCGCGATCCACCAGACGAGGCCCACCGGGCCGGGCGGCACCACCTCGGATCCTCCGGGCCCCGGCCGTCCGAAGATCACGACGGCGGCCACGACCCCCACCCCCGCCGCTGCGGCGTACCGCCGCGTGCCGAACGCGACCCGCAACGCGAGGAGCACGGCGGCCACCATCGCGAGCGCGAGGACGAGGCCGTACGGCGCCCCGGTGCCGGTCGTCGCGTCGACGCCCGCCTGGTGCTTGAAGGTGCCGAGCGTGCCGACGAGCAGCCCCGCGATCAGGGCGACGAGCACACCGGCCAGCGCCTCGACGGAGAGGGACCGGCCGCGCATCCGCCCATCCTCGCAGCCGGGTGGACGCTCCCGGATCCGTCGCCTACCATCGAGAGGGTTAGGTAATCCTTACCTTCCTTCTCCTACGACCCGGAAGCTCACTCGTGCTCGCCATCTACCTCATCGGACTCCGCGAAGGCCTCGAGGCCGCGCTGATCGTCTCGATCCTGCTCGGCTATGCGACCAAGCTGGGCCGCTCGGACCTGAAACCGCGGATCTGGACCGGCATCGGCCTCGCCGTCTTCCTCGCGATCGCCGTCGGCGCCGTGCTCACGTTCGGCACGGTCGAGCTGGGCGATGCCGAGCCGGTGATCGCCGGGACGCTGTCGGTCGTCGCGGTGGGGTTCGTCACCTGGATGATCTTCTGGATGGTGCGCAACAGCGCGGCGCTCTCCTCCACGCTGCGCTCCGACGTGGACCGCTCGCTGGGCGGCGCCGGCTGGGGCATCGTCCTGCTCGCGTTCCTCTCGGTCGGCCGGGAGGGCGTCGAGACCTCGCTCTTCCTCTGGACGGCCGTGCAGTCCACCGGGGAGTCGGTGCTCGCCCTCATCGGCGCACTGCTCGGCATCGGCACCGCGATCGCGCTCGGTGCGCTGATCTCCCGGGGCCTGGTGCGGATCAACCTGAGCCGCTTCTTCACGTGGACGGGCGCGCTGCTCATCCTCGTCGCCGCCGGAGTCCTCAGCCACGGCGTCGGCGACCTGCAGGAGGGCCGCGTCCTCCCGGGCAGCGGGCGCCTCGCCTACGACATGAGCGGCGCGATCCCCCCGGACAGCTGGTACGGCTCGCTCCTGAGCGGCGTCTTCAGCATCTCGTCCACGGCCACGTGGCTCGAGGTGGCCGTCTGGATCGCCTATGCGGCCGTCGTCGGCACCTGCTTCGTGCTCGCGCTCCGCCACCGGCGGCCCGCCCTCGCGCGGGCGACCGCGCCCGCCGCCGCGGCTCACTGACGCCGCTTCACCCCGTCGGCTACGCCGTCTGGCGCTTCAGCCGGGAGGCGGCCCGGCCGCGCGCGGTCTGGTCGAGCTCCACCTTCCGGATGCGCACGGCGTTCGGCGTCACCTCGACGCACTCGTCGTCGCGAGCGAACTCGAGGCTCTCCTCGAGCGACAGCTCGCGCGACGGGGTGAGGCGCTCCAGCTCGTCCGCGGTGGAGGAGCGGATGTTGTTCAGCTGCTTCTCCTTGGTGACGTTCACGTCCATGTCGTCCTGGCGCGAGTTCTCCCCGACGACCATGCCCTCGTAGACCTCCTCCGTCGGCTTGACGAAGAAGGTGCCGCGCTGCTGCAGGTTCTGCAGGGCGAAGGGCGTGACCACGCCGGCGCGGTCCGCGACCATCGAGCCGTTGACCCGGGTCGTGATCGGGCCCGCCCAGCGGTCGTAGCCGTCCGAGATCGCGTTGGCGATGCCGGTGCC
>JAICSU010000001.1 GCA_025936735.1 Amnibacterium sp.
ATACGCATTGCCCGAGGCGGCCCACCCGGCCTCCGCTAGCATCGCTGCCCTGGAGGGCTGTCCGAGCGGCCGATGGACCCGGTCTTGAAAACCGGTGGGCGGCAACGTCCCGTGGGTTCGAATCCCACGCCCTCCGCCATGTCTTCGGGCAACGGTCGTGGATCGAGGACGCCCTCAGCGGTTCGTCGATTCGAGCGGGCAGGCGATGTCCGGCGACGCAGGGGTGGCGGACAACGGAGACGGGCAGGGGTGCGGAACCATCGGGCCGCCCGACTCCTCGAGGAGCCGGCGAGAGCCGAGGGGCGCCTCCAACGAGACGGTCGCGCGCCGTGGAACGAGCACGTCCGGGCACGTCGTGTCGAGACCGCGAGCCGACCGCGCGAGGTCGATGGTCACGTCGTTGCTGGTCTCCTGCACCCACACGTCCCTGACCGCCCCGCAGCCCGGCGTCGGGGTGTCCGTCCAGGCGATCTTCACGGAGGTGGAGCCGGGATCGGCCGCGATGACGTACCACGCGGGGCCCTCGTGAGCGAGAAGAGGCGGAGCGCCGCGGTGCACGCTCAGTGAGACCGTTCCGCCGGTCGGAGCGCCGGAGAGCGTCGGTGCCGGCGTCGGTGCCGGCGTCGCCATCTCGATCGCTGACGGCGTGGGGGTGCTCGCGGGAACGGGCGGTATCGCCGCCTGCGGTTCGGCACACCCGGCGAGCAGCAGCGCGCTGCCCACGGCGAGCGTGGCGAGCGCGATCGATCTCCCTGACACGACTGTCCCTCCTCAGGCGGTGGCCGGCCGGCGGAGCGGGCCGTGCGCTCCGCCCGAAAGTTGCACCACTCCATCTGTTGCTGACGGCCAACGATCCAACGGCATGGAGGTGGGCCGCTGCTCCGCCCGTCGTGTGCGTTCTCTGGGAACGCGGCTCACGCGTCTTCCTCGACGATGCCCGGGCGGCTGCGGCGGCTGGGTAGCCGCTCACGAGGCGAGCGGGACCCGCATCAGCGCGAGCGCGAGGGCGATGACGAAGCCGGCGAGGATGCCGGCTCCGGGACCGATGACCCAGCCGCGGAGGATGCCGAGGAGGCTCGAGGTCTTGACCGTGCGCCGGCCCCGGGCGAGCCCGGCACCCGCCATGCCGCCGACGAGGGCCTGGTTCATCGAGGTGAAGAGACCGAAGGCGACGGCGGTCAGCACGACGGCGGCCTGCACGAGCTGTGCCGCCGTGGCCATGGGCCGGTCGACGGTGACGATGTCGAACGCCACCTTGTGGAGCAGCCGACGTCCCCACGTGAGCACTCCCAGCGCGAGTCCGAGCCCGCCGACGACGCCGGCCGTGAGGGGGGAGAAGCCGGCGGAGGCGACCAGCGACCCGGAGGCGTTCGCGACGTCGTTCGCACCCATCGTGAACGAGGCCGCGGCCCCGACCACGGTCAGCGCGACGCCGAGCCACACCCCCGTGGATCCCGAGCCCGTCCCCGGCCGCGGAAGCTCCGCCCGGGCACGGAGCGCCGGCACGCGATCGAGGACGCGCGTGAGCACGAAGCCCAGCAGCGCCGCGACGGGCGGGGCGACGACCCAGACGACGGCGAGGACGCCGATGGTGCTCCAGCGCACCGCCGCGTGGGCGGCCAGGGCGACGCCGACGACCGTGAACACCAGGATCTGGATGGTCGAGGTCGGCACCCGCAGCACGTTGAACGCCGACGTGAGCGCGAACGCGACGCCGACGATCACGATCTGCGCCTGCACGGTCAGGCTGCCCGCGACGAGACCATGGCCGACCGTGTGCTCGACGCCGTGGCTCGCGAGCGCCGCGCCGACGAACGTGAGCGGTGCCATGATCACGAGCGCGCGCCAGGCGCTCACCGCCCCGAGAGCGTGTGGCATCCCCATGCACGCCCCCGTGTAGTGGGCGCCCATGCTCACGGCGAAGGCGACCGCGACGGCGACCAGCGCGAGCGTCATGTCGTCCCCCCTCGGCCGGCGTGACGCGCCGCATCGGAGCTCCGCGCCGTGAGAGAACCTACGGGGCGGTGGGGGCGCCATCGCCGGCCCGACCGGCGAAGCGACCTCCCCGATAGAGTCCGTGCAACCGATTGCGCGAGGAGACCCGATGAGCGACGCAGTGAGGGAACCCGCGGCCGGTGGTGGGGCCACCTCGGGATCGCCGACCATCTACGACGTCGCCCGGGTGGCGGGCGTGAGCCCCTCGACGGTGTCACGGGCGCTCAGCCGGCCGGGCCGGATCAGCGCCGCGACGGAGCGCAAGGTCCGGGACACCGCTGCACAGCTCGGTTTCCGCATCAATCCGAGCGCCCGGGCGCTCCCCACCGGGCGCACCATGACGCTGGCGCTGCTCCTCGCGGACATCACCAACCCGGTCGTCTTCGGCATCGTCCGCGGGGCAGAACGGGCGGCGGCCGCCGCCCGCTACACCCTCGTCATCGCCGAGTCGCAGGAGTCCGCCGCTGCTGAGCGCGCGACGGCCCTCCGCGTCGGCCCGAGCGTCGACGGCATCGTCTTCGCCACCCGCCGGCTCGACTCGCCGTCGCTGCAGGAGCTCGCCCGATCGAAGCCGGCCGTCCTCATCAATCGCGCCGTCGAGGGAGTGCCGAGCCTCGTTCCCGACGTCGAGACGGGAGTGCTCGCGCTCGTCGAGCACCTGAAGGAGCTCGGACACGTGAACGTCGGGTATCTCGCCGGTCCTTCGAGCTCCTGGGTCGACCGGCAGCGGTGGGACGCGCTGCTGCGCGCCGGCCGTGCCGCCGGGCTTCGCGTGTTCGAGTTCCCCGGAGGGGAGCCGACGCTCGAGGGCGGATCGGCGGCATACGAGCGGGTGGCCGCGTCGCCGGCGACCGCGATCGTGGCGTTCAACGACCTCATGGCGATCGGGCTCCTGCGCACGGCTCAGCAGCACGGCGTCGTCGTCCCCGACGACCTGAGCATCGCGGGATTCGACGACATCTTCGGCAGCGAGCTGACCACCCCGACGATCACCACCGTCGCCGCGCCCCTTGAGGACGCGGGGGAGCAGGCCGTCGGCCTGCTGCTGGATCACCTCGAGCCGGGGGGCGCCCGCGAGGCGCCTCCGCCCTTCCCGACGTCCCTCATCCGGAGGCGGTCCACGGGCAGGCTCCTGGCAACCGGTTGACAGGCCACGGTCCGACCTCTTGTATTGGGGCATGACGTCGTCGCTCGATCCGGATCGCCTGCTGCCTGTCGATCCGGAGACGCGCGCGGTCGCCCGTGACCTGTACGGCGCGGTCGCCGAGGCGCCGATCCTCTCGCCGCACGGCCACGTGCCCGCCGACCTCCTGCTGGAGAACCGGCCGTTCGGCGACCCGGCCGAGCTGTTCGTCGGCCGGGACCACTACGTCACGCGGCTGCTGCACGCCCGTGGCGTGAGCATGACGGAGCTGGGCGCTGGGGGCTCCGCGGATCCGCGCCGGGTGTGGCGCACGCTCGCGGACCACTGGGACGCCTTCGCGGGCACCGCCTCGGCCTACTGGCTCCGGGACGAGCTCGCGACCGTGTTCGACATCACCGACGAGCTGGAGCCGTCGTCGGCCGACCGCATCTACGACCGGATCTCGGCCCGGCTGGAGGAGCCGGCGTTCCGGCCCCGGGCGCTCTTCGAGCGCTTCCGGATCGAGGTCCTCGCCACGACCGACGACCCGCTCGACGATCTCGCCGCCCACGCCGCGCTGCGGGCGGACACGTCCTTCACCGGTCGGGTGCTGCCGACCTTCCGTCCGGACCGGTACCTGGACCCGGACGCGCCGGGGTTCGCGGAGTCGGTCGCGCGGCTCCTCGAGGCGACCGGAGCGCCCGAGACCTTCGCCGGCTACCTCGACGCGCTGCAGCAGCGTCGCGGGCACTTCCTCGCCCAGGGCGCGGTGTCCCTCGACGTCGGCGTGACCGAACCCTGGACCGTCGACCTCGGGGCCGCCGAGGCGGCGAGGCTGTTCGACGGCGTCCGCCGCGGTGCCGCCTCGCCGGCCGACCGGCGCTCGTTCCGCGGCCACATGCTGCTGCAGATGGCGCGGATGTCGGTCGAGGACGGCCTGGTGATGACGCTGCATGCCGGCGTGCTGCGGAACCACAGCAGCCGGACCTTCGAGGCCTTCGGCCCCGACACGGGCCACGACATCCCCGTGGCCACGGAGTACACCCGGGGCCTGCGGCCGCTCCTCGAGCGCTACGGCCTGGAACCGGGCTTCCACCTGATCCTCTTCGCGGTGGACGAGACCGTGTACTCCCGGGAGCTGGCACCGCTGGCCGGCTTCTACCCGAGCGTCTACGTCGGGGCCCCGTGGTGGTTCCTCGACGCGCCGGACGCCATGCAGCGGTGGCGATCGGCCGTCACGGAGACCGCCGGGTTCCTCCGCACCTCGGGCTTCATCGACGACACCCGCGCCTTCCTCTCGATCCCCGCGCGCCACGACGCGGCACGACGCGCCGACGCCGCATTCCTCGCGCGGTATGTGCGCGAGGGCCGCATCGGCATGGCGGCCGCCGAGCGGATCGCGCACGATCTCGTCGACGCCGTACCCAGAGCGGCGTTCAAGCTGTGAGCGATTCCGAGGCGGCTCCGCCGCGGCTCTCCCGCACGGCGTTCCCCGCTCCGAGTGCGCCCATCCGCATCGTGCACCTCGGCCTCGGGGCGTTCCATCGCGCGCATCAGGCCTGGTACACGGCGCACGCGCATGACGCGGACGGGTGGGGCATCGCCGCCTTCACGGGCCGCCGTCCCGACGCCGCCGAGGTCCTCGCCGAGCAGGGCGGCCTGTACACGCTCATCGAGCGAGGGCCGGACGGCGACCGCGACGAGGTGGTCACGAGCCTCGTCGAGGCGGTCGACGGGGCGGACACGGCTCGGCTCGTCGAGCTGTTCCGCGTCCCGGAGCTCGCGGTCGTCACCCTCACCGTGACGGAGGCGGGCTACCGGCTGGACGACGCCGGGCGCCCCGATCTCGCCGACGCGGAGCTCTCCTCCGATCTCGCGGCCCTGCGGGCAGCGATCCGGAGGGGCGATCCGCTCGAGGCGACGACGCCGGCGACGACGCTCGGCCGGCTCCTCACCGGCCTCGAGAGCCGTCGACGGGCCGGGGGCGGGCCGCTCGCGGTCGTGCCCTGCGACAACCTGCCCCGCAACGGGCCGTTCGTGGGTCGAGGGCTGACGGAGGCCGCCCGGGAGGTCGACGACGGCCTCGCCCGGTTCGTCTCGGGCTCCGTCGCCTTCGTCAGCACGTCGGTCGACCGCATCACCCCCCGTGTCACGGAGGCGGACGTGGACGCGTTCAACGCCCGCGCCGAACGGCTCGATCGGTCGCCCGTCATCACCGAGCCCTTCGCCGACTGGGTGCTGAGCGGGCACTTCCCGGCGGGCCGCCCCGCCTGGGAGGACGCAGGCGCCCGGTTCGTGGACGACATCGAACCGTGGGAGCGCCGCAAGCTCTGGTTGCTCAACGGGGCCCACACCCTGCTGGCGCTCGCCGGGCCGGCCCGCGGCCACGAGACGGTCGCCGAAGCGATCGGTGATCCGGTGCTCCGCGGCGCCGTCGCGGCGTTCTGGGGCGAGGCGGTCCGCCACCTGCCGGCCGAGCTCGAGACCGCCGCCTACCGCGACGCGCTGCTCGCTCGGTTCGACAACGCCCGCATCGAGCACCGGCTGGCCCAGATCGCCCAGGACAGCGACCGCAAGGTGGCCCTCCGGATCGTGCCGGTGGCCGAGGCGGAGCTCCGCGCAGGGCGCACGGCGTCCGGTTGCGCGTTCGCCCTCGCCGCATGGCTCGACTCGTCGAGATCGGACGCCGCCGGTGACCCTCGCGCACGGATCGGCCGGCTGTCGCCGCTTCTCGCCGGGAACGCCGGCTTCATGCGGACCGTCATGACGGCGCCGAAGGCCGGCGACCCGTCCCTCAGCACCGCCGCCCTCCGCATGGAGGACGGCACCCCCGTCGCCCGGCTGCAGTAGCCCTCGCGGACAAGGAGAACCCCATGCAGATCGACAAGGCCGAGGTCGTCGTCACGAGCCCGGACCGCAACTTCGTCACTCTCAAGCTGACCACCGACGACGGGCTCACCGGCCTCGGCGACGCGACCCTGAACGGTCGCGAGCTCGCCGTGGTGTCCTACCTGCGCGACCACGTCGTGCCCCTGCTGATCGGCCGCGACGCCGCCCGGATCGAGGACACCTGGCAGTTCCTCTACCGCAGCGCCTACTGGCGCCGTGGACCCGTCACCATGGCCGCGATCGCCGCCGTCGACACGGCGCTGTGGGACATCAAGGGCAAGGCCGCCGGCATGCCCGTGTACCAGCTGCTCGGTGGCGCCTCCCGGACGGGCCTGCTCGCCTACGGGCACGCCTCCGGCAAGACGACCGAGGAGCTCTTCGACAGCGTCCGCGAGCATCAGGCGAAGGGCTACCGGGCGATCCGGATCCAGACCGGCGTGCCGGGACTGAAGTCGATCTACGGCATCGCGTCGAACGCGACCTTCGAGGCGAACACGGGAGTGCGGTACGACCACGAGCCCGCTCAGCGCGGCGCCCTGCCGAACGAGGAGGACTGGGACACCCGCTCCTACCTGCGGCACCTGCCCACCGTCTTCGAGGCGGTCCGCAACGAGTTCGGACCCGAGCTGCCCCTGCTGCACGACGCCCACCACCGGCTCACGCCCATCCAGGCCGCGAAGCTCGGCAAGTCCCTCGAGCCCTACGACCTCTTCTGGCTCGAGGACGTCACACCCGCCGAGAACCAGGAGGCGCTGCGCCTCGTGCGGCAGCACACCACCACGCCGCTCGCCATCGGCGAGATCTTCAACTCGGTCTGGGACTACCAGCTGATCATCCGCGAGCAGCTGATCGACTACGTGCGCAGCGCGGTCACCCATACCGGCGGCATCACCCACCTGAAGAAGGTGCTCGACTACGCGTCGCAGTACCAGATCAAGTCGGGGATGCACGGGCCCACCGACGTCTCGCCCGTCGGGATGGCGGCCGCGATGCACCTCGGCCTCGCCATCCACAACTTCGGCATCCAGGAGTACATGCAGCACGGAGCGAAGACCGACGCGGTCTTCGAGCAGAGCTTCACCTGGCGGGACGGATTCCTGCACCCGGGCGACAAGCCGGGGCTCGGCGTCGACCTGGACGTCGACGAGGCGGGCAGGTACCCGTACGTCCAGGCCTACCTGCCCTACAACCGGCTCGCCGACGGCACGGTGCACGACTGGTGAGCGGCACGACCCGATCCAGAGGAGGAACGGCATGACCAGGATCGGCGTCCAGGCGATGATGCTGAAGGACGAGTTCGCGGAGCACGGACCCTTCGAGACCCTCCGGCGGGTGCGGGACATCGGCTACCGCGCCGTCGAGGTCTCGCAGATCCCGATGACCGCGGCGAACGTCGCCGGGCTTCGCCGGGCGGTCGACGAGCTCGGCATCGACATCGCCGCGCTGTCCGCGTCGCTCACCGCCCGACCCGGCGGCGAATCGCTCACCGACGACTTCGACAAGATCGTCGCCGACGCGAGGCGCCTCGGCGCCACGATGATCCGGATCGGCATGCTGCCCGTCGAGGCGATGGCATCGCTCGACGCCCTGCTCGACTTCTGCGACCGGAGCAACGAGGCCGCCCGACGGCTCGCCGACCACGGGATCCGCCTCTACTACCACAACCATCACGTCGAGTTCGCGAAGCACGACGGCCGCTACCTGCTCGACGTGATCGCCGACCACGCGCCCGACGTGGGCCTCGAGATCGACGTGCACTGGGTGCAGCGCGGGGGCCTCGACCCCGTCACCACCCTCCGCAGGTACGGCGACCGCGTCGCGATGGTCCACCTCAAGGACTACCGGATCGGCTCCCTGCCCTCCGAGGCGGTCGCCGCTCTCGCCGCGGGCGACTCCGCAGCCTTCATGGCCGCGTTCACCGGCGTGGTGCAGTTCGCGGAGGTGGGGGAGGGCAACCTGGACTTCGCCGCCATCGTGCCGACGAGCGTCGAGATCGGCGCGGAGTACCTGCTCGTCGAGCAGGACGAGCGCTACGGCCGCTCGCCCCTCGACTGCCTCACCACCTCGCACGACAACCTCGTCGCCCTCGGCTTCGGGGACCTCTTCTGAAGGACGGACGCATGAGCGAGAGATCCTCCGCCGTCTGGACGCTGTCGGGCTTCGGCGACGAGATCGACGCCGAACCGCGGGTCCAGGTCGCGGTGCTGCAGGCCCTCGGGGCCCGGCACATCGAGGTGCGCAGCGCGTGGGGCGTCAACGTCGTCGACCTCGACGACGAGCAGCTCGAGCGCCTGCGCGCCGTGCTCCGTGAGCAGGGCATGGCCGTGTCCGCGGTCGCCTCGCCCATCGGCAAGGTCGACGTCTCCCTCGACCCGGCGGCCGAGGTCGAGCGCCTCCGCCGGGTGATCCGGGTCGCTCACGCGCTCGAGACGCCGTCCATCCGTGTCTTCTCCTTCTACCCGGGCGCCGGAAGGCGGGCGGTGGACGTCCGTGACGAGGTCCTTCGCCGCATGCGCCTGCTCGCCGACGAGGCGGAGCGCGAGGGGGTCGTGCTGCTCCACGAGAACGAGAAGGGCATCTACGGGGACGTGCCCGAGCGGGTGCTCGACCTCGTCGAGTCCGTCGGCTCCCCCGCGCTGCGGCTCGCGTGGGACAACGCCAACTTCGTGCAGGTCGGGGTGCGGCCCTTCACCGACGGCTACGCGGCTCTGCGCCCCTACCTCGACTACCTGCAGGTGAAGGACGCGCTCGCCGCTACCGGCGTCGTCGTACCGGCCGGCGCCGGGGACGGGGAGCTGCGTGAGACGCTGACGGCGCTCCGCGACGACGGGTACGCCGGGTTCGCCTCGCTCGAGCCTCACCTCGGCGACGCGTTCGAGCTCGGCGGCTTCTCGGGCCCGGCCTCGTTCGGGGTCGCCGCTCGCGCGTTCGCGAGCCTGCTGGCCGACCTGGGGGTGACGACCCGATGAGCGGATCCGTGCGCAGAGCCGCCGTCATCGGCTGCGGTGACATCTCCACGGTGCACCTCGCCGCCGTCGCCGCCCTGCCGGACGTCGAGCTCGTCGCCGTGTGCGACCCGGACGACGGGCGGCGGGCCGCCGCCGAGGCGGCCTGGCGGGTGCCCGGCTTCGCCGACCACACGGCCCTTCTCGAGGTCGCCCGGCCGGATGTCGTGCACATCTGCACGCCGCACGCCACGCATGCGGCGATCGCGATCGACGCGCTCGACGCGGGCGTGCACGTGGTGCTCGAGAAGCCGCTCGCCCACAGCCGCGACGAGGGCCGCCGCCTGGTGGAGGCCGCCGACCGGTCGGCTGCGCGCATCGCGATCTGCTTCCAGAACCGCTACAACGCGCCCGTCCAGGCCGCGTACGAGCTCCTGCGATCCGGCTCCCTCGGCGCGGTTCTCGGGGCGTCGGCCACGGTCTTCTGGCACCGGGACGCCGCCTACTACCGCGACCGGCCGTGGCGCGGCCGGTGGGCGACCGCCGGCGGCGGTCTGCTGATGAACCAGGCGATCCACACCGTCGACCTGCTGCAGTGGCTGCTCGGGGACGTCGACCAGGTGATCGGCGGCGCGGCGACGCGCCTGCTCGGCCACGTGATCGAGGTCGAGGACACCGCCGATCTGGTTCTGCGGCACGCCAGTGGTGCGACGAGCACCCTCTTCGCGACGCTCTCCAACGCCGTCAACGCTCCCGTGACCATCGATGTGGTCACCGAGCGGGCGACCCTCGCGCTGCGCGGCGACCTCACGGTGACGTACGACGACGGAACCACCGAGGTCGTCCCGGAGCGGGCGCTCGCCGGTGGCGACCGTGCCTACTGGGGCGTCTCCCACGAGCTGCTGATCCGCGACTTCTACGACGGCCTCGATTCGGGACGTCCGTTCTGGATCGACCCGCGGGCGGCGCAGAGGTCCCTCGACATCGTCCAGGACGTGTATGACCAGGCCTTCCCCGAGCGGGCCGTCGGAGACGGAGCAGGACGCGCATGACCGGTGCGGTACGACTCGGGATCGTCGGATTCGGCGCTCAGGGGGCGATGTACGCGGGGCTGATCGCCGACGGCCGGGTGCCGGGGATGGTGCTCGGCGCCGTCGCGGACACCGACCCCGCGAAGGGGGCGGTGGTGGCCGAGCGCCACCCCGGCGTGGAGTTCTTCGACGACGCGCTCGCGCTGCTCGACAGCGGCGCGGTCGACGCGATCGTCACGACCGTGCCGCACTACCTCCACCCCGAGCTCGCGATGGCGGCGCTCGACCGCGACGTGCACGTGCTCGTCGAGAAGCCGGCCGGGGTCTACACGAAGCAGGTCGCCGCGCTGAACGCGTTCGCGGCGAGCAAGCCGGAGCTGACCTTCGCGATCATGTTCAACCAGCGGACGAACCCGCTGTACCGGCGGCTGAAGGAGATCCTGGACGCCGGGGAGATCGGGGCGCTCCGTCGCTCCAACTGGATCATCACCACCTGGTGGCGCCCCCAGGGCTACTACGACCAGAGCGCATGGCGGGCGACCTGGGGTGGCGAGGGCGGGGGCGTGCTCGTCAACCAGGCACCCCACCAGCTCGACCTGTGGCAGTGGCTCTGCGGGGTGCCGGAGCGGGTGTTCGCGAAGGTCGCCTACGGGTTCCGCCGGGACATCGCGGTCGAGGACGAGGTGACGGTGGTCGCGGACTACGGCGACGGGGTGACCGGCGTCTTCGTCACGGCCACCCACGATCTGGTCGGCACGGACCGCCTGGAGATCCTCGGGGACGCGGGCAAGATCGTCGTCGAGGGGAGCCGGACGGCGACCGTCACGCGCCTCGTGCAGCCGGAGCAGGAGCTGAGCGCGGGCATGGGGATGGACGAGGTTCGTCGGCTCTTCACCGGCGAGCTCGACACGGATCGGCTGTTCAGCACGGAGGTCGTCGAGTTCGAGTCGGCATGGGGCGCTCAGCACGCGGCGGTCCTCGAGAACTTCGCGGCGCACATCCTGCATGGCGTGCCGCTGCTCGCTCCCGGTGCGGACGGCATCATCGGGGTTCGGCTCGCGAACGCGATCCACCTCTCCAGCTGGCTCGGCCGGGAGGTGCCGCTCGATTTCGACGAGGACGAGTTCGTCGCCCTGCTGAACGACCGGATCCGGAGGGAGGGGTCCTTCCCCGAACGGAGGTGACGACGGGCTGCTCCAGGGGACCGGCGCCCTACGCGCTCGGGGCGAGGTAGGACAGGGCGGCCACGACGAGTGCTTCGGTCCCGGTGGACAGCGTCGGCTCGATGACCGGCGCGAAGAAGGGGGAGTGGTTCACCGGGATGTCCTCGGCTACGCGCCCCGCCGCCGCGGCCGCCCGGTACCTGTCCGGATCGATCCCGCCGATCCCCCAGTAGGTGTAGGGGACGCCGAGCGCCGTCGGGATGTCGCTGAAGTCCTCGCTGGCGCTCTGCAGGGGCAGCTCGATGGCCCGCTCGCCGAAGTGGTCGCGGAACGCTGCCGCGACCTTGGCGGTGGTGGCGGCGTCGTTCGTGGTGGTCGGGAACCGGTCGAACATCTCGAACTCGGGGGCGGTCGGCGCGGCGGAGGCCTCGCACTCCGCTGTGACCACCCGGCGGATCGCGGCCAGGACGCCCGCGCGGGTCTGCTCGTCGTAGGTGCGGATGTTCAGCTCGAGCACGGCGCGGTCGCCGATGACGTTGCTCTTCGTACCGGCATGGATGCTGCCGACGGTGAGGACCGCCGGCTCGGTCGGGGCGACCTCCCGGGAGATCACCGTCTGAAGTCGGACGACGATCATCGAGGCGAGGACGACGGGATCGACGGCGGCCTGGGGCATGGAGCCGTGGGCCCCGCGGCCGTGCACCGTGATGCGCATGCTGTCCGCTGCCGAGAGCACGGCACCGGTCCGGGTGCCGACGATCCCGGCGGGCAGGGGCAGGACGTGCTGCGCGAACGCGACGTCGACCGTGCCGACCGCCTCCGCGAGTCCGTCCTCGACCATGCCGCGTGCCCCGTCGCCCACCTCCTCCGCGGGCTGGAACAGGACGACGAGCCCGCCGCGCCACTGCTCGCGCGACGCGGCCAGCAGCCCGGCCGCGCAGAGGAGGGTGGCGACGTGGACGTCGTGCCCGCAGGCGTGCATCACCGGAACCGCGGTGCCCTCGCCGTCGGTGGCGGTGACCGTGCTGGCGTAGGGGAGGCCGGTCTCCTCCCGCACCGGGAGGGCGTCCATGTCCGCGCGGAGCAGGACCGTGGGCCCGTCCCCGTTGCGGAGCACCCCGACGACGCCCGTCCCGCCGACGGCCGTGGTCACCTCGTAGCCGTCGCTCCGTAATCGCTCCGCGACCGTCGCGGCCGTGGTCGTCTCCTGGTGCGAGAGCTCGGGATGCTGGTGGAGGTGCCGGTAGAGATCCTCCATGTCCTCTCGGGTGCGGCCGAGACCGGACAGGACCGCTGCGGCGGCCGAACGAACGTCCATCGCTCCTCCTCGATCCCACGAGCATGCCTCCGCGGGGTACCCCTGACTGGGGAGGGACAGGGGACACGGATCCGCCTAGCGTCGGTGGTACAGGAACTCCCCAGATCGCGCGGGATCGGTCGACTTCGACCCCCGCCGGACGCGCACCCTCGCGACCGCTGCGATCGCCACCCGGAAACGCGCTCTCACCCATGTCGATCGACCCACGCCGCTGCGCCTCGCTGGTGGCGACCGTCACCCTGGTGGCCGGCCTCGCGGTGAACGCGGCGCTCGGCTCGGGTGCCGATGCCCTGACGGGCCCCGTCGGAGCATCCGCTGCGCAGCCCTCGAGCACCGCGCCCACCCCGCTGCCGGCTGCGGATACCATCCGCACCGCCACGCCCAGCGCCACGCCCACGCCGACCCCGACTCCTACTCCGTTGCCGGAGCCGGTCGCGACCTCGCTCAGCCGCACGAGCGGCGGTACGGCGGCCCGGCTCACGGTGTCGATGCGCGGCAGCTCGATGGCCAACGTGGCGCGCGTGGTCGTCGGCGACCAGGATGCGGAGCAGCTGACGCTGCTGTCCCCCACCCAGATCCGCTTCGTGGTGCCGGAGTCGGACGGCTTCGCTCCGGGTAGCGTCCGGATCTCCCTCGTCTCGGCCACCGACGGCGCATGGATCACCACGCCCTACCGGTGGACCTACGCCGTGCGGAGCGCGGTCGACCGGGAGATGGCCTACGCCGCCGCGAACTGGGACCGCCACGCGTCCGCCCGATTCGGCTACATCCCGAAGAACGACTGCGTGAACTTCACCAGCCAGCTGCTCGAGGCCCGCGGCTGGCACGAGTCGGGGGCCTGGTGGAACGACGGTCCCGTGAGCCGTACCGTCCGGGTCAAGAAGACGGTCATGGTGCCGGTCAAGGTGACCGTCAAGTCGACGGCGAAGGTGCACGGCAAGGCCGTGACGACGGCCGCCGTGAAGACGGTCCGCAAGAAGGTCGTGAAGACCGTGAAGAAGGTCGTGACCACAGTCGACGCGAGCGCCGCCTGGATCTCCTCGACCGCCATGAGCGACTGGCTCGCCTCACGCCGGGACCTCGCGACGCGCCTGACGTACGGCCAGCGGGCCGCCGTGCAGGTCGGCGACATCGTCCAGTTCAACTGGAGCGGGGTCGGCTCGTCGTGGGACCACACGGCGGTCGTGTCGAAGATCGTGATCGAGCCGAACGGCAGGCAGGACATCTGGTACGCCGAGCACACGAACCACCAGCTCTACGGCGGGTCGATCGGCGCGCTGACCAAGTTGTCCGGCTACGAGCACATGCGCGTGCAGTTCTGGCGGTTGACTCACTGAATCCCGCCCCGGCGCCGAGGGACGCTACGCCTCGCGGAGCAGCCGGAAGTCCCTCCGCCGCAGCAGCGTGAGAACGAGCCGCGCGGGGAACCCGAAGGCGCGGCGCCCTTCCACGGCTCCGATCGTCTCGATCGCGACGATCCGATGCGCGGTGCCGCGGACGACCACGTCGCAGCCGCCCGCAGCGACCACGTTCCGGTACCAGTCCACGTGGGGCCCGTAGGTCAGCTCGGCGACGAAACCGCCGGCCACCGGCGCCACGATGATCGGTGTCTCGTACGGAGCGCCGGTCCTGCGGCCGACGTGCCGCACGATCGAGATCGGTCCTCGTCCGGTCCGGGCGAGCCGGAGGGTCGCGTGGTTCAGGGTGCGCTTGATCAGCCACAACCAGCCGTCTCGGACTCGTCCCACGGCCACCCCCTCGTGCTGCCCAGGATGAAGCCCGCGGCCCGTCCTCGCAAGAAGCCGCTCGAGCCGAGCGCGCCGGCCCCGGGGAGAGGAACCATTGCCTGGCACGATCCCACGTGCTCCGGCGAGCGCTGCCCTCCCAGGGCAATATGCTGCACTGCATGACTGCAGAGGCGCATCCGCTCGCGGCCGCGATCGGCGCCCGCGTCCGGAAGGAGCGGCAGGCCCGCCAGTGGACGCTCGACGGGCTCGCCGAGGCGGCCGGGGTGAGCAGGCGGTCGGTCGTCAACGTGGAGCAGGGCGAGGCGAACCCGAGCATCGCCACGCTGCTCCGGATCAGCGACGCGCTGGGCGTGGGGCTTCCCGCATTGGTCGAGCCGCCTGTGCTGCACGCCCTCAAGGTGGTGCGACGCGCCGATCGGCCCGTACTGTGGCGCGGCGACGCGGGGGGCTCCGCCGCGCTGGTCGCGGCCACGGCGCCGCCGGACGTCGTCGAGCTGTGGGACTGGGAGCTCTACCCGGGGGATCGGCACGCGAGCGAGGCGCACGCGCCGGGCACCAAGGAGCTGCTGCAGGTGCAGGAGGGTGCGGTCACCGTCGAGGTCGGCTCGGAGCCGGTCGCGCTGGAGACCGGAGACGCGATCAGCTTCTCGGGGGACGTGCCCCATGCGTACGTCAACGTCGGCTCCCGCGTCGCCCGGTTCTCCCTGGCCGTCTTCGAGCCCGCGGTCGGCCGGACCACCGGGCCGGCCCATGTCTGAGTCCCCTGGGCTGCGGTCCTTCCTCCACGGGGCCCGGGTCGATGGCGCCGTCTTCGGGCTGCGGCCGGACTATCGCGCGCTGCTCGTCGCGATCGACGGGTTCGTCCCCTCGCCGCCGGGCGGCGCCGCCGAGGAGCTGGTGGCCCGCGCCGACGCCTTCGCGCGGAAGCTGCTGGCGCAGCAGGCGGTCGACCTCGTTCCGCACGTCGCGGCATGGCGCGCTGCGTACCGGGCGTTCGGCGTGAAGCCGCAGCGGATGCGGAACAGCCTCGAGGCGTTGCTGCGCCGGGCCGCGGTCGAGGGGCTGCCTCGCATGAACGCCCTCACGGACGTGTACAACGCCGTGTCGGTGCTGCACCTCGTGCCGGTGGGCGGCGAGGACCTCCCCTCCTACGCCGGACATCCGCGGCTCATCCGGGCGAGCGGCGCCGAGGCGTTCGACACCGTGGTCGGGGGCGCGGCGGTGATCGAGCATCCCGAGATCGGCGAGGTCGTCTGGTGCGACGAGGTGGGGGTGACCTGCCGGCGGTGGAACTGGCGGCAGGGACACCGGACCCGGCTCCGGGACGACACGACGTCGGCGCTCTTCATCTTCGATGCGCTCGATCCCATGACGGATGAGGCCGTGCGCGCCGCCGCGCAGGACCTGGCCGACCACCTTTCCGCGTCGGTCCCCGGGCTCGTCGTCGCCAGCCGGTTGATCCGTCCCGGCACGGGAACCGACTGAGGAGACCCATGCTCATCCATCCCTGGGACAGCGCCGTGAGCCGTGAGGAGTGGCAGCAGTGGCTCCGGACGACGGACCGGTTCGGTCTGCTCGCCGTCAACAACCGCGATCCCCTGCAGGCCCCGCTCGTCCTGCCCACGCATTTCACCCTCGCGGACGGCGAGGTGCTGATGCACCTCGCCCGGCCGAACCCGGTCTGGCCGCACCTCGAAGCCTCGGCCGAGGTGCGGCTGACGGTCGTCGGCGACTACGCCTACGTCCCCACCTACTGGCGGGCGAAGCCCACGGATCCCGAGGAGGTGGGAGTGCCGACGAGCTACTACGCCGCCGTCCAGTTCGTCTGCCGTCCCGCGATCGTCGACGACCCGAGCGAGAAGTCCGCGATCCTCGCCGCGCAGCTCGCCGACATGCAGCCGGAGGGCCGCTACTCCGAGGTCGCCCCCGACGCCCCGCCCTACGGCCGTCAGCTGTCCGGCATCCGCGGTCTCCGGCTCGCGGTGCTCCGCGTGGAGGCGAAGTTCAAGTACGACGACCAGAAGCCGGTCGAGCATCGCGAGCGCGTCATCGACCGGCTCGAGGACCGCGGCCACGGGCTGGACGCCGGAGCGGCGCGCCAGCAGCGCCGACGGCTGAGCGAGATCGGCGAGTGGCGAAGCGCCGAGAACGGATGAGCCCTGCGGCTTCCTTGCTCCGCGAGCCGCCTACCGGGGCGGCTCCACCTCGGTGACTCGTCGCGACAGGCTCTGGACCTGCCTCTCGTGCACGTCGGCCACCCACTCGAACGCGGCGGAGGGGCCGATGCGGGGGTCGTGCGGACTGCGGCCGTCGCGCAGGGCGCGCACGTACGCCCGGTCCTGATCGATCCGCTCCTGCACACCGCCGCCTTCGGCGATGGAGCCGTGGCCGGGGATCAGGACGTCGACGTCCTCGGCCGCCGCCTGGAGGAGGTCCAGGGCGGCCAGGTAGTCGCCGATGGGGTCGGCGGCGCTCGTGTCGAGCATCGGGACCAGGACGTCGGAGAGCATGTCGCCGGCGACCAGCACTCGGCGCTCCTCGACCACCAGCGCCGCGTGGCCCGGGGCGTGCGCCTGGTGCTCGACGATCCGGGCCCAAGGGCCGTCCCAGGGGATCCGGGATGAGCCGGCCGGCAGCCCGGTGATGTCGCGGATCAGGTCCAGCGGCACCCGGTCCGCGATGTCGGGCGGGATCAGCCCGGCGACGCGCGCCTTCCAGTCCGGGGCGGACAACCGGGTCCGGACGGCCTCCTCGCATCGGGCCGTTCCATGGCGCGGCGCGGCACCGAGTCCCGGATGCCAGAGCAGGTGATCCCAGTGCGGATGGCTGGAGAAGCCCACCACCACGGTGCGGTCGGTGCCACGGAGGTCGTCCGCGAGGCACCGCATCTCGCCCTCGAGGATCCCGGGATCGATGAGCAGCACGCCGGCCGCGCCGTCGACGACGACGGTGTTGCTCCGGCAGAACTCGCTCTCGTGGACCAGCACTCCCTCGGCGACCTGCGTGAGCACGGTGCTTCCCTTCCCTCGGCGGTCTCAAAGCGATTGTGGGCATGCGCGCCGACAGGGGCATCACCGCCTCCCGAGGCCGTTTCAGGATCGAGGCGGTAGAAGAAGCCGGTGACCCATCAGCTCGTGCGCCGTTCATGTTCCCGTTCGCCGCACCGCCCTAGGCGATCCGGCGACCCGTCCAGCGCATGGCGATAGCACTTCCGGCGGTGGCGGCCGCCGATGAGTCGGCATTGAGCGTGGCAGGCAACGCCGTTCTCATCGCGCTCGTGGTGCTGGCGTTCGTTGCCCTGTTCCCCGCGCTCGGCCTTCTCCTCGGACGAGCGATCGCGGCCCGGGAGGCACGAGACGGCAGCCCGGCGCGCGGTCGTGCGCTCCGTCTCCATGCCGTACGAACTCAGCTGTTCCTGCCGTGCGCCATCGGCGTGATCATCCTGGTCGTCACCGCCGTGCATCTGGCCGGTCGGCAGCCGGTCAGTGCGGGAACCTGGGCACTGATCGTGGACGGGGCCCTTCTCGGACCCGGTTGCGCGGCGGCGATCCTTCTTCTGGGTAGGCGCATCCGTGATCTTCGCAGGGACTTCGCGTCGAGCGAGGTTCCGTCACCACCGTCGGCGCGCAGCAGGCTGCTCACCTGGGTGCTCGTCGTCATCGCCCTCGCCGCGACGGTCTCGACGGAGTTCCTGCCGGCAGGTCACCGGGCGCACACCCCCATCACCCAGGGAATCGCGCTCGCACTCGCGGTCGCGCTGCCGGTGCTCCTGGTCGGCGGGTTCGTCGCGCTCGTCGTATGGCGACTGCGCGGCGGCAGGATCGAACGGCACCGCCCCGCGGTCTTCGTCGGCATCTGCGCGTTCTGCGTGTTGGCCAGCGCGGCGACGTGGTTGCTGCGCCTCGCCTGAAGGTGGTCGTGGACTCGGACGGCAGCCGGTCGCCGTGTGCTCTTACGGCCTGACCGCCCGATCGGGCGGCGATGCGCCGCCCCGCGTTCGATGACCGCGATTGGAGCGGGACGAGGGAGCCGGTCGGCGGCGGCGCCGCCCTCCGCGGGCGGTTTCTCGCGCCCGTGCTCGGGGCGGCAGGCTGGCAGTCGTAGAGCGTCTACGCCCGAACCGTCGGCCATTGCTTCCGGCGTCAAACCTGTAGTACCCTCAGGTTTCGCGCTCCGGATATTGGAGACGATCAAAATTTCGCTCGGGCTGCAATGAAGGAGTCGACGTGAGGAAGCAATCAGCGCTCGGGGCACTGGGCTTGGCCGTTCTGGCCGCTGTCGCACTGGCCGGGTGCACCGGGAGCGGGCCGGCTTCCACCGCTGCCGGTGCGACGAGCGGCGGGGGTGGGGCGATCAAGTACCTCATCGCTCAGCCGGACACGCCGGCCCAGTTGAAGGCCATGAAGGCCGACATCAAGAACTTCGAGCAGATGTCCGGCGTCACGGTCAACCTGGACGTCGTACCGGGTGCGAACATCCGCACCCTGCTTCAAGCGCAGCTGCGGTCGGGCAACGGCCCCGACGTGTTCGCGTACGGACCTGGCCCCGGCATGGCCGGTGCGCTGGCGAAGGCCGGGCTGCTGTACGACCTCACCGGGGCGTACGCCAAGTACAAGTGGCCCATCTACGACTGGGCCCGCCCAGGGGTGACCTACAACGGCAAGCTGATCGGTGTGCCGGATCAGATCGAGGAGGTCGGGCTCTTCTACAACAAGGACCTCTTCACCAAGCTCGGCCTCAGCGCGCCGACCGATCTGGCGTCCCTGCAGACGGACGCCGCCAAGATCAAGAAGTCGGGGATCATCCCGTTCGCCGCCGGTGACAAGGAGGCCTGGGAGGGCGGCCACTTCCTCAGCATGGCCCTGGCCAATGAGGTCGGGCCGAAGGCCGACGCGGATCTGATCGCGAACAAGACCAGCTGGAACACCCCCGGCGTGATCAAGGCGCTGAACACCTGGTACCAGTTCTCCAAGGACGGGTACCTGCCTCCGTCGCCGAGCGCCATCTCGTACGACAACAGCAACGCGTTGTTCTACTCCGGGAAGGCCGCGATGGACCCGACGGGAAGCTGGCTCATCTCCGACTTCAACTCCGCCAACCTCAAGTTCCAGGTGGGGTTCGTTCCGTTCCCCGCCGAGAGCGGCCCGGGCATCTTCTCGACCGACGTCGGCGGGGGCAACTTCGTGTCGGCGGCCACCAAGAACCCGAGCGGTGCCGTCAAGTTCCTCAACTACCTGACCACCCCCGGGCACGGCAAGTGGGAGGTGGACCAGTACACGATCCCGGCGTTCCCGCTCGATGCGAGCGCTGAGAAGGTGTCTCCGCTCTTCCGGGACGTCATCACCGGGACGTCCAAGTACGTCAAGGGCAGCAGCGACGTCGGTTACAACATCGACGTGAACGAGACGGATCTCTTCAACAAGGCGATGTACGACGGAGTGCAGGGCCTCCTCAGCAGGCAGAGCACGCCGGCCCAGGTGGCACAGCAGTTGCAGGCGGCGGCCGCCAAGGGCTGAGGTCCCCGTGGGGTCGGCGATGCCGGGGCGTCATGAGCCCCTGATCATCGGACATCGGGGTGCTCCGGGCTACCGCCCGGAGCACACCCGTGCCTCCTACGAGCTCGCCCTCGCCCAGGGAGCGGATGCGGTGGAGCCCGACCTCGTCCCGTCTCGGGACGGGGTCCTGCTGATCCGGCATGAGAACGAGATCTCGGGCACGACCGACGTCGCTTCTCGCCCGGAGTTCGCCCACCTCCGGACGACGAAGGAGGTCGACGGGCGTGAGCTGACCGGCTGGTTCACCGAGGACTTCACCTGGGCCGAGCTGTCCACCCTGCGTGCGGTCGAGCGCCTGCCCGGACTGCGGCCGAGCAGCGCCGCGTTCGACGGACGCTTCCCGATCATGCGCTTCACGGAGCTCCTCTCGCTGCTGGCGGGAGAGGAACGGAGGACTGCCGGACTGGTCGCGGAGCTCAAGCACGCGAGCCACTTCGCCGCGATCGGGCTCCCCTTGGACGAGCTGCTCGAGATCGAGCTCTCCGAGAGCCCCATCGGGCGTCCGTCCTCCGACAGGCTCGTCATCGAGAGCTTCGAGAAGTCCGTGCTGGCCCGCCTCCAGCGACGCGGGGTCGAAGCGAAGTACGTCTACCTCCTCGACGCGGAGGGCAGCGCGTTCGATCTCCGTGCACGCGATGGCCCTCGGGCTCCGACCTACGCCGAGGAGCTCGCGGACGATCGGCTCGCGGCGCTCAGGCGGCCTGGACCCTCGCACCCCGACGACCCGGCGGGACTGGACGGCATCAGCGTGAACAAGTCCGTGATCCTCGAGCCATCGGCGAAGGGGCATGCCGACGTGGTGCGACGGGCGCACACCGCGGGCCTCGAGGTGTACTGCTGGACGTTCCGTCCGGAGAACGCGTTCCTCACCTCCAGGTTCCGGAGCGGTCCACCCGGGTCCTTCGGCCGGTGGCGGGACGAGCTCGAGGAGCTGCTCGAGGCGGGCGTCGACGCGGTGTTCGTCGACCACCCCGACCTCGCCCGCGCCGGCCGACCGGACGAGCCCCGCGGATGACCTGTCGAGCGCCCTGACTTCAGCGCCGGGGGAGGCGATCCTGAAGGCGCACCGTCCGGTCCGCCAGGTCGGAGATCCTCGAGTGGTCGAACCCGAAGAGCGCCGACCGCGTCCGATCCTGCAACGGAGCGACGAAGCGTTCGGGGAGGCCCTCGCGGCCGGCCAGGATCCCAGCGACGGAACCGACCGTGGCGCCGTTGGAGTCGGTGTCCCAGCCGCTCATGACGGTCCGGCCGACCGCGACGGCGTAGTCGCCCTCGCCCCACAGCAGCCCCGCCGCGACGACGGCGGCGTTGTTCACGGTATGCACCCAGCTGTAGTGCCCGTAGCGGGCCCTGATGGAGTCGAGGGCGGCCTCCCAGGTCATGTCGCGCTGGAACATCCCGAGGACGTCTGAGACCGCCGCGTGAAGGCGGGATCGTGGCGGCACCACCTGCAGGGCCGTGACGATCGCCTCGTGGGCGTTCGCGGCGGTGAACGCCGCGGCGTTCAGCGCGGCACTCCACATCTCGCCGTAGATGCCGTTCCCGACGTGCGAGAGTGCGGCGTCCTGATAGGCGAGCTCCGCGGCCGCCCAGGGGTCTCCCGCGAAGACGTACCCGAAGACGTCCCCGCGGATCTGCGCCCCGATCCACTCCCGATAGGGATTGCGGCGCCGAGCCGACGCGGGTGGTGCGTACCCGGCCGCGAGGTTGATGTACGCGGCGCGCTCGGCCGTGTACAACTGCCGGAGCGGGAAGAACAGCGTCCAGGCCGCGCCCACGTCCGACGGCCGAAGCGCGGTCCCGTGGGTCTCGAGCAGGTGGACGGCGAGGATCGAGTAGTCGATGTCGTCGTCCCGGGCGGAGCCCGCGATGTTGCCCCGGGTGGTCTCCGGCCAGTTGTCCCGCAGGACGAACCCCTCGGGAACGGGATCCAGGAGCGGGATGTAGTCGTCCAGCGGATAGGCGCCGGCGGCCTCCAGGTACTCCCGGATCCGCTCCACGGTCCAGTGCAGGCCGTTCTCCACCGGCTTGCCCAGGTTGCAGCCTGCGACCCGGCCGAGCCACGCCGCGTGGACCCGCTCGGCGGCCCGGTTCCGGTCCGGGCGCAGAGCGGGCGGCAGCACGGGGATCGCCGATCTGATGTCGTCGAGGTCGTCGGGTTCCTCGAACCGCCAGCCGCTTCCGCGGACGCTCTCGGCGGCGCGGTCGACGAGCTCGAGGACCCGCGCGTCGTCAAAGGGATCGATCGCGTTGGCCTCGGCGATCAGCCCGCTGATCTCGAAGCCGCTCTCCTGGCGTTGCCGCACCTCATCGGCGAGCAGGTCCCTGGGGTTCAGCGGGTCGTATCCGTCGCCTGCATACGCGTCGTTCAGCCGGGGTCCTGCCGAGGTCGACCCCATCAGGCGCCCTTCTGCAGGTCGGAGGTGGCCGAGCCGGGAGTCTCGGGGCGGTCGAGGACGCCCAGCTGCCCGGTCTGCAGCTCCGGCGTGGTGATGCCGAGCATCTCCAGCGTGTAGAGGAACTCGTCGACGAGGTTGAAGTTCGGCTCGTGCAGCCAACGGATCTGCAGACCCTCGATGGTCGCGAGGATGATCCGGGCGATCCGGTCGGGGTCGAGGTCCGCCCGGAGCGTGCCCGCCGTCTGCTGCCGCTGGACCTCTGCCACGATGCCGGGGGAGAGCTTGTGGTACCGCTGCGTGTAGAACTCCCGGTGCGGATGATCCGGGTCGGTGGCCTCGACGACACACGTCATGTAGAGGTGGATGACGCCCGGGATGTGCATGTTGTGCTCGATCGCCCGGACGAAGTGCGCGAAGTGGGTGAGCCCCTCGCCGCGCACGGCGTTCTCCCGGTCCCACTCGGTGATCACCGCCTGCAGCAGATCCTCCCGTGACGCGAAGTAGTACTGCAGGAGCGCCGGGCTGATGCCGACCTTGCGGGCGATCGCCGTCATCGACGCGCCACGGGACCCCAGTTCCGAGAACACCTCGAGCGTGCTCTCCAGGATCGCCTCGCGACGCTTCCGCCCCTTCGCGTACGGTCCTCGGTCAGCCATGGCCGAATGCTAGCCCGGGGTGCCCGAAGTCCGCAGCCCGTTCAAGGTTCCGGCCCACCCCAAACCTGGTCCTTGACCAACTTTCCAACCTTGTACTACCTTCAGGGTTCGCGGGGCGCCTGCCGCGTAGCAGCGACGAGGGAGTCGAAGTGAAGAGGTCCTCACTCTGGGTCGGTCTCGCCGCTGCCGGCGCACTCGCGCTCACGCTGTCGGGCTGCACGGGTGGGGCTCCGGCCAGGAGCGGATCGGGCGACGGGAAGACCGTGAGCTACATGATCGGCCAGCCCGACACGCCCGCCCAGCTCAAGGCTCTGAGGTCCGAGCTGGCGTACTTCACCAAGCAGAGCGGGGTGAAGGTCGACCTGCAGGTCCTGCCGTCGAACGACAACCTACGAACGCTGGTGCAGACCCGGCTGCGGTCCGGCAACGGCCCCGACCTCTTCGCCTACGACACGGGCCCCGGATTCGCCGGGGTGCTGGCCAAGGCCGGCCTGCTGTACGACCTGACCTCACACGCGAACGCCGCGAAGTGGCCCCTGTTCGCGTGGACGAAGCCGAGTGTGACGTTCGGCGGGAAGTTCTACGGGATCCCCGACCAGATCGAGGAGGTCGGCCTCTACTACAACAAGGACCTGTTCACCCGGCTGAAGCTGCCCGCGCCGACCACGATGGCGGACCTCGAGGCCGCTGCGGCGGGACTCAAGAAGGCGGGCAAGATCGCCTTCGCCTCCGGGGACAAGGAAGCCTGGGAGGGTGGCCACCTGCTCAGCATGGCGGTCGCCGGCGAGGTGGGACCGCAGCCGATGTCCGACCTGATCCAGGGGAGGGGCGATTGGGATTCCGCGGGGGTGAAGAACGCCCTTCGGACCTGGGCCACCTTCCAGCGGGAAGGGTATC
Source organism: Amnibacterium sp. (assembly GCA_025936735.1). Taxonomy (GTDB): domain Bacteria; phylum Actinomycetota; class Actinomycetes; order Actinomycetales; family Microbacteriaceae; genus Amnibacterium. The sequence goes on from JAICSU010000001.1 coordinate 23,720, forward strand.
TGCCCCCCTCTCCGAACGGCATCAGCTACGACAACAGCAACGCGCTGTTCTACTCGGGGAAGGCAGGCATGGACCCGACCGGCACCTGGCTCGCGCAGGACTTGAAGGACTCGGCCACGTTCGACGTCGGCTTCGTGCCGTTCCCCGCCCCCAGCGGGCCGGCCGTCCCGACCACGGGCCTCGGCAGCGGGACCTTCATGAACTCGGGCTCGAAGCACGTCACGGCGGCGCTCAAGCTGCTGGACTTCCTGGTGAGCGAGCACCACGGGGAGTGGGAGCTCAGCCAGTTCTCCATCCCGGCCTTCCCCGTCGACCTCAGCAAGGTGAGCCTCACCCCGCTGTTCCAGCAGGTGGTGACGGACACGGCGGCGTACGCCAAGAGCGGCAGCGGAACGGGACAGAACATCGACGTGGCGGAGACCGACGTGTTCAACAAGGCGATGTGGGACGGCATGCAGGGCGTCCTGGGAGGCCAGAGGACGCCCGACGAGGTCGCGCAGAGCCTTCAGGCCGCGGCGGAGAAGCACTGACGTGGCCACGCTGCGTTCGACGAGCCCGCGGGTGACCCGCCGGGCGCAAGCCCGCCTGGGCGTTCTGCTCGTGGCCCCGCTGATGGTCCTCACGATCATCTTCTTCGTCTTCCCCCTGCTGTCCTCCCTCTACTACTCGGTCATCTCGTACGACGGCGTGAGCGCCGACCCGCCGTTCGTCGGGCTGGCGAACTTCGTCCAGCTCTTCACGGACGCCGAGGTGTGGCACGCCCTGGGCAACAACCTGATCTGGATCGTGATCGGGACGATCTCGCCGCTCGTGATCGGCCTCGTGTTCGCCCTGCTGCTCTGGACCGTGAAGCGGGGAAGCCGGTACTACAGGCTCGCCCTGTTCTTCCCCTACGTCATGCCCGGCATCGCGATCGGCATCGTCTGGGGCTGGATCTACGACCCCATCAACGGCTGGCTCAACGTCGCGCTGCGCGCCGTCGGGCTGGGCGCGCTCACCACCGGATGGCTCGGGAACCCCAGCACGGCTCTCTTCGCCGTCCTCGCGACAGCGATCTGGGCCACCTGCGGATTCGTCATGCTGATCTTCCTGTCCGCGCTGCAGAACGTGGACATGGAGCTGATCGACGCCGCGCGCCTGGATCGGGCGAACGCCGTGCAGCGGGTCCAGCACGTGATCCTGCCGCAGATCATGCCCGTGTTCCTCATGGTGACGACCGTGACACTGGTCGGGGGATTCAGCGTCTTCGACATCGTCTTCATCATGACCGGCGGCGGTCCGGCCAATGCGAGCGATGTGCTCGGGACCTACGCCTTCACCAATGCCTTCCAGCTGAACCAGATCAGCTACGGCACGGTGATCGCGCTGCTCATCACCGCGCTGTCCATCCCCTGCGCGGTGGCGCTGAACCGACTGCAGCGCCGGCTCTCACTCGAAGGGATGGGTTGATGACGAGGCTCGAGGATCCGGCACTCCCGGCGCTGGACGACGCGGCGGTCGGCGTGAGCGCGGCGGTCACGAAGGTGGGGCGGCCCGGTCGGGGCAGGCGGCGGCTGAACACGGCCGGACAGCACGTCCTGCTGGCCGCGCTCTCCCTGCTCTGGCTGGCACCGATCATCCTGATCGTGTCGACCGCGCTGAAGACGAGGGCCGACGTGCAGTCCAACCCCTTCGGGCTGTTCAGCTCCTTCTCCTTCGAGAACCTCGTCGCGGCCTGGACCGGCGGGCAGTTCAGCGACTACCTGCTGAACAGCATCCTCCTGTCGATCCCGAGCACCTTGCTGATCCTGCTCCTGTCGACGATGGGCGGCTATGCGTTCGCGCGCCTCCCGTTCCCGGGACGAACGGCGGCGTTCTACACGGTGATCCTCGGGCTGCTCGTGCCCTTCTTCGCCTTCATGATCCCGCTGTACTTCCAGCTGAGGAGCATGGGTCTGCTCGACACCCTCGTCGGCGTCGATCTGGTGCTGACCGTGACGGGTCTGCCGTTCGGGACCTTCTTCATGCGGGCGTTCTTCCTCGACCTCCCCGCGGAGCTCGAGCAGTCGGCCAGGGTCGACGGTGCCGGCGAGTGGCAGATCTTCTGGCGGATCATGCTCCCGCTCGTGCGATCCGGCATCACCGGCCTCGGAGTCTTCACGTTCATCCAGACCTGGAACAACTTCCTGGTACCGCTGCTCTATCTGCCTGGCGGCGGGTTCCGACCCTTGACCACCGGCCTGCTGCAGTTCACGAGCGGTCGGCAGATCGACATCGGGCCCCTCGCGGCGGCGACTCTCATCACGATCCTGCCCGTGGTGATCGTGTTCCTGGTCATGCAGCGGCAGGTGGCACAGGGCTTCATCTCCGGCGCGGTCAAGGGCTGATCGGCGCGGATCGGGGGGCCGCGAGCGGCCTCCCGAGCGGCGTTCCTCGCGAGCACTACGGACAGAAAAGGAATCACGCATGGCAACGATGGTCAGCTTCACCGGACCTCGCACGGCTCAGGTCGTCGAGGAGGCGACGAGGCCGCTCGGCGACGCCGAGGTGCGCATCCGCACCCTGTACTCGGGCATCTCGGCGGGAACGGAGCTGACCGCCTACCGCGGCAGCAACCCCTACCTCACGAAACGGTGGGATGAGGCCGGCCGACTCTTCGTGGACGACGCGACGAGCATCGACTACCCGGTCGACGGATGGGGCTACGAGGAGGTCGGCGAAGTCACGGAGGTGGGACCCGCGGTCACCGCCGTCCACGTCGGGGACCGCATCTGGGGCACGTGGGGCCATCGGTCCGAGACCGTCCAGGGCGAGGCCCAGGCGGCCGCGCGGATCCTGCCGCTCGGCACGGACCCGAGGATCGGCATCTTCAGCCAGATCGGCGCCATCGCGCTCAACGTCATCCTCGATGCCGACATCCACGTCGGAGAGACGGTCGCCGTGTTCGGGCTCGGTGTCCCCGGGCAGCTCGTCGCGCAGCTCGCCCGGCTCAACGGCGCCCGGGTCATCGCGGTGGACGGCATCGCAAGCCGCCGCGACCTGGCCAAGAGCCTCGGCGCCCACCATGTCCTGGACGCCCGCGAGGGGTCCGTGGGAGAACGGATCCGCGAACTGACCGACGGCCGGGGCGCAGACGTCTGCCTCGAGGTCACCGGCAACTACGCGGCGCTGCACGAGGCCATCCGGTCGGTCGCCTACAGCTCCCGTGTGGTCGCCGCCGGGTTCATGCAGGGCGAGGGCTCGGGGCTCCGGCTCGGCGAGGAGTTCCATCACAACCGTGTCGCGGTGATCGCCTCGCAGATCTCGGGCGTGGCTCCGGCCCTCCAGCACCGCTGGGATCGCTACCGGCTCGCGTCGACCGCCATCAGGCTGGCCGTCGAGGGGCGCCTCGACGTCACCTCCCTGATCTCGCACTCGTTGCCGGTCTCGCGGGCCGGCGACGCCTTCCAGATGCTGGACGAGCGTCCGCAGGACGCCCTTCAGGTCGTCCTGTCCTTCGGAGAGGCGGGGGAGTGAGCTTCCGACTGGCCGCGCAGGAGTCCATGCTCGACGGGGAGACCCTGGAGGAGAAGTTCGCCTTCGCCCAGGCGCACGGCTTCGACGGGATCGAGCTGTCGGGGGCAGGCGGCGGCGTGTTCGCGGGCCGTCGCGACGAGCTCGCCCGGGCCCGGGCCGCCGGTGTGGTGATGCCCTCCGCGGTCGTGGCCATGCCGCACTTCGTCGGGGACTTCGATGAGGCCGATCGGCGAGCGGCCATCGAGGACGTGAAAGCGATGCTGGGCGTCCTCCCCGAGGCCGGTGCTGCGGGCATCGTGATGCCCAACGGCTTCGCCGTCTTCTCCAAGCGCCTCCCGCCGTTCGATCCGCCCCGCTCGGACGAGCGCTCCCGGGCGGAGCTGGTCGACGCGCTCCGCGAGCTCGGGCGGCACGGCGAGGAGGTGGGGGCGAAGGTGTTCCTGGAACCGTTGAACCGGTACGAGGACTACCTGGTGAACACGCTCGCCGACGCGGTCTCGATCGTGGACGAGGTCGGTTCGAGCGCGGTCTCGGTGATCGCCGACACCTTCCACATGTCGATCGAGGAGGCGGACATCGGCGCTGCGATCCGCGCTGCCGGAGGGCACATCGAGCATGTCCAGCTCGGTGACAGTGATCGCCTGGAGCCGGGGCACGGCCATTACGACTGGCCGGAGACCCTCGAGGCCCTGGCGGCGATCGGCTACGACGGATGGCTGGCGATGGAGTGCCGGCTCTCGGGGCCGCCGGCCCAGGTGCTCCCGCGGGTCGCGGAGCTCCTCGGACGCTGACCAGTGCGGAGCTGGGTCCTTCCTACGGTGAGAGGATCGCGCTGAGGTCGGGATAGATCTCGTCCAGCTCGTTGGGGCGCCGGTGATCCAGCACGTCATCGAAGCGGGGAAGGCTGAAGTAGACGTTGCGCAGCTCGGTGCGCGCGGCCGCGAACTCGCCGCCGACGTCCACCCGCACCAGCCGCTTCGGCCCGGAGGTCCCGGGGAACGTGCGAGAACGAGCGACCCAGGCGCCCTCCGTCGGACGGTTCCTGGTCCTCCCCAGAGGGCGGGATTCGGCGAGGTCGTCGCCCACGGGCCCCGCGCTCTCGCCCGGCGACTCATGCGCGCCCGGGGGATCGCAGACCTCGTAGTACACGTGCACCGGCTGGGGATAGGAGCACGCCGGGAGGTACGCGACGAACCCGGCCCACTGCTCCCTCCCCGCCGGCCAGGCGATCGCGGCGGTGCGGGGATCCGAGAACCGGACCCCACCCTCCCGGAGGAGGGCGCGCGCCCCGTGATACGCCGGCTGGATCGGCGATCGCTGGACGAGTGAGAGGTTCTTCGCGAAGTCCGCTTCGCTCGACAGCGCCACGATCTGGTTCCGCAGCGCCAGCGTCGGATTGGTCGAACGGACGGCGACCGCGACGCGGCGTATCGCCACCTCGGCCTCCGGGTCGTCGAAGCAGATGCGGAGGAGAACGCCCTCGCCACGACCGACCCGGCCTCGCACGAGATAAGGCACGCGGAACTCTCTGAAGTGGCTCGCGAGCGCGCCGGGCGCGAGAACCTGGGAGGCGCCGAGGTCGTCCACCTCCCCGCCCGTGATCGCCAGGAACTCCACCCTCAGCGTGTCCACGCCGCCCCGGATCAGCATCGCCTCGAACTCCACGAGCACGTCGTCTCCGGGACGGATGCCGAAGAAGGCCGACTCGATGCTCGGTCCGCTCGCCCCCGACTTCAGCCTGAAGGAGGACTCCATGGGGTGCGTGCAGAGGATCGATCCCGTTCGGGACCGGTCATGTGCGGAGCGATCGAACGTGACGGTCGGCGACCTCTGCGCCCCGAGCCCGGAGTTGAGCGGGACGATCAGCACCTGGTGCTCGATCACCGGCGCCGCCCTCCCGGGAGCTCGCAATCCGTCTCGACGTACGCCACACCGGCTCGCGCCCATCGATCGGCATCGCGGAACGTGTCTGCCGCCCAGGCGTAGACGGGGATGCCGGCGGCGTTGCAGGCGCGGATCGCCTCCTCGGTGAGCGTCGACGAGCGGTAGGCGAGGATCGGGTGGCGGTGCCGCTCCCTCGCCACCGCGATGTCCTCGTGGACGGAGCCGACGTCGGTCGCCCAGATCACCGGGAGCTCCGGGACGACTCGAGCGAAGGTGACCCGGTCCTCCGCCGAGGGCAGCGAGATCGCCGACCGGTCCGCGATGCCGGCCGTGCGCAGCATCTCCCAGAGCTCCTCAGCGAGCGCGTCGCTCCACGGGAACTTGCCGCCGTCGACGTTCAGGCCCATTCCCCAGGAGCCGGCTTCGACCGCTGCCGACATGAAGCGGGGAGGGTGCAGCACCTCGTCGGGGTCCATCAGCGCCGGTTCGCTCACGATCCGGAGTCGATCCACCTCAGCGGCGTGGAGGGACGACAGGGGCCCCCTGCCATCCGTGGTCCGGTCGACCGTCTGATCGTGCATGAGGAACCAGACCCCGTCCGAGGAGATGGCCGGATCGACCTCGCACATGACGAAGCCGTGCCGGCCCGCTTCGGCGATCGCCTTGAGCGTGTTCTCGGGTCCCGCGGCCTGCAGGCCGCGGTGGCCGACGAAACCCATCATCAAGCGGCTCCTTCATCGGACGGCATCTCCATCACGGGTGCCCCCGGGAAGCCACCCCGCTCAGAAACTGAAGGTACGACAAATTTCGACGGGAGCGCAATTCCACTGCTCCTCCCTGACCGGCACGCCGCGCCGCGGAGCAGGCGCGCTCGCCGCGGATCAGGGCCGTCGGATCGGACGAGACCGCAGCAGCGCGACGACGGCGAGCGCGGCGGCGATGACCGCGAGCACGAGCCCCGCGGCGGCGAGCACCGTCGCCACCGTCACGTCGCCCGCGCCGGCGGCGGGCTGCGCGCTCAAGCCGACCGTTCCCGTGGTGAGACGTTCGGTCGCGGGCGGGGCGTCGTCGACGTACAACACCGGGGCGGGCCGGTCGGGCTCCTCGCCGCTCGCTGGCGTTGCTTCGCCCCACGTCACGACCTTGCCGTCCGAGTAGGTCTGCGTCGTGGGGAAGGCGATCCGGCCCGTGTCGGGCATCGGGCCGACGCTCAGGACGAAGTCCTGGAACTGCCCGCCCGCGAGCTTGGTGCCGGGATCCGCCGTCCAGACGACGCGGAGGGGTGCCTCGGTGACCGTGGTGCCGTCCACCTTCGCCGGGCGCGGGAGCTTCCCGTCGACCACGGTCGCGGTCCATCCGGTCACCGGCTGGTAGGACACGTCGCCGAAGGGGGTCGCCGTCGGCAGGTCGATCACCACGCGGGTCGTGGTGGCGGCGCCCGACTCCGTCGGGACCGAGAAGGTCAGCAGGGTGTCGTCGGCGCCGGCGACGGCCTGCTTCGGATAGACGCGGACGTGCGCGCTGGCCGACAGCGGCGCGGCGAGCACGAGGGCGACGGCCGCGAGCGCGGCGACACCGCCCCGGGACAGGAGCTTGGGTGATGACATGGGTTCCTCACACGACGGGGCCGCGCGGCGGCGGCCCGGTTCTGCAGTGGCGGCGCGCGGTCGCGCGCCCGTTGCCCCGGACTCACCGGGGAGGGATCAGTGCTGCGGAACCGGTACGGGAGGACCCCGTCTGGCGCTCACCTCCAGCACGCGGGCGAGGTGGAACGACGGCACCGCCTCGATCCGGAGGAGCTGGAGGGACCGCCGTGGGGACGTGCCGCTGCGGATGCGCGCGGGGACGACCGCTCTGCGCAGCCGCGCGGCGAGGCCCGCGAGCGCCCAGAACGCCGCCTCGCCACGGTTCCACGCCAGGACAGTCAGCAGCGCCGCGGCGGCGTGCGCCAGCCACATGCCGGGCGCCGGCATGGGCATCGCCGGCATGGCCACGACGGGCCCGGTCCCCATCCCCGGCATCGCGGCCATCGGTGCGGGCGGAACCGGCATCGTGCTCCCCGGCGGGGTGGCCGCGAGCGTGAAGAGCGCGTGGAGCGCGCACTCCGAGAGGCCGATGACGAGCGCCTGCCGGAGAAGGGACAGCCGCCGGCCGATGAGCAGCACGGCGGGGAGCCACGAGAGCACGCAGACCGTCGCCACCAGCAGGACGGGCGGCATCGCTCCCCCTCCGGCGAGGTGGGAGGCGAGGGCGACCAGCGTGGCGAAGGACGACCCTCCGACCGCGCGCGTGGCCCGCACCCGGCGGTGCGCGAGGTCGGCCGGGCCACCCGTCACGGCGTCCAGCGTAGGGCGGCCGGTCCGCGGGCCTGCCGAGGTGCTCTCGGCGGCCACATCGTCGGTGATCCGCTCGGACCGTTCAGGCAACGGCCCGCCCCCGCCCAGGTCGCCCCGGCACCATGACGGGATGAGCGACCCCCACGAGACCGAGCAGGCCGATGGCGAGGACCCCGAGGAGCTGCCCGACGGCTCCGGGCCCGTCTCCCACCCGGACCCGGACGGCGACCCGGACCAGTTCCAGGGCTGAGCCCGGACGTCACGCCTGCCGCGCGGTGAACCGGTAGACGTTCGTGTTCCGCAGCTCGAAGCCGAGCCGCTGGTAGAGGCGGTTCGCAGCCTCCCTGCTCGGACGCGACGTGAGATCGACCGTGCGGGCCCCTGCCTCGAACGCGAGGTCCAGCGCGCGGCGCACGAGCAGCGCACCGACGCCGCCGCCCCGCACCCCCTCGTCCACGACGACGTCCTCGATCCAGGCGCGCACGCCCGTCGGGATGGCGAACACCGCGAGGGTGAGCATGCCCACCGCCCGGCCCTCCGCGGACTCGGCGACGAGGAGGTGCGTCGCCTCGGCGGACGCGATCGCCTGCCACTGGGCCCGGGTCGGCGCGGGACTGGAGCTCGACAGCTGCGGCACGAGGGCTGCGAGGGCGCTCGCGAGCTCCTCCGAGACGTCGTCGACCACGGTCACTCGGTAGGGCGCGTCCATCCGGCACACGGTAGCGGCGGCCGTCCCGGAGCCGCCTGTGGGCCCGCTCGACGGGATCGCGCACGGCCGCGTCCGGCGGTGCACCATGGGACCGCAGCGAGACCGGGAGGAGCCCATGGAGCGCGACGAGCCGGAGCATCTCCACGTGCTCATCGTGGGCGCCGGGATCTCCGGCATCGGAGCGGCTCACGCGCTGTCGACGCGACTCCCCGCCAAGCGGTTCGTCGTGCTCGAGGCCCGCGACTCGATCGGCGGGACGTGGGACCTCTTCCGATACCCGGGCATCCGCTCCGACTCCGACCTGACCACGTTCGGCTTCGAGTTCAAGCCGTGGACCGATCGGAAGGTCATCGCGGACGGCGAGCGGATCCTCGCCTACCTGCGCGACGTCGTGTCCGAGTACCGGCTCGAGCGCTTCTTCCGGTTCCGCGAGCGCGTCGTGGAAGCCGCCTGGGATGCCGGGGCGGCCAGGTGGACGGTGGTCTCCGAGGACACGGGAACGGGGAAGCGCACGACGCGCACCTGCGACTGGCTCTTCGCGGCGGGCGGCTACTACCGGTACGACCGCGGCTACACGCCGGAGATCGAGGGGCTCGACCGCTTCGCCGGCCCCGTGGTCCACCCCCAGCAGTGGCCGGAGCATCTCGACACCCGCGACAAGGAGGTCGTGGTGATCGGCAGCGGCGCGACGGCCGTGACGATCGTGCCCGCCCTCGCGCGGGAGGGCGCCAGGGTCACGATGCTGCAGCGCACCCCCACCTACGTCCTCTCGCTCCCCTCGGAGGACGGCTTCGCCGTCCGCCTCCGGCGCCTGGTCGGCGACCGGAGGGCGCACGCCCTGCTCAGGCGACGCAGCATCGCGATCCAGCGGACCCTCTGGGTGCTCGCGAAGCGCCGACCGAGACTGGTGCGGCGGTTCATCCGCTTCCTCGCCGTGCGGCAGCTGCCCGACGGCTACCCGGTGGACGTGCACTTCAACCCGCCGTACGGACCCTGGGACCAGCGACTCTGCTTCGTGCCGGACGGCGACCTGTTCCGCGCGATCAGCGACGGGAGCGCCGAGGTGGTCACCGCGCGGATCCGCCGGGTGACCCAGCACGGGATCGAGCTGGAGGACGGCCGCACGCTTCCGGCGGACGTGATCGTCACCGCCACCGGCCTCGAGGTGCAGCCCTTCGGCGGCTTCCCGATGATCGTCGACGGCTCCCCCGTGCAGCTGTCCGAGACCGTCGCCTACAAGGGCCTGATGCTCTCGGGCGTGCCGAACTTCGCGTTCTCCATCGGCTACACGAACGCCTCGTGGACGCTCAAGGTGGGCCTCGTCTGCGAGTACCTCGTGCGGCTGCTCGAGCACATGGGTCGGCACGGCTACGCCGTGGTCGAGCCGCGGCTGCCGGAAGGCGGGATGGCGACCCGTCCCCTGCTCGACTTCGGCGCCGGGTACGTCCGGCGTGCCCTCGACCGGTTGCCCAAGCAGGGCCCGCGGGTGCCGTGGGTGACCTCGACCGCCTACGGGGACGACGTGCGCCTGCTGCGCCGCGGGCCCGTCGCGGATCGGCACCTCGTGTTCACGGCACGAGCGCCGCGGGCACCGGTCGCCGCGGAGGCGGCGGCCGGCCGCTGAGGAGGTGCCCGAGCCGCCGGCTTCTCGGCGGGTTGGAGCCCGCCGAGTCTTGGTGGAGTGTCCGCTCCGAAGTCGCTGGGGTGCTGCTGGGTCCTGGGCGCTCCGTCGCTACCGTTCGGCCATGACCGAGCCCACGGACCGCAGCGACGAGCCCGTCGGAACCGCCCGGCTCGACTCGCCGCGTGCCGACCCGACCCTCGACCGTGAGCGCGTGCTCCGGCGCGAGAGGGAGCAGTTCGCCGGGATGCACTTCTGGCTGGCCTTCTTCGGGTGGCTCACCGCGACGGGGATGACGGTCGTCCTGCTCGCGCTCATCGCCGCCATCGGCGCCCTGTTCCACGCGCAGAACCTGCTCGGGTCGCAGAACGCCCAGGCGGCGGGCATCGGCGGCGTGATCGCGCTGCTCGTCGTGCTGCTCATCGCCTACTTCTGCGGCGGCTACGTCGCCGGGCGGATGGCGCGGTTCAGCGGGCTGAAGCAGGGTCTGGCCGTCTGGCTGTGGGCCCTCATCGTCGCGATCCTGCTGGGGATCGCCGGAGCCGTCGCGGGGTCCCAGGCGGGTGTCGGGAACCAGCTCGGCAGCGTCGCGCACCTACCGCTCTCCCCGTCGACCCTCACGGCCGCGGGCATCGTGTCCGCGGTCGCGGTGCTCATCGTGACACTGGTCGGTGCCCTGCTCGGCGGTCTCGCCGGCATGCGCTACCACCGGCGCGTCGACCGGGCGGGCACCGAGGCGGCCATCGGGCGCTGAGGCTCAGCCGCCGGTCACGACCGCGGCGCCATGGGCGTCCAGTCGGTGGCCCGCCGCCTCGACCGGCCGATCGGTGTGGTTCAGCAGGAACAGGCGATCCCCGCGCCGAACGGCCTCCACCCCGTCGACGGGATGCGGAAGCGCCGCCTCCACCCCCGTCCCCTCGAGCACGGCATCGACCACCGTGCGGAGGTCGTCCGGAGCGGTGGCCACGTACCAGGCGGTGCCGTCGCCGGCCCGGTTCCGGGTGATCGCGGGCAGCCCGTCGAGCATCCCACCCGAGAACGTGGCGAGCGCCTCGGCGGTGTCGGTCCGCACGATCTCGCCCCACTCGGAGGCTCTGCCTGCCGCGAGGCCCTCGATGGCGAGCGCGGGCACCGGTCCCCCGCTCATCGACGGCTCGGCGGGGGGCGTGAACTCCTCGATCCGGATGCCGAACGTCTCCCGCAGCGCGCCGAGGTAGCCGCCGAGCAGCACGTGCAACCGCTCGTCGAGCACCCCGGTCTGGTAGCTCGCGACGAGGTGGCCGCCGTTCCGGACGAAGCCGGCGAGGTTCTCCTGCGCGCCCGCGGACAGCACCTGCGTCGCCGGAGCGATCACGACGGCGTAGCCGGAGAGGTCGCCGTCCGGCCGGGAGAAGTCGACGAGCACGTGGCGACGCCACAGCTCGCGGTACCAGCGGAGCACGATCGCCAGGTAGGACAGTTGCGCCGGCGTCGCCGGCTGCTCGAGCGCCCACCAGCTGTCCCAGTCGAACAGGACGGCGACCTTCGCGGTGAGGCGGGTGCCGACCAGGTCGGCGAGGGTCGCCAGCTCCTCCCCGAGCGCCGCCGTCTCCCGGAAGATGCGGCTGTCCTCGCCGGCGTGCGGCAGCATCGCCGAGTGGAACTTCTCCGCCCCCGCGGCGGACTGGCGCCACTGGAACTGCATGACGCCGTCCGCGCCCCTGGCGACCGCCTGCAGGCTCAGCACGCGGTGCATCCCGGGCGGCTTCGCGGCGTTGCGTGGCCGCCAGTTCACGGCGCTCGTGGACTGCTCCATGAGGATCCACGGCCGGCCGCTCCCGAGGGACCGCATGAGGTCGCGGGTCATCGCCGCGAAGACCGCGGCGGCCGGGTCGGCGGGATCGACGTAGTGGTCGTCGGACACGAAGTCGAGCTCCGGCGCATGGGACCAGTAGTCGATGGGCTTGAAGAAGCCCATGAAGTTCGTGGTGACCGGCACGTCGGGGGTGAGCTCCCGGAGGATCCGCGCCTCCGCGCGGTAGACCTCGAGCCACGCGTCCGAGGAGAAGCGGTCGAAGTCGAGCAGCTGCGTCGGGTTCCGGAACGTCGGCGCCGCTCGCGGCGGCATCACCTCGTCGAACGACCCGTACGCCTGGGACCAGAACGCGGTGCCCCAGGCCTCGTTCAGCGCCTCGACGCCGCCGTAGCGCGCCTCGAGCCAGCGGCGGAACGCGGCGGCCGACTCGTCGGAGTAGTCGCGGTGGACGTGGCAGCCGAGCTCGTTGTTCACGTGCCAGGCCTCGAGCGCCGGATGCTCCCCGTACCGCTCGGCGATCGCGCGGACGAGCCGATCCGCGTACCGGCGGTAGGTCGCCGAGCTCGGGTTGTAGTGCTGGCGGCTGCCGACCGAGAGCCGCACGCCGTCCTCGGTGACGGGGAGGACGTCCGGATGCGCCAGCACGAGCCAGGGAGGCGGTGAGGCGGTCGCGGTGGCGAGGTCGACGCGGATGCCGCCGGCGTGCAGCCGGTCGAGCACGTCGTCGAGCCAGTCGAACTCGAACCGCCCGTCGGCGGGCTCGAGCTTCGCCCAGGAGAAGACGCCGACCGTCGCGACCGTCACACCGGCGCGCTGCATGAGGCGGACGTCCTCGTCCCAGACCGGGCTCGGCCACTGCTCCGGGTTGTAGTCGCCGCCGTACCAGAGCCGGTCCATCACGTCCTCCTCGTCCGCGCCCCCCAGCGCCACCAGCATTCAAGGCCATCGAGCGCGTCGGATGCTGACGGCGCCCGACGGCTCCCCAGCGGGAGGCGGTTCGCTGGGCCGATGACGACGGGCGGGGCGGCGCGGGCGACGGTCGTGAGCGGCGGGGGAAGGTTCGCCGACCCGTGGCATCCGTTCCCGGAGACTTCCGCGCGGCTCGGGGCGCTCGCGGGGGAGGCGGGGTTCACCGTGGAGGTGATCGACGACGTCGCCGCGGCGGTCGCGACTCCCGCGCAGCTGCTGATCCTCAACGTCGGGCGGCCGGAGCGCCCGGACGCCCGGGAGGACCAGCGGATCCGAGCCGCGCTGCTCGACGTCCTCGGGCGCGGCGGGGGAGTCCTCAGCATGCATTCGACGGCGATGTCCTTCCCGGCGGTCCCCGAGTGGGAGGACATCACGGGCGGGGTGTGGGTCGACGGCGTGAGCATGCATCCGCCGTACGGGCCGGCGCAGGTGCGCATCCTCGACGACACCCATCCGCTCACCGCGGGGCTCGGCGGCTTCACCCTCGACGACGAGCGCTACACCCGCCTGCGGATCGATCCCGCGGTCCGCGTGCTCGCCGAGCACGATCACGACGGGCGTGCGTGGCGGCTGATCTGGACGCCGCCCCGTGGACGCGTCGTGGTGGACCTGCTCGGGCACGATCCGGCGTCGTACGACTCCGAGCCGCATCGCACGATCCTCATCCGCGCGATGCGTCGGCTCGGCGGGCTCGGGTGACGCGGGGGTCGGCGGGCGGGCGGTCGGTGCCGGCCGCGAGGATGTGGTCATGCAGGAACCCGAGCTCTTCGTCCTCGCCGACCGCCGCCTGAACGAGGTGGTGCAACAGGTCGGGGACGACCAGTGGTCGCTCGCCATCCCGGACTGGATCCGGCTCGCCTCGACGACCGACCGGTCGACGCTCACGCTGCGCACGTTGATCGACTACCACGCGTACGACGACGTCTGGGTGCCCGACATCGTCGCGGGGCGCACGATGGCCGAGGTGGGGACCGACCGCTGGAAGGCGGAGGACCTCCTCGGGGACGACCCCAAGGCGGCCTTCGCCCGGATCGTGGAGCGGTCCGTCGCGGCGGCCGAGGCGCTCACGGACGCCGACCTCGATCGCACTGCGCACCTCTCGTTCGGCGACTTCACCGTGCGGGAGTACTTCTGGCAGATCACGCAGTTCCGCACGTTCCGCGCGTACGAGCTCGCGGTGCTGATCGGCGAGGATCCGACCCTCCCCGTCGAGCTCGTACGCGGCGTGCGGGCCCAGCTCGAGCCGCACATCGACGCGTGGCGCGCCATCGGCGTCTTCGCCCCCGAGGTGCCCGTGCCGGCGGACGCGTCCGAGCAGGACCGGCTGCTCGGGCTGTCGGGCAGGCAGCCCCGCGCCTGACGTCCCCGCCCCCGTCCCGCCGCGGTGCGCCTGCACGAACGACGGAGAATCCGGCCCTCGCCGGTGCCGGCATGCGGTATCCGGGCGGTTCTGCGCGGGAACTCCGTCGTTCGTGCAGGGACGGGGTCAGGAGCGGTAGCGGTAGAAGCCCTCTCCGGACTCGCGGCCGAGCTTCCCCTTGTCGAGGTACTCGGTCCGCAGGTACTCGGCGAAGGCGCCGGCGCGCCGGTCACCCTTCGCCGCGCTCGCGCTCGCGATCGCGTACGGGGTGCGCAGCCCGATGACGTCGTAGATCTGGAACGGTCCGCTCGGCGCCCCGGTGGCGATCCGCCAGGTGGTGTCGATCGTCTCGACGTCCGCGACGCCCCGCACGAGCAGGTCCGCCGCCGCGTTGAGGAACGGCACGAGCAGCGAGTTGAGCACGTAGCCCGGTTGCTCCTTGTGCAAGCGGACGGGGACCATCCCGATCTCCTCGGCGAAGGCGACCACCCGATCGACGACGGCGGGGTCGGTGCGGGGCGTGCCCATCACCTCGGCCGTGTTCTGCGCCCAGATGTGGTTGGCGAAATGCAGGGCGAGGAACCGATCCGGGCGCCCGGTCGCGTCGGCCAGGTCGCTCGGGAGCAGCGTCGACGAGTTCGTCGCGAACACCGTGCGCTCCGGTGCGGCGTCCGCGACGGCCGAGTAGACCGATCGCTTCAGCTCGAGGTCCTCCGGCACGGCCTCGATCACCAGGTCCGCGTCGCCGACCGCGTCGGCGAGGTCGGTGGAGAGGGTGATGCCGTCGGCCGCGCGTCGAGCGGCGCCGCCCTCGTCCCCGAGCTCGCGCGAGTACTGCGCGACGATCGCGTCGAACCGGCCCCGCGCGCGAGCGATCGCCTCGTCGTCCACGTCGTAGACGGTGACCCGGAACCCGTGGTTGGCGGCTTGGAAGGCGATCTGGGCACCGAGCACGCCCGCGCCCAGCACGGTGACGGTACGGAAGGACGAGGGCATGCTGTCTCCTGACGGTGGACGGGGCTCCCGTTCTACCGTCTCCCGCTGCGACGCGAGCCCGGGCTCCCGCCGGATGCGCGGTGGCCGCGGAGCGGGCGCTCGGGATCGTTGCATAGCGTCAAGGGGTGATGTTCCAGGACTGGGTGGATCTCGCCGGACGGGTGATCGACGGCGCGGGAGTGGTCGCCGTCGTGGTGGGTGTCGCGGTGGCGAGCATCTTCGCCGTGGTGCGGCTCGTGCGCCGGGAGACGCCCGTGTACCGCCCCTACCGGCGCTTCCTCGGCCGTTCCATCCTGCTCGGGCTCGAGCTGCTCGTGGCCGCGGACATCATCCGCACCGTCGCCGTCACCCCGACCCTCGAGAGCGTCGCCGTGCTCGCCGCGATCGTGCTCATCCGCACGTTCCTCAGCTTCTCGCTGGAGCTCGAGATCACCGGCCGGTGGCCCTGGCAGAAGGCGCCGGCCGAGGGGGAGTTGTCGGAGGGCTGACTCAGGCCGTCTGCCGTCGGGCGCCCTCGCCCGCGGGGGGCATGGTACGGGTCACGACCGCGCAGATCGCGAGGACGCCCTCCCAGAGCCGGTCCGCGAGCGGGCGCAGACCCGACTGGTCCTCCTCGAGGTTCTCGATGAGCGAGGCCATCACGAGGGTGACGGCACGCCGGGCGTCCTCCGGAGGCAGGCGCAGCTCCGCGACGTCCATGAACTCGCGGCGGATGCCACCCATCCAGTGGAACAGCTCGGGCTTCAGCTCGGGGCGGCGGTGCAGCAGGTCGTGCACGGAGTCGCGGTCGGCGAGGCCGCCCGAGCCGTCCAGGCCGTCGGCGACGAGGCGGCAGAGATCCCGGACGACGGACTCGCTCGGCTCGTCGAGGAAGCGGGCCCGCTGCTCGTCGCCGATGGAGAACTCGGGCACGCCGAGCGCCGCGGCGGACTTCGACGGGAAGTAGTTGAAGAACGTGCGGGGTGAGACACCCGCGGCCGAGCAGATCGCCTCGACGGTCACGGCGCCGAGGCCGTGCTCGAGCACGAGGCGCCGGGCCTCGGCGTGGAGGCTGTCGCGGGTGATGCGCTTCTTCTGCTCACGCCACGGCAGCTCCTCGACGAGGTTCGCGCGATCAGGCACATCGGGCCTTTCGAAGGATGGAGCGGGAGGTCGGATGGTGGCCGTGGGTCCGGTGCGACCCGGACCCACGGCCTGCGGGTCAGGAGCGGGAGCCGACCGGCGCGCCCGTGGGCGCATCGAGCGCCCCCGCTTCGGCAGCGGCGCTGCCGGCGGAGACCGTCAGCGCGTCCTGGGCCGCGGCATGGTCCGCCTGCTCCTGCAGGGCCGACCGCTGACGCAGCGGCGGCACCTTGAAGAACAGGCTGATCACGAACGCGATCAGGATCACGATGAGGCCGACCCAGTAGATCTGCACCGCGGACACGTTGAACCCCGCGAGGAACGGCCGCGAGAGGCGCGGGTCCGCGTTGTTGAGGAACGAGGTGTCGCTCGTGGTGCTGGTGGACGCCTTCGACGTGGTCGAGTCGGCCTTGTTCATCTGCTTCTCGATCGTGGGGACGATCTTGTCGACGTAGTAGCGCCGCTCGGACGCGTTCGACCAGTCGACCTTCAGCCTGCCGTTCGTCACCGTCGCGTGCGCCTTGGCCGCCGCGGCGGCGAGCGCCTTGCTCGTCGCGCCCGGGAGGGCGGCCGAGACCTGCGACTGGATCAGCGCGGGGGCGGCGGAGGCGGGCAGGGTGCCGGCCTGGACCTGGGCCTGGACCGCGGCCGTGACCTGCTGCGTCACGGCCTTCTTCACGCCGGCCTCCACCTGGGCGGTCGCGGCGTCCAGGCCGGACTGCACCTTGCTCTTCACCGGGTTCGCGATCTTGTTCCAGAGCTGGTCCATGATCGGCTTGTTCGCCGGGTCGGCCGCGACGGACGGCGTGAGCGCCGCATCGAGGGCCGGGGTGAGGTTCGCCCTCTCCCCGGTCGCCGTGAGGATGTTGCCCGGCATCGTCGAGAACAGCACCGAGAGCAGGATCGCGGTGCCGAGCGTGCCGCCGATCTGGCGGAAGAACGTCGACGCGCTGGTCGCGACTCCCATGTCCCGCAGGCCCACCGAGTTCTGGGTGGCGAGGGTGAGGGTCTGCATCAGCTGACCGAGCCCGAGGCCGATCAGGAACATCCCGATCATCATGTACCAGAGGGGCTTGTCGATCGTCATCGTCGTCAGCCAGAGGAAGCCGAGACCCGTGAAGCCGGTTCCCGTGACCGGGAAGATCCGGTAGTGGCCGGTCCGGCCGATGATCTGGCCGGAGGCGATCGAGGCGATCATCAGGCCGAGGATCATGGGCAGGGTCGCGAAGCCGGACTGGGTCGGGGTGAGGCCCTCGACGATCTGCATGTAGAGCGGGATGGTGAGCATCGCGCCGAACATCCCGAAGCCCACCAGCACGCCGAGCACCGTGGCCGTCGAGAACACGCGGGAGCGGAAGAGCTTCAGCGGGATGATCGCGTCGTCCTTCATCACCGTCTCGATGAGGACGAACGCGACGAGGCCGACGACGCCGGTCGCGTAGCAGGCGAGGGAGCCGACGGAGGCCCACCCCCAGTCGCGGCCCTGCTCGGCCACCAGGAGCAGCGGGACGAGCGTGACGATGACGGCGGCGGCGCCGAACCAGTCGATCCGGACCCTGCGGGTGCCGAACTTCGGCAGGTGCAGGAAGGCGAGCACCATGCCGAGCGCGATGATCCCGACCGGCACGTTGACGAGGAACACCCAGCGCCAGCCGGAGATGAACAGGATCTGCGGCGTGCCGGCGAACAGGCCGCCGACCAGCGGGCCGAGCACGGAGGACACCCCGAAGACCGCGAGGAAGTACCCCTGGTACTTCGCCCGCTCGCGCGGCGCGAGCACGTCGCCCATGATCGCGAGCGGCAGGGACATGAGGCCGCCGGCGCCGATGCCCTGGAACGCGCGGAAGCCGGCGAGCATGAACATCGACGTCGAGAACGACGACATCAGGCTGCCGATGATGAAGACCGTGATCGCGAAGATGTAGAGCGGGCGGCGGCCGAAGACGTCGGAGAGCTTCCCGTAGATCGGGGTCGCGATCGTCGAGGTGATGAGGTAGGCCGTGGTGACCCAGGCCTGCTCGTTCAGCCCGTGCAGGTCGTCGCCGATCGTGCGGATCGCGGTACCCACGACCGTCTGGTCGAGCGATGAGAGGAACATGCCGGCCATCAGGCCGTAGATGACGAGCAGGATCTGGCGGTGCGACATCACCGCGCCGTTCGCGCGCTCGGGCGCGGCGGTGGAGACAGCTGACAAGGAAGGTCCTAACGAGAGCGGAAGAGCGAGGTGCGTTTCGCGGCGGCCGCGACGGGCCGAGCATGAGTTGCAGTGCGTGCAACTTTACATGGTCTGCAATGTATTCCCGAATCGAACCGGAGATCCGCGACGAGCGTCGACCCGGAGGCTGGAAGGATCGGGGCGATGCCCTCCCAGTCCCCTTCCGAGACGGTGACCGTCACCTCCGCGGGCCGGTTCGTCGGGCTCCGGGAGCAGGGCGTCACCCGGTTCCGCGGCATCCGCTACGGCACGGCGGACCGATTCTCACGCCCGCGTCCGGCCGAGCCCGAGGAGGGCGAGGTCCGCGCGACGGAGGCGTCCCCCGCGTGCCCACAGCCCCGTTCCCGGGGTGACCGGATGCTGGGCGATCCCTACCGGGGCATCCGCTTCGACGAGGACTGCCTCCGCCTGTCCGTCACGGCGCCGGACGATGCGGGACCGGACGCCCGCCTGCCGGTGCTCGTCTGGATCCACGGCGGCTCGTACGTGGCCGGCGGCGGAGACCTGCCGATCTTCGATCCGGCCGTGCTCGCCGCCGAGCAGCGCGTCGTGGTCGTGACCGTCACCTACCGGCTCGGCGTGCTCGGCTTCCTCGGTGACGGCCGCGCCGTGCCGCCGAACCTCGGCCTCCTCGACCTCCTCGAGGCCCTGCGCTGGGTGCGACGGCACATCGCCGACTTCGGCGGCGACCCCGGCGCCGTGACGCTCGCCGGGCAGTCCGCGGGCGGCGACGCGGTCGCCCACCTGCTCGTGGCGGGCGAGGGCCTGTTCCGGCGGGCGATCATCCAGAGCGCTCCGTTCGGCATCCGCCGCCACCGCGGAACCATGACCCGGCGGATGCTCGAGGCCGTCGGGCGGCTCGATCCGGCGGCGACGGAGGACCTGCTGTTCGCCGCCCACGACCGGGCCTACGCGGCCGCCCGGCGGTACGGGCTCCGGTCCGGCATGCCGTTCGGCCCGCAGTACGGTTCCGATCCGCTGCCTCCCGAGGACTCGATGGACCGCGCCTGGCGGGCGGTCGCCGACCGGGTCGACGTGCTCGTCGGCTGGACGAGGGACGAGACCGCGTTCTTCGCCGCGCTGAGCCCCGCGCTGTCGCGCCTCTTCGCGCTGCCGGGCCTCGGCGCACTCCTGCGGTCGTCCGTCGTCCGGTTGACCACGGACGCCGTGTACCGGCGGGGTGGCCGCGCGTTCGCGGCGCTGCTCCGCTCGGCCGGCGGCCGGGTCAGGGAGTACGAGCTGGACTGGCGGCCGGACGGCGGCCCGGCGCTCGCCGGGCACACCGTCGATCTGCCGCTGCTGTTCCCGAACCCCGACGGCTGGCGCGACGCGCGGGTGCTCGGGCGGACCGATCCCCGCGACCTCGTGGCGCTCGGCGCCGGGCTGCGCGCGGTGTGGGGCGCGTTCGCGCGGGGCGAGACGCTGCCGCCGACGTCGGACGGCCCCGTTCGCCTGACGGTGCGCTGATCCGGCCGGTCGGCGAACCCCGGGCAACTCTCGACCTCGCTTCAGCGCGTTCCCCGGCTCCCGCGGGAGCCTCCAGAGGTTTGTATCGGGGAAAGGGCGGCCATGGTCGATCGGATCGCGAACATCTGGGGCGAGCGCACGGCGTTCTCACGCGGGGAGCGCTGGCCGGTGCGGGTGGACATGCGCCTCGCCGACGGTCTCTCGGAGCAGGACGTCGACGACTGGGTGACGTCCGCCTGCCTGCTCTGCAGCAACGGGTGCGGGCTCGAGATCGCGGTCAAGGACGGCGAGATGGTCGGCGTGCGGGGGCGCGCGACCGATCTCGTCAACCACGGCCGGCTGGGCCCGAAGGGACTCTTCGCGAGCTGGCAGGGCGTGCGCAACGCGGACCGCCTGACGCGGCCCCTCGTGCGGATGGGTGGCGAGCTCGTCGAGACCGACTGGGACACCGCGATGGGACGGATCGTCGAGCGCAGCAAGCAGCTGCTGGCCGAGAAGGGGCCGCTCAGCCACGGCATCTACACGAGCGGGCAGCTCTTCCTCGAGGAGTACTACGCGCAGGCGATCATCGGGAAGGCGGGCCTCGGCACCCCGCACATGGACGGCAACACCCGCCTGTGCACGGCCACCGCCGCGGCCTCGATGAAGGAGAGCTTCGGCTCCGACGGCCAGCCGGGCAGCTACAGCGACATCGACGAGTGCGACGCGATGTTCCTGTACGGCCACAACATGGCCGAGACGCAGACGGTGCTGTGGATGCGCGTCCTCGACCGCCTCGCCGGCCCGAACCCGCCCCGGGTCGTCTGCGTCGATCCTCGCGAGACCGAGGTCGCGCGCAAGGCCGAGGTGCACCTCGCGGTGCGCCCCGGCACGAATCTCGCGCTGATGAACGGCCTCATCCGGGAGGTGATCGCCCAGGGCTGGATCGACGAGGACTACATCGCCCTGCACACAATCGGGTTCAAGGAGCTCGGCGAGACCGTGCAGCCGTGGACGCTCGAGCGGGTCGCCGAGACGTGCGACGTCGACGCGGAGGACGTCCGGCGGGCCGCGGAGATCTTCGGCACGAGCGACCGCGTGCTCTCGACCGTGCTGCAGGGCTTCTACCAGTCGTCGCAGGCGACCGCGTCGAGCTGCCAGGTGAACAACCTGCACCTGCTGCGCGGCAAGATCGGCACCCCCGGCAACGGGATCTTGCAGATGAACGGCCAGCCGACGGCGCAGAACAATCGGGAGGCCGGCGCGGACGGGGACCTCTCCGGCTTCCGCAACTGGGAGAACCCGAAGCACATCGAGCAGCTCGCCCGGCTGTGGGGCGTCCACACCGACAAGATCCCGCACTGGGCGGCGCCGACCCACGCGATGCAGATCTTCCGGTACTGCGAGCAGGGCTCCATCGAGTTCCTCTGGATCACCGCGACGAACCCCGCCGTCTCCATGCCGCAGCTGCCGCGCATCCGCAAGATCCTCGGGCAGGAGAGCCTGTTCCTCGTCGTGCAGGACCTGTACCTGACCGAGACGGCCCGGTACGCCGACGTCGTGCTGCCGGCGGCGGGATGGGGGGAGAAGCAGGGCACGTTCACGAACGTGAACCGGACGGTGCACCTGTCGGACAAGGCCGTCGAGCCGCCCGGGGAGGCCCGCAGCGACCTCGACATCTTCCTCGACTACTCCCGGCGGATGGACTTCCGGCGCGACGACGGGCGCCCGCTGCTCGACTGGACCTGCCCCGAGGACGCGTTCAAGGCCTGGCAGGAGTGCACGCGCGGCCGCCTCGTCGACTACACCGGCCTCTCGTACGAGAAGCTCCGCGGCGGGACGGGCATCCCCTGGCCCTGCAACGAGGAGCATCCGGACGGGACGAACCGGCTCTACGGCGACGGGATCTTCCCCACCGAGTTCGACCGGGCGGAGTCCTTCGGCCACGACCTGCTCACCGGGGCGACGGTCGGGCCGCTGAAGTTCCGCGCCCTGCAGGCGAACGGCCGCGCGATCCTCAAGGCTGCGCCGTACCACCCCGGCACGGAGGCGCCGGACGAGGAGTACCCGTTCCTGTACTCGACGGGCCGCACCGTCTTCCACTTCCACACGCGGACCAAGACGGCCAGGTCGCGCCAGCTGAACCGGGCGGCTCCGTCGGCCTGGGTGGAGGTGTCCGTGCCCGACGCCGAGCGCCTCGGCATCGGTGAGGGCGACCTCGTGCGCGTCGCGTCGCGTCGCGGTGAGATCGTGGTGCCCGTGCGCGTCGGCGACGTGCGAGAAGGCACCGTGTTCGCCCCCTTCCACTACGGCTACTGGGAGCGGGACCGGTCGGGGCCCGGGGACGGTCGCCCCACCACCGCGAACGAGCTGACGGAGACGGAATGGGATCCGGTGTCCAAGCAGCCGATCCTGAAGGTCGCCGCGGTGCGGATCGAGAAGGTCGCGGACGCCGTCGGACCCGCACCCGCCCCCACGAACACGGCCTCGCGGCCGGCCGACCCGGCGGCCGTGCCGCCGACCGTCGGCGGACCGGATGCCGAAGTGGAGGAGCGGCCCCGCGTGACCGAGCCGCCGGTCGCGCCCGACGAGGGGGGCGACCGATGAAGCTGCCGGTCTACCTGGGGATGCTCCAGCGGGCCGAGGGCGAGCTCGCGAGCTCGTTCCGGACCGTCGCGGACGCGCACGGCGACGAGCCGGACGTGCGGGCGACGTGCACCATGCTCGCCGAGGAATGCGATGCGCACGTCGACGCGCTCGGTCCGATCGTCGACCGATACGGGTCGCAGCCGGACGACGAGCCGGAGCGGTTGCACGCCGTCGCGCTGCCCGAACCGCGCTCCGGGCCGCTCGCCCTGCTGCGCGACCTGCAGGACGTGCACCTGCTCGCGTCCTTCGTCGACATGACGTGGACGCTCGTCGGGCAGGCCGCCGCGGCGCTCCGCGACGAGGACCTGCAGCAGGTCATCGCTGCGCGGGAGGCCGAGACGCAGGTGCAGGTGGCCTGGTTGACGACCCGGATGAAGCAGGCGGCACCCCAGGCGCTGATCGTCGCCGGCTGAGCCCGCTGAGCACCTCAGCAGGCCAGGAGCGCTTCGGCAGGTCCCTCGTCGACCAGGGGCCTGCCGAGGCGCCAGCAGCTTGCTGAGGTGCTCACCCCGGCGGGCCCGACACGCGGGTCCTCAGGACCTGCCATGCGGATCCCCCGGAACTTCCAGGCATCGTGCCTACATTTGCATCCGGCCAAAGAGGCGGATGCGAGGAGGCATCGTGGCGAACCACCCCGAGCGCGTCGAGCATGTGGGACGCGCGCGCTGGACCCGGCTGATCCCGGTCGCGATCATCGTCTACATCATCTCGTTCATGGACCGGACCAACATCGGGTTCGCCCTGAACGGCATGCACAAGGACCTCGGCATCGACGCGGCGCAGCAGGGCCTCGCCGCCGGGATCTTCTTCATCGGCTACCTGGTCCTCCAGATCCCCGGTGGCCATCTCGCCGAGCACTGGAGCGCCAAGAAGTTCGTCGGCATCATGCTCTTCATCTGGGGCATCGTCGCCATCGCCACCGGCTTCGTGCAGAACCTGTGGGAGCTGCTCATCGCGCGCTTCCTCCTCGGCGTGGCCGAGGCCGGGATCTGGCCCGCGATCCTCGTGCTCATCAGCCACTGGTTCCCCGCAGCCGAACGGGCGAGGGCGTACGCCTTCTGGATGATGAACATCGCCATCTCATCGATCATCACGGCGCCGCTGTCCGGCTGGATCATCTCCTTCTCCGACTGGCGCTGGCTGTTCGTGATCGAGGGCGCGTTCCCGTTCATCATCGCCGCGCCGCTGTGGTGGGGGCTCATCGCCGACCGCCCGAGCGAGGCGAAGTGGGCGTCGCCGGAGGAGACCGCCTACATCGAGAAGGGCCTCGCCGCCGACCGGGCCCGCCAGGGCGACCAGCCGCAGCTCTCGCTGAAGCACGTCGTCACGAACTCCGTCGTGCTGCGCCTGACCCTCGTCTACTTCCTCATCCAGATCGGCTTCTACGGGATCAACATCTGGCTGCCGAAGGTGATCGGCACGATCACGGGCGGCGCCTCCATCGTCGTCGGCTTCGTCACCGCGATCCCCTACGTGCTCGCGATCATCGCGCTCTGGTTCAACGCCCGGTTCGCGGATCGCAGCGGTCGCTACTCGACCCACGTCGCGCTGTCGATGGGGATCGGCGCCGTGGCGCTCGTGATCTCGGTCGCGACCGGGAACGCGGCGCCGGTGGTCGCGATCGTGTTCATCAGCATCGCCGTCGCCGGCGCCCTGGCGTACGACGGACCCTTCTGGGCCGCCGGCTCCCAGGCGATGCCTGCTGCGGTGGCCGGTGCCGCGATGGGCTTCATCAACGCCGTCGGCAACCTCGGCGGGTTCGTCGGGCCGTACGTCGCGGGGATCGCGCAGGACGCGACGGGCGGCCGGTTCCTCGGCGCGTCCATCTTCCTCGCCGTCTGCCTCGTGGCCGCGGGCGTCGTCATGCTCACCCTCCGCCGCAAGGGGGACCGGCCCACCGTGCGCGGGGCCGAGAGGGAGGTCGTGGCAGGACAGGTCGGATGACGGACGGCGACCCGCCCGCAGCGGTCGCGCTCCCCGTCCGCCAGGTCCCCGCCGACGCCGTGCGCGAACGGCTGGGCGGCGCGAGCCGCCTCGTCGTGCTCGACGACGACCCGACGGGGACCCAGACCGTCGCCGACGTGCCCGTGCTGAGCGCCTGGTCGCGGGAGGACCTCGCCTGGGCGCTCGAGCAGGGCGGGCCCGGCTTCTTCGTGCTCACCAACACCCGCAGCCTGACGCCCGAGGACGCCGCGACCCGGAACCGGGAGGTCGCCGAGGCGGCGCTCGCCGCGGCGGAGGCGCAGGGGCTGGAGGTGGCCTTCGCGAGCCGCAGCGACTCCACGCTGCGCGGGCACTTCCCCCTCGAGACCGACGTGCTGGCCTCCGTGGCGGCCGAGCGGGGCCGGCCGGTCGACGCGGTGCTGCTCGTGCCCGCCTACGTCGACGCCGGCCGGGTGACGGTGGACGGCGTGCACTGGGTCGTTGACGCGGGCCGCTGGACGCCCGTCGGTGAGAGCGAGTTCGCGGGCGACGCGACCTTCGGGTTCCGCAGCTCCCGGCTCGCGGACTGGGTCGCCGAGAAGTCGGGGCGCTCCGTCCCGGTGACCGAGGTGCCGCTCGCGACCGTGCGCGACGGGGACGGGGCGCTCGCCGCGGCGCTCTCGGCCGGTTCCGTGATCGTCCCCGACGTGGTCACCGACGACGACCTGCGCGCGGTGGCGGTCGCCGAGCTCGACGTGGAGCGCGAGGGCCGGCGGATCCTGCTGCGCACCGGTCCCTCCTACGTGCGCGCCCGCCTCGGCCAGGAGGCGTCGCCGCCCCTGGGCGACGAACGACTCGCGGCGCTCGTCCGTCCCGGCAGCGCCGGTCTCGTGGTCGTCGGCTCCCACGTGGGGCGCACGACCCGGCAGCTCGAGCGGCTGCGCGAGGCGGTCCCCGCGACCGAGGTCGTGCTCGAGGTCGGCCGGGTGCTCGAGGATCCGTCCGCAGCCGTCGCGGACCTGCGCGATCGGGTGCTCGCCGCCGAGGACGGTGAGCTGGTCGTGCTGAGCACGAGCCGTGCCCGTGTCGCCGGCGAGGGCGAGGCCGCGAGTCTCGCGATCGCGCGGCGCGTGAGCGCGGCGATGAGCGAGATCGTCGCCGAGGTGGTGCGCCGCAGGCCGCCCGCGTTCGTGGTCGCCAAGGGCGGCATCACCTCGTCGGACACCGCCACGGTGGCGCTGGGGATCCGGCGCGCGTGGGTGCGCGGCACCCTGCTGCCCGGCATCGTCTCGCTCTGGGAGCCCGTGGACGGTCCGGCGGCGGGCTTGCCCTACGTCGTGTTCGCGGGCAACGTCGGGGACGATGATGCGCTGGCGTCGGTGGTCGAACGGCTCGTCGCGGCGAGCGGTCGGAGGGGAGAGGGATGAGAGTCCTCATCACGGGTGGCGCGGGGTTCCTCGGGAGCGTGCTCGCGCGCCGCATCCTGGCGGACGGGTCTCTGCCGGTGGGCGGCGCTGCACCTGCGCCGGTCGACGAGGTCGTCCTGGTCGATCTCGCCGAGCCGGCCAAGGACCTCGCGGCCGATCCGCGCGTGCGGGTGCTGACGGGCGAGCTCGCGGAGCGCATGCCGGACGCCCCGGATGCCGACCTGGTGTTCCACCTCGCCGGTGTCGTGAGCGGCGCCGCCGAGGCGGACTTCGACCTCGGCATGCGGGGCAACCTCGACGGCACGAGGGCGGTCCTCGAGCGCTGCAGGGCGCAGGCCGTGCCGCCCGTCCTCGTCTACTCCAGCTCCCTCGCGGTCTTCGGGCAGGACCCGGCCCTTGCGCCGCTCGGCGAGGTGCGCGACGACACGTTGCCGCGCCCGCAGACCAGCTACGGCACGCAGAAGTTCATCGGCGAGCTGCTCGTCGCCGACTACGCCCGCAAGGGGTTCGTCCGCGGGCGCAGCGTCCGGCTGATGACGGTGTCCGTGCGTCCCGGGCGGCCGAACGCCGCCGCATCCGGGTTCCTCTCCGGCATC
Source organism: Amnibacterium sp. (assembly GCA_025936735.1). Lineage (GTDB taxonomy): Bacteria > Actinomycetota > Actinomycetes > Actinomycetales > Microbacteriaceae > Amnibacterium. The sequence continues at coordinate 50,263 of JAICSU010000001.1, forward strand.
GTCCGCGAACCGCTCGCCGGCCTGCGCGCCGTGTGCCCCGTGCCGCCCGACACCGAGGTCGCCCTCTCCTCACCGAGCCGCACAATCGAGGGGCTGCTCCGTGCCGCCGAGGTGAGCGACGCCGAGTGGGGCAGCCGCTCCGCGCTCACGCTCCCCGCCCTGACCACGACGCCCCGCGCCATGGCGGAGTCGCTCGATCGCGTGACGGGCACCTCGGCGAGCGACCTCATCGACTGGGAGGAGGACCCGGCGATCACCGCGATGTTCGCCACCTGGCCGGCCCGCTTCCGCACCGACCGGGCGGCGGCGCTCGGGCTGGAGCCCGAGTCCTCCTACGACGACGTGATCCGCGCCTACCTCGCCGACCTCGGCTGAGCGCCGTCAGCCGCCGGGGAGGGAGGCCTGAATAGGCTCGTCCCATGGAGTATCGGCAGCTCGGACGGTCGGGCCTTCGGGTCTCGACGATCACCCTCGGCACCATGGGATTCGGCGGCACCGGCTGGGCCAGCCCGATCGGCCACCTCGACGTGGCGGGCGCCAGGCGGCAGATCGACATCTGCCTCGACGCGGGGGTGAACCTCTTCGACACCGCCGACGTCTACTCCAGCGGCCTGTCGGAGCAGATCCTCGGCGAGGCGCTCGGCACCCGCCGCGAGGACGTGCTCATCGCCACGAAGGTCCGCGGCGACATGGGCGAGGGCCCGAACGACGGCGGGCTCTCGAGGCACCACATCATCCGGGCGGCCGAGGCCAGCCTCCGGCGACTCGGGACCGACCACATCGACCTCTACCAGGTGCACGAGTGGGACGGCCTGACGCCGCTCGACGAGACCCTCGCGGCGCTCGACGTGCTCGTGGCGAGCGGCAAGGTGCGCTACATCGGCTCGTCCAACTACACCGCCTGGCAGCTGATGAAGGCCCTCTGGACGTCGGACAGGCACGGCTACGAGTCCTTCGTCTCCGAGCAGATCTACTACTCCCTCCAGGCGCGCGACGCCGAGAACGAGCTCGTGCCGATCGCGATCGACCAGGGGCTCGGCATCCTCGTGTGGAGCCCCATCGCGGGCGGGCTGCTCTCGGGCAAGTACCGCCGCGGGCAGGCGGCCCCCGAGGGCACGCGCCGCTTCGAGGGCTGGACCGAGCCGCCCGTCCACGACGAGGACCGGCTCTACGACACCATCGACGAGCTCGTCGCGATCGGCGAGAGCCACGGCGTCTCGGCCGCGCAGGTCGCCCTCGCCTACACGCTCGCCAAGCCGGCGGTCACCTCGGTGATCGTCGGTGCACGCACGGAGGACCAGCTCCGCGACAACCTCGCGGCCGCGGATCTCGCGCTGTCGGCGGAGGAGGTGCGGCGTCTGGACGACGTGAGCGGCGTGCCGCTGCTCTACCCGTACTGGCACCAGGCGAACACCGGCAAGGGCCGGCTCGGCCCGGCCGACCTCAGCCTGCTGGAGCGTCACCTGCCGGAGGACTGACCCCACCCCCTGAGCGCCTGGCCTCCTGAGCGCCTCGGCAGGACATATCCGCTTCGGCAGGACGAGAGCGCCCGAAATGTCCTGTCGAAGGGAATTCGTCCTGCTGGGCCCACGTCGGCCGGTTCCGACGCGCGGCGAAGCCGCGTGGCGGCCGAGCCGATGGGGAAGGTGCTCGGGTGGGCTACTTCTTCAGGTGCCAGAACTGGATGCGCAGGGGCGTCGGCCAGTTCTGAGCGAGCCACTGCGTGCTGCCCCCGTACTGCCGATTGTTCGTGTGCGCCGTGTAGTAGAGGTCGTGGTGCCCGTTCGCCATCGTCACGACCTTCGAGACGACCGCGGTGTGCTGCCAGACGCCCGGGTACTTCTTGCTGTCCCAGTCGAACTGGACGATGTCGCCGACGACCACCTGATCCCGGTCCGTCTGGTTGTACCCGAGATGGGTCGCGAGGTCCGTGCGTTTGTGCAGCCAGTTGCTCATCGCCGTGGACGACACCCACGTCGCGCTCGCCATCGGCCGCTTCGATCGGGGATCGGCGCCCTTGTCGAACCACTGCGCCGACTGCTTCCAGCCGCGCGCGAGCAGGGTCTGACTCGTGAAGTCCACGCAGTCGTTGCCCGGTATGTACCCGAACCTGGCGCTGGAATAGAGGTTCCAGTGGCTGAAGGCGTAGGCCATCTGCTTGTCGACGCCACTGGTCGCGACATACCGGAAGGTGACCGCCGTCGGGACGACCGTTCCGTCGACCGAGACGAGCGAGATCGCGACCGTCCCCGGCTGGTAGTCGGGCGCGATGTCGAGAAGGAACGAGGCGGTGGAGTCGTCGAGCACCCGGAGGTCCGCAGCGGGCACGCCGGCGACGAGCACCTGGGCGAGCGCGGTGAAGCCGGATCCCTGGAGGTGGACCCATCGGTGGGTCGCGGAGTGGCCGGTCGTGTGGTCGAGCGCCGTCGCGGACGGCTCGACGGCCGGGGTGGGCGTGGAGGTCGGGGTCGGTGTGGGGGTCGGCGTCGGGGACGCGGTCGGGGCGCCCGTGGGGACTCCCCCGCCCGTGTCGGCCATCGCGGGTGCCGCGACGAGCCCGAAGGCGCCGACAGTCAGAGCGGCGGCGGCGAGGGCGATTCGGAAGGGATGCATGGTGGCGGTACGTCGATCCGTGTGGTGGAAGAAGGCAGAGGGAGTCCGCAGCGAACCGTGACCGGTTCAGGTGAAACGCGCGGATAGGATGCGGTTCCCGGGCCCCCGGTCGAACGTACTTGCGGGTCCGCATGCTGGGGCTCCCCAGTGAGAGGCACGTCCGGACCCGGGAAGTGGGGGCACAGACGGTGGAATCACCGGTGATCCGTCCCCTCGCGCAGCACGGGAGACTTCCGAATCCGAGTCCGATCGCGGCCGTGCTCCGATTCCTCGCGATCGCGCTCTGCGTCGTGCTCGTGTCGGCCGTATCGGTCGGCGCGATCGCCTTCGCCCGGGTCGCGGGGGAGCTGAACGCCAACAAGGTCGACATCGGCACGGGCGGCGGCTCCGTCCCGACGATCCGCGCCTATTCCGGTGCGGTGAACCTGCTCCTCGTCGGCAGCGATACCCGGAACGGCCAGAAGGGCCATTACGGGGAGAACCCCGGCAGCACCTTGAACGACGTGAACATCCTGATCCACGTGAGCGACGACCATTCGAAAGCCACCGTGATGAGCTTTCCCCGGGATCTCTACGTGGACGTGCCGGCGTGCCCCGACCCCAGCCATCCGGGGCAGCGGCTCGCGCCCGAGACGGACGTGAAGATCAACTCGACGCTCGAGTACGGCGGCGTCGGCTGCGTGCGGGACACGATCGCCGCGCTCACCGGGATCTCGATCCCGTACGCCGCCCTCATCACCTTCGACGGCGTCGTGGAGATGTCGAACGCCGTCGGCGGCGTGCAGGTCTGCGTGGCCAAGGCCATCAACGACGACTACACCCAGCTGCACCTCTCGGCCGGCATCCACACGTTGCAGGGGCCGACGGCGCTGAAGTTCCTCCGGACGCGGCACGGGGTCGGGGACGGCAGCGACCTCACGCGGATCAGCTCGCAGCAGGTGTTCCTGTCGGCGCTCGTCCGCAAGATCAAGAGCAACTCGACGCTCAGCGACGTCACCAAGCTCTACGGGCTCGCGAAGGCGGCGGCGAACAGCATGGTGCTCTCGTCGACCCTCGCGAACCTCGACACGATGGTGTCGATCGCCCGGGCCGTCGCGCCGATCTCCCTCGACCGGTTCGTGCTGGTGCAGTACCCGACGGTGGTGTCCGGGGACGGGCTCACGCCGAACACATCCGCGGCGAAGGCGCTCATCGACGCGGTGAAGGGGGACAAGACCCTGCGGCTCAGCGCCAAGCAGAAGGGCGCGACGGACGGCCAGGGCTCGATCGTGAAGGGTGGGCCCACGGCTTCGCCGGCCCCGACGCCCAGCCCCTCCGCGACCTCATCCTCGGGGGACACGGTGGACCTGCCGGACACGGTGGTCGGGCAGACGGCGGCGCAGCAGACCTGCTCCGTCGGCAACGACCTCGGCAGGCGGTAGGTCGACGGCGTCCGGCTCCCCGGCCCCGGCTTCCCCGGGGCGCCTGCCGCCCGGCCCGAGCGAGAGGGACGCGCCCAGCCCGAGCGCGAGGAACCCGGTGGCCGCGAAGGCGGAGTAGGCGGTGCCGGCGGAGAAGGCCTGCTTCGCGTCCGCCGCGGCCGAGTGGGTGCGCGGGTCGGCCGACAACCCGGCGATGGCGCCTCCCGAGCTGTTCACCACCGCGTCGACGAGCGGGGCGCTCACGGCGGCGGGCAGCCCCCGGGCGTCGAGCGCGCCCTGCAGCGTGAGCTGTGCTCCCGTGTACAGCACCGTGCCGAGCAGAGCCACGCCGAGGGCGGAGCCGATCTGACGCGCCGTGCTCGTGATGCCCGAGCCCTCGCCCGAGAGTCGCACGGGTACGTCCACGAGCACGACCGAGGTGAGCTGGGCGGTCGCGAGACCCACCCCGAAGCCGTAGACGAAGAGGCAGGGCACGAGCCAGCCCCACCCCGTGTCGGGTTTCACCACGAGCCCGGCGACGCCGACGCCGACGATCTCGGCCGCGAGCCCGATCCGGACGACGGTGACGGCGCGCAGGCGGGTGCCCACCGTCGCGGCCAGGCCGCTCGCGGCGAAGGAGCCGACCGCGAGTGCGAGCAGCACGAGCCCGGTCTGCAGCGCCGTGAGGCCCTGCACGTTCTGAAGCCAGATCGGCAGGGACAGGATGATGCCGAACTCGCCGAGGCTCACGACCATCGCGACGAGGTTGCCGTTGCGGAAGCTGCTGATGCGCAGCAGCCCGAAGTCGACGAGGTTGGGTCGCCCGGTGCGCATCCGCCGGATCCCGCGCGAGACGAACGCGGTGAGCGCGGCCACCGCGACGGCGAAGGCCACCGGGATGGGGGAGAGGCCCGTCGGCCACGACCAGGAGCCGACCTCGAGCCGCGTGCCCGTCGTCGTCCACCAGCCGTACTGGCGGCCCTCGATGAGACCGAACGCGAGGGAGGCGAACCCGACCGCGACGGTGAGGGCGCCGAGCCAGTCGATCCGCCCGGCGCGCTCGGCCCGTGACTCCGGCACGAAGAGCAGGGCCCCGAGGATGATCGCCGCCCCGATGGGCAGGTTGATGCCGAACGCCCACCGCCAGGAGAACGCGGTGGTCAGCCAGCCGCCGAGCAGCGGGCCGACGGCGGCCATGCCGCCGATCGTGGAACCCCAGACTGCGAAGGCGATGCCGCGCTCGCGGCCGGTGAACGTCGCGTTGATCAGGGAGAGGCTCGTCGGCAGGATCATGGCGCCGCCGAGGCCTTGCACCACTCGGGTGAGGATCAGCAGGGGACCGGTGCCGGCGAAGGCCGCGACGACGGAGGCGATCCCGAAGAGCACGGTGCCGCAGACGAGGAGACGGCGCCGACCGAGCCGGTCGGCGAGGACGCCGAAGACGAGCAGGGTCGCTGCGAAGACCAGGGTGTAGGACTCCTGCACCCACTGGACCTCGGTGGAGCCGAGAGCGAGGTCGCGCACGATGTACGGCACCGCGACGTTGACGATGGTCGAGTCCACGACGATCAGAGCGACGCCCAAGCTGATCGCCACGAGCCCCAGCCAGCGGCCCCGCTTCAAACGAGAACTCACGACACTCCCTTCGGGCGCCGAACTATTCGTTCACCGAACTGTACTCCTTCTACACTGGGCACCATGGCCGACGAGCCGTCCCGTTCCGCGCGCCGTTCGAGCGAGCCGGAGACGGCCGCGCTGCGCGAGCTGCAGGTGGCCATGGACGAGGCTCAGCTGGCGCTCGGCCGGCGGATGCGCATGAACCCCTCCGACTTGAACGCGATGGGCCATGTCGCCGGCTCGACCGAGCCGCTCGGTCCCACCGACCTGGCCGGGCGGCTCGGCATGAGCCCCGCCGCGACGACTGAGCTGGTCGATCGGCTGGAGCGGGCGGGCCACCTGGTCCGGGAGCGCGACCTCGTCGACCGGCGCCGGGTGCGGCTCGTGCCCTCGGTCTCCGCTCGCACGGCGGTGCTCGGGCGGCTCGGTCCCCTGCTCGATGACCTCGACGCGCTCGCGACCGACCTCAGCGACGACGAGCGCGACGTCGTGCGGCGCTACCTCGAGCGGGCGACCGCGGCCTACCGCGACTACGCGGCTCGCGACGAGGAGTAGGGCAGGACGGCCGCTGGCCCTCAGCGGCCTCCGGTGGGCAGGCGCTGGGTCGAGGCCCCGCCCGACTGCTCGGCCTCGCCGATCGCGTCGGCCGTGCGGATGAGGGCGAGGTGCGACAGCGCCTGCGGGGTGTTGCCCGCCTGCCGCTGCGCCTGGGTGTCGTACTCCTCGCTCAGCAGCCCGAGGTCGGAGGCGGCGTCGAGCAGCCGGCTCATCAGTCGTTTCGCGTCGTCGAGACGGCCGGACCGGGCGTACTGCTCGGCCAGCCAGAAGCCGCAGGCGAGGAACGGGTTCTCGCCGGGCGGCAGGCCGTCCGCCGACTCCGCCGTGCGGTAGCGCAGCGGAAGGCCGTCCTGCATCAGGTCGTGCTCGATCGCCGCCACCGTGCCGAGCATCCGTGGGTCGTCGGGCGCGCAGTACCCCACCTGGGGCAGCAGCAGCAGCGAGGCGTCGGTCTCGTCGGAGCCGAAGTACTGCGTGTAGGTGTTGCGCGCCACGTCGAAGCCGTGCCGCTCGATGTCGGCGCGCACCTCGTCGCGGATGCGCTCCCACCGGTCGGCCGGCCCGTCGAGCCCGTGGTCGCGCACGCCGCGGACCGCGCTGTCGAGCGCGGCCCAGATCATCGCGCGCCCCTGCGTGTAGAACTGCGCGGGGCCGCGCGCCTCCCACAGGCCCTGGTCCTTCTTGCCGAGATGGGCCTCGAGGAAGTTCATGAGCGCGCGCTGCAGGGACCACGACAGCGAGGTGTCCTCGATGCCGGCGGACCTCGCCTCCTCCAGGGCGACCATCACCTCTCCGATGACGTCCGCCTGGTACTGCAGGGAGGCGGCGTTGCCGACCCGCACCGGGCTCGAGCCCTCGTATCCCGGCAGGCTGTCGAGGACGAACTCGTTCAGCCGCCGCTCGCCCGCGATCCCGTACATGATCTGCAGGTCCTGCGGGTCGCCCGCGATCGCGCGGAGCAGCCAGTGCCGCCAATGGTCCACGACGTCGCGGTAACCGTGCCGCACGAGCACCGAGATCGTCAGGGACGCGTCACGCAGCCACACGTACCGGTAGTCCCAGTTGCGTGGGCCCCCGAACTGCTCCGGCAGGGAGGTCGTCGCGGCCGCGGCGATGCCCCCGGTCTCCGCGTGCGTCAGTGCCCGCAGCACGAGGAGGCTCCGGTGCACCGCCTCCGGATAGGGGCCCTGGTAGGTGTTCCGATCCGTCCACTCGGTCCACCACTTCCGCGTGCGGCGCATCGTGCGGTCGAAGTCGGGTGGTGGCGGCGTCGGCTTGTGGGAGGGGTACCAGGTCAGGCTGAGGTCGATGGTCTGGCCGGCCTTCACCGTGAACTCGGCGACGTGCTTCGTGCCCTCGGCGTGCAGCTCCGGACCCCGGATGACCACCGAGTCCGGCCCGGCGGTGGCGACGATCGTGGGCGGGTTCGCCTTGCGGTCCTTCGTCACCCACGGCACGGCCTGGCCGTACTCGAACCTGAGGCGCAGCTCCTCGCGCATGAGCGCCGTGCCGCGGATGCCCCGCACGCGCCGGAGGAGGTTCGCCTCGCCGTCGTTGCGTGGCATGAAGTCGATTACCTCGACCTCGGAGTCACCGAGGTCCCAGCGGGTGATGAGGGAGAAGTCGTTCTCCCCGTAGCGGCGATGCGCCGTCGCGCCGACCGCTTCCGGCGCCAGGATCCAGCGCCCGTCGTCCTCGTCACCGAGCAGGGCGCCGAACATCGACTCCGAGTCGTAGCGCGGGAAGCAGAGCCAGTCGACGCTGCCGTCGGGCCCGATGAGGGCACCTGTGAAGCAGTCGCTGATGAAGGCGTAGTCCTCGATCCGGGCGGGCATGTTCGTCAGTCTCTTCCCACGCCACGCGGCGTCCTTGTGTGTTCCATGCGAACGAGGCCCGAGGAAGCCGGGACGGGCCACCCTGAGCCCGGACTCGTCGTTGAGCCCGGTCACGGGTTGAACGTGCACACTAGCAACAGTTGTATGGAAGCAGACGAAAAGAGGAGGAACTCATGGGCAAGGGCGTCGCTGTCGTGACCGGGGGGACCGCGGGCCTCGGCCGGGCCATCGTTCGGGAGCTCGCGGCGCGGGACTGGGATGTCGCCATCCTGGCCCGCGGCGAGGACGGGCTCGAGGGGGCCGCGGCGGACGTGCGGGCGACCGGCAACCGCGCGCTCGGCGTGCCCACGGACGTGGCCGATCGGGCCGCTGTGGAGGCAGCCGCCGACCGCGTCGAGGCCGAGCTGGGGCCCATCGACGTCTGGATCAACGACGCCATGGTCGGGGTGTTCGGCGAGTTCACCTCGACCGAACCCGAGGACTTCGATCGGGCGGTGCACGTGAACTTCTTCGGCTTCGTGAACGGGACCAGAGCGGCACTGCATCGGATGCAGCCCCGGGGGCGCGGGAACATCGTCCAGGTCGGATCCGCGCTGGCGCACCGGGGCATCCCGCTCCAGTCGGCCTACTGCTCGTCGAAGCACGCGATCAAGGGGTTCACCGACAGCCTCATCACGGAGCTGCGGCACAACCACTCGCCCATCACCGTGTGCGAGGTCGACATGCCGGCGATGAACACGATCCAGTTCGACTGGGTGAAGTCGCAGCTGCCGCACCACCCGCAGCCGGTGCCGCCGATCTTCCAGCCGGAGATCTGCGCGAAGGTCGTCGTCGACACCGCCGAGAAGCCGCGGCGCCGGGTCTGGGTCGGCGGTCCGACGGTGTTCACGATCATCGGGAACCGGCTCTCGTCCCGCTTCGCCGACTGGTACCTCGCGCGCACCGGCTACAAGGGGCAGCAGGCGCCCGACCTGCACCAGCCGATGATCGGCCCGAACCTCTACGAGGCGGTGCCCGGCGACCACGGCGCCCACGGCGCGTTCGACGACCGCTCCATGACGCTGACGCCGCAGACCTGGGCGATCCGGCATCGTCCGATCACCTACACCGCCCTCGCCGCCACGGCGGGAGGCCTGCTGGCCGCCACGGTCGCGGTCGTCCGCAAGGTCGCCTGACCCGCCCACCCGCAGCACCTCAGCAGGACGTTTTCACCCCAGCAGGACGAAACCCGTCGGATCGTCCTGCTGAAGCGAATTCGTCCTGCTGAGGTGCTCGCGGGGAGGGGCGTGCTTCCGGGGTCAGCCCGTGACGCCGCCGAGCAGCAGGCCGAGCAGGTAGGTGACCGCCGCCGCGCCGTAGCCGATGAGCAGCTGGCGCAGGCCGCGGCCGAGCGGGGAGGCGCCGGAGAGCAGGCCGACCACGGCCCCCGTCGCGAGCAGCGTGATCCCGACGAGCCCGGCGGACACCAGCACGGCCGCGAGGCCCTGCAGACCGACCAGGTAGGGGAGCACCGGGACGGCCGCCCCGGAGGCGAAGAAGCAGAAGCTCGAGACGGCGGCGCCGAGGCCGGTGCCCACCGCTTCGTGCGCGTCGACGTCCGCTTCGACCCGCGGTCCGCTCGAGACGCTGCGGCGACCCGCGAGCACCTCCACGGCGTGCGCCTCCGCCTCCTCCGGGCTCATCCCCCTCGACCGGTAGAGCAGGGCGAGCTCGTTCTCGTTCACGTCGAGCTCCGGCACGATCGTGTTCGCCTGAGGGCTCGGAGTCGACGCCGCGAGCAGCTCGCGCTGCGAGCGCACGGACACGTACTCGCCGGCCCCCATCGACAGCGCGCCGGCGAGCAGACCGGCGAGGCCCGTCAGCAGGATCACGTGGGTCGGCACCCCGCTCGCCCCGACGCCGAGGATCAGCGACAGGTTGCTGACGAGGCCGTCGTTGGCTCCGAACACGGCGGCGCGGAAGCTGCCGGACAGGCGGTTCCGGCCCCGAGTCGCGAGCGATCGGACCACCTCCTCGTGGAGGCGCTCGTCCGCGGCCATGGTCGAGGTGGCGTCCGGATCGTCCGCGTAGGGGGAGCGACCCTCCGCCCGTTGCGCCAGCGCGAGCACGAAGACCGAGCCGAAGCGGCGGGCGAGCAGGCCGAGCAGCCGGGTCCTCAGGTCCCCGCGGAGCGGGCGCCCGGCATGGACGCCGAGCAGGGCCAGCCAGTGCGCTTCGTGGCGGCCCTCCGCCTCGGCGAGGCCGAGCAGGATCTCCCGCTCCTCTCCGCTGCGGCGCCGAGCGAGGTCGCGGTAGACGGACGCCTCCGCCCGCTCGTCGGCGAGGTGCCGCCGCCAGCGCCGGATGTCCGCGGGCGACGCCGCGGCCCGTTCGTCGGCCTCGGGGGATGAGGGCATGGTCGAGCCTCCGGTCGAGTCGGTCGCGCATCCGTGAACGGCCGGATGTCGGCGGTCTGGCCGAAGGTCTCGCTCGCCCACGTCGGGTAGCGCGCCGGGCCCACCCGGGCCGGTATGTCGACGCGCCGCCGCGGGACCGAAGACGGCACCGCGGGAGCTACTCCCCTTCGCCGTCCAGGGTAGCGGCGGCCGTCCGGCCCGTGTGCCCCGTTCTGGGGGGACGTCCTCGCGTACCCCCGGCGCCCGTCCGTTCGATTACGGGTGCAGAGGCGTGGGGACGCCTTCACCACCACCTATGGACATCCATCAGAGGGGATCCTGATGTCACTCTTCACCACACTCGTCGGCGGCAAGCTGCTGATCGGCGCGCTGGCGGTCGGCTCCGTCGCCGTCGGCGGCACCGCGGCCGCGGCGGCGACCGGCGAGCTGCCGGCCGCGCTCCAGCAGCAGGCCCACACCGTCTTCGGCGCCCCGGCGCCGACCGTCGAGGCGTCGACCGACGCCCAGCCGGACGCCACGGAGACGGACGCGCCGGACGCCACGGAGACGGACGCGCCGGAGACGGCCGAGACCGACGCGCCGGAAGCGACCGACACCGAGTCGCCGGAGGTCACCGACACGCAGTCGCCCGACGCGACGACCCCGTCGACCGCGACGATTGCCGCGGCCGTCCCCGCGGCTGCGCACGGCCTCTGCACCGCCTGGTCCAAGGGTGGGCTGGCGACCACCTCCGTCGCCTACACGACGCTGGTGACCGCGGCCGGCGGATCCGCCACCGACATCAGCGCCTGGTGCCTCCCGCACCTCGTGGCGCCCGGGCACGCGAAGCAGGCGTCCCAGCCGACCGAGGACAGCGCCGACGCCACCGCGTCGACCGACACGGCCTCCACCGACGGCCAGGAGAGCCACACCGGGCGCGGCCACGACGGCGCCTCCAGCGACGACCAGCAGGGCGACGATTCGACCTCCGGCCACGGCGGTTCGAGCAGCCACGGCCACGGCGGCGACTCGCACGGTTCGGACCACTGATCACGGTCGGCCGCTCGCGCGTCGAGCGGCCGACCAGCACGATCCCGCGGAGCGTCGCCCGACCAGGCGCACGCTCCGCGGTTATCGTCCCGGCCTGGAGGTGGTCGTGCGCGAGGAGAAGGGGCGTCCCGGGCGGGACGCGCACGCCCTCGTCTTCACCACCGCCTACCGCCGGTTCTCGCCCGCAGTTCTCGGCTACCTCCGAGCGAGGGGTGTCGACGACGCCGAGGCGGTCACCCAGGACGTGTTCCTGGCGCTCTATCCGCGTCTGGCGGACCTCACAGGAGGGATCGAGGGGATGCGCACCCTGCTGTTCTCGATCGCCCACGCCCGCGCCGTCGACCACCACCGCTCCCGGGGGCGTTCGCCGCAGCTCGTCGAGTACGTGCCCGACGAGGACCTGCGGACGACCGCGTCCGCGGAGGACGACCTGCTCGCGTCCGACCACGGCGTGCTCGCCCATCTCGCCGACCTGAGCGACGAGCACCGCGAGGTGCTCGCCCTCCGCGTCGTCGCGGACCTGTCGCTCGACGCGACCGCGCGCGTGATGCAGCGATCGCCCGGCGCCGTCAAGCAGCTGCAACGTCGCGCGCTGCTCGCGCTCCGTGAGCGGATCCCGGCCAGGGAGGTACTCGCATGACCACGACCGACGCCCTCCTCGCCCTCCTCGAGGAGAGCGAGGTGACCGCCGACGACGAGCTGGGCTCCCTGCTCGCCGACCTGCAGGCGCTCGGCGAGGGGCCCGTTCCCCCGCCCGGCCCGGAGCTCGCCGCGCTGCTCGTCAGCGAAGGCCGCGGCCGGCGTCGGCTGCACCGCCGCGGCGCCGTCGTCGGTGCCCTCGTCGTCCTGTCGCTCGGCACGGGTGTGACGGCGGCCGCCGCGAGTCCGGATGTCCGGGACGGCGCCGCCGGCGTCATCGCCGCCGCAGTGCACGTGCTGCGGCCGCCCGCACCGGCGCCGCACCGCACGCCCGCCCCCAGCCCGTCCGACCTGCCCGTTGGCCGTCCCTCCACGGTCTCCCCGCGAGCGGTCGCGCCGGCCGCCCCAGCAGCGGCTCATCCGTCCGTGCCCGGCGACGGCCACGGCCGCGCCGAGGACGGCGCGCGCCGGAGCACCGGAGCGAGCGAGGACCACGGGCACGGGCAGTCGGGCTCCTCCGGCTCGCACGGCGCCAGCGGCTCGGGGTCCGGCTCCTCCTCGGGGTCCGGCTCCTCCTCGGGGTCCGGCCACGGCACCGGCCACGGCTCCTCCGGGTCGAGCGGACAGGACGACGGCGGCGCGGGCGGTTCGCACCGCGGCGGGAGTGGCGACTAGCCGAGCGTCACCCGTCCGCGGTCACGCGGGTGGTCATGGTGAGCCCGACGCCGCCCTTCTGCGGCTCGGTCGCGAACCGCACCCTCGCCTCGCCGAGCTCGGCCAGCGAGGACACGTGGGTGCCGCCGCAGGGGATGCGCACCTCGCCGTCGGGGAGTGCGCACACCCAGGTGCGCCGGCCCGAGAGGCCCTCGTCGTCCCGCTCGATGCGCACCGGTGCTCCCGACGCGATCCACTCGCGAAGGGTGCCGTCGACGGCGGCGGCGAGCCGCTCGGTGTCGTCGAGCGCCGCAGGATCGAAGCCCTGCTTCCGCAACGACTTGCCGATCCGGTACTCGTCCTCGGAGCCGTAGCGGCGGATGAGGGACCGCTCGATCGCCAACCGGTCGAACGCGGGCGCGGCGAGACCGTCGGTCGGCACGGGCTTCGACCACGCCGTGGCCAGGGCTCGGTCGAGCGCCAGCGACGCGAGATGGCACGCCGTGTGGCCCGCCGAGAGCGCCGCGCGCCGGTCCGTGTCGACTGCGGCCCGCACCGGCGTCCCCTCGTGGAGGTCGGTGTCCGAGGGAACGATGTGCACGACGACGAAGGTCCAGCCCTCCGTGCCGACGCGGACCGGCACGGCCTCCCCGACAGCGAGTGCGCCGCCGTCGGTCGCCCCGACCAGCACGTCGAGCACCGGCCACTCGTCCTCGCCGGCGACGAGCACGCCGCGGTCCGGGCCCTGGTCCGGCCAGGCGAGGTCGACCGGATGGAACGGGGTGCGATCGAGCACGACCGCGATCCGTCCATCGGGCAGCGCCTCCGTGTGCAGCACCACGGCGTCGGCGGCGACGGCGCCGTCGGGGAAGAGGACGATCGTGTCGGAGGCGGGAAGGGTCACGTCCCCACGCTACTGATCCCCGCCGAGGCGGCCCGGTTCCGGGGGCACGTCCGGCCGGGCCGCCGTGCCCCTTCTCACTCCTCCTCGGAGCGGGGCCGATCGGGTGCTCTTCGGGACCGCCTCGTGCGGCGGCGCAACCGTTCGCGGTAGCTCGCCGGCACCATCCGGGTGGGTGACCAGGCGTCGGCGCTCGGCAGGATCCAACCCCGCCACCGGGCGAGGAGGCAGAGTCCGGCACCGACGACGGTCGACGCCACGAGGCCGACGGTGGGGTAGCCGAGGTGGGACAGGAGCACGAGCACGCCGCTGGCGAGGATCGCGCAGGTCGCGTAGAGGGTGTTGCCGCCCAGGATGCCCGGCACGCGCCGCAGCACCACGTCACGGACCGCCCCGCCGCCCACGGCGGTCACGGTGCCCAGCAGGATCGCGGCGGGCCACCCCAGGCCGAGCGCGAGGGTCTTCTGCGCCCCGGCCGCCGCCCAGGTGCCGAGCGCGAGCGCGTCGACCACCGGCCAGACCCGTTCCCAGACCCGGCCGCGCACCCGCACCGCGTAGCTGATGGCCGCACCGGCGATCGCCGTCAGCAGGTAGGCGTAGTCGGTGAGCGCGATCGGGGGACCGTGCTGGAGCAACACGTCGCGGATGAGGCCGCCGCCGAGTCCCGAGAGCACCGCGAGCACGGCGAAGCCGATCGGGTCGAGCTTCTCCTGGCGAGCGATGACCCCACCGAGCACGGCGTTGGTGAACACGCCGGTGAGGTCGAACACGCGGAAGACCTCCATGACCCCACCGCTCACCGGGCCTCCTCCGCGCTGTCGCTGCACACGGTAGCCCGCGGCGAACCGCGGCCGGGCTGGGCGAGGATGGGGGGAGGAGTGACGCTCCAGGACGTCCGGAACGGAGACCAGGCCATGACGACCGACCTCCCCGCCGTCGGTATCCCGGTGCGGCTGCCCACGGACCAAGGCGGAGCCGGCGACGGCCCCCTCGAAGCCATCGACGAGCTGTTCGACGAGATCGTCGAGATGGTCGGGCGGGCCGGGGCGCGCCCGGTCCCTCTCGCCGCGGACCTGCGAGGCCTCGGCTCCTGCGACGCGTTCGTCGTGCCCGGCGGCGGTGATGTCGACCCGGCCCTCTACGGCGGCCCTGCCGCGGACCCCAGTCTCTCCGGCGTGAGCGCCGCGCAGGATCGGCTCGACCTCGCGGTGATCCGCTTCGCGCTGCAGCACCGGCGGCCCGTGCTCGGGATCTGCCGCGGAATGCAGCTGCTAAACGTGGTGCACGGCGGCACGCTGCACGTCGATCTCGCCGAGAGCGCGGTCGTGCATCACCTGCCGCCGGCGGGGCCCTTCGAGTTCGCCGTGCACGACGTGCGGCTCGTCGAGGGCACGCGGTGCGCCGCCTCCTACGGCTTCCGCCCCGGCATCCCGGTCACCTCGGGGCATCACCAGGCGGTCGACCGCGTCGCGCCCGGTCTCCGTGCCGCGGCCACCGCGGCGGACGGGCTGGTGGAAGCGCTCGAGTCGACCGATCCGGAGGCCTGGGCGGTCGGGGTGCAGTGGCATCCCGAGACGGAGTCGACCGACGCCCACCTGCGCCTGCCGCTCTTCCTCGCGCTCGCGGAGGCGGCTCGATCGCACGGGCGCGCCCAGGAGCGGTCGGGATAGCGGAGGCAGGCCCCGTACGCCGATGCACCGTGGGTGCACTATCCTGCACGGATGGGCGGTGCGGCGACAGCGACCCGGCGCCGGTCCCCCGGGGCGCCGTGGGTGCTCGCCGTCGCCGCCATGCTGTCGGTGCAGCTCGGCTCGGCGCTGTCGACCGATCTGATCGCGACGGCGGGGGCCGCGGGCACCGCGTGGCTCCGCCTCTCGGTCGGCGCGGTCGTCTTCCTCGTGATCGCCCGGCCACCGCTGCGGTCGCTGCGGCGGCGGGACCTGCCCACGCTGCTCGGGCTCGGCGTCACGACCGGCCTGCAGACGGTCGCGTTCCTCGCCGCGATCGTCCGCATCCCTCTCGGCACCTGTGTCGCGATCGAGTTCCTCGGCCCCTTGACCGTCGCGGCCGTGCGCAGCCGGAGCGCTCGTTCGCTCGCCTGGCCGGCCCTCGCGCTGATCGGCGTCGTGCTGCTGACCTCCCCCTGGGCGGGTGCGGTCGACCTGCTCGGCGTGGTCTGGGCGGCGCTCGCCGCCGTCGGGTGGGGCGTCTACATCGTGCTGACGCAACGCGTCGGGGACCGCTTCGCCGGCATCCGAGGTCTCTCCCTCACCGTTCCGGTCGCCGCGTTGACCGCGGCCGTTGCGGGTGTTCCCGAGGCCGCCGGGCACCTGACGGCCGACGTGCTCCTCGCCGCCACCGGCCTCGCTCTCCTGCTGCCGGTGCTGCCGTACGCGCTCGAGATGCTCGCGCTGCGCCGCATGGATCCGGCCGCGTTCGGCACCCGGATGGCGCTCGAGCCGGCCATCGGACTCGTGCTCGGGCTGCTGGTGCTGCGGCAGGTCCCCACGCTGCTCCAGGTCCTCGGCATCGTGCTCGTCGTGCTCGCGGGCGCGGGGGCGCAACGTGCGCCGGAGGCGCGGCGGCCGGATCCGGAGCGCCCGGTCGTCCCTCCCGAGCTCGACGCCCTCGGCTGACCGCGCCCACCGGCGGCACCTCAGCAGGACGAAAGCGGTTCAGCAGGACGAATCAGCCCGAAATGTCCTGCTGAAACGAGAGCGTCCTGCTGTCGTGCTCGCGCGGGCGGGGACGCGGACCGGGCGGCCCGCGGCACCCTCAGCGGCGGGTGATCCGCCGCACCGCGTCCACCACGACGTCGCGGCCGTGCGGCTCGATGTCGAGCGCGCGGTGGATGGTCAGCCCCTCGATGAGGGCGTCCAGCATCCGGGCCGTCGTCGGATCGAAGTGCCGCTCCAGCGCGCGTCGGCTGCGCGCCATCCAGGCGTTGGTGATGTCGCGGAACCCGGGGTCGCGGGCCGCGAGGGTGTAGAGCTCGTGGGTGATCACGAGGTCGCGCGGAGTGTCGAAGACGTCCTCCGTGATGATCGCGACGACGGCGTCGGCCGCTGCCGCGGCATCCGTGGCGGCAGCCATCCGACGCTCGAACTGGTCGCTCTCCGCCGTGCCGAAGCGGGTGAACGCCTCGTGGAGCAGCTCGTTCATGCCCGTGAAGTGATACGTCATGGAGCCGAGCGGCACCCCCGCCGCCTCGGCGACGCGCCGGTGCGAGGTGCCGGCGACGCCCACCTCGGCGATCACGTCGAGGCAGGCGTCGATGATGCGATCGCGACGGCCCGGGTCGGGGCGTCGTCCGCCTTCCGGGTGCTGCTCCTCGAGCCCCGCCGTGGTCACGGGATCGTCCGCAGCACGCGGGCCGGGTTGCCGACGGCCAGCACGTTCGCCGGGATGTCGCGGGTGACGACGGCGCCCGCGCCGATCACGCTGTGGTCCCCGATCGTCACCCCCGGGCACACGATCACCCCGCCGCCGAGCCAGACGTTGTTCCCGATCGTGATCGGCCTCGCCGCCTCGAGGCGGTCGCGGCGCGGCTCCGGGTCGATCGGGTGGACCGGCGTCAGCAGCTGCACGTTCGGGCCGATCTGGCAGTCCTCCCCGACGGTGATGGGCGCGACGTCGAGGGCGGTCAGGTTGACGTTCACGAACGTGCGCGCGCCGATCGAGATGTGCTCGCCGTAGTCGACGTGGAGCGGCGGCTTGATGAAGGCGTCCTCGCCAAGGTGCCCGATGAGCTCGGCGAGGATCGGGAGGGCGGCCCGCTCGTCCTCGATCGACGCGATGCGGTACCGCTCCGCCAGTCGCACCGCGCGCTGCGCCCGTCGGGCGTTCTCGGGGTCGTCCGCGATGTACCAGTCCCCGGCGAGCATCCGCTCGCGGTTCGTGCGCCGGTCACCGGCGAAGTGGTCCGTCATCCGCAGCCTCCGGCATGAGTGTACGAGCGTACGCAGCGCGTGCGTACGACCGTACACTGGGGAGGTGGCCGCCGATCTCTCCCCTTCGCTCGCCCCGTCCGTGCCGAAGGCGCTGCCGTCGCTCACCGCCTGGCGGAACGCGGTCTTCGTCGTGTTCGGGCTGGAGGGCTTCGCGTTCGCGAGCTGGGCGAGCCGCGTGCCGCAGGTGCGGGACATCCTCCACGCGAGCACGGCCGAGATGGGGCTGGTGCTCGGCGGTCTCGCCGTCGGTGCCGTCGGCGGTCTGCTGGCCTCGAGCCACATCGTCAGCTGGCTCGGTGCGAGCCACACGATCCGGGTGCTCTACTGCCTCGCCTCGGTCGGGCTGCTCGGCGCCGGAGCGGTCGTCGCGTTCGCCCCGAGCCTGCCGGCGCTCGTCGTGCTCCTCGCCGTGTTCGGCGCGGGTTCCAGCATCGTCGACGTCGCGATGAACCTGTCGGGTGCGGCGAACGAGCGGGCGATCGGCCGCACGCTCATGCCGCTGTTCCACGCCTCCTTCAGCCTCGGCACCGTGGCGGGTGCCGGGCTCGGCTCCCTGCTGCTGCTGGTGCATGTGCCGATCGGCGTGCACCTGATCGGCACGGGCGTGCTCGCGATCGCCGTCACGCTCCTGTCCGTGCGCTTCCTGCGCCCCGCCGAGCACCAGCCGGAGCACGGCGAGGAGCCGGCAGCGACCGGCTGGCGCTCCCGCCTCGTGGTCTGGCGCAACCCGCGGGTGCTGCTGATCGGACTGATCATCCTCGGCATGGCCTTCGCCGAGGGCAGCGCGAACGACTGGCTGAACCTCGCCATGGTCGACGGTCATCACGTCGACCAGGCCGCCGGCGCCGCGATCTTCGCGGTGTTCGTCGCGGCGATGACCGTGGCGCGCGTAGCGGGGGTGCCGCTGCTCGACCGGTTCGGGCGCGTGCCCGTGCTGCGCGTGTCCGCCCTCGCCGCGGTCGTCGGACTCCTGCTCGTCATCGTCTCCCCGGCGGTCCCGCTCGCGATCGTCGGCGTCGTGCTGTGGGGCTTCGGCGCGGCGCTGGGCTTCCCGGTCGGCATGTCGGCCGCCGCCGACGATCCGCGCACGGCGACCGCCAGCGTCAGCGCGGTCGCGACCATCGGCTACTGCGCCTTCCTCATCGGGCCGCCCGTCATCGGGTTCCTCGGTCAGCAGTTCGGCATCCTCAACGCCTTCGTCGTCGTGCTCGTGCTGATCGCCCTCGCCGGCGTCGTCTCCGGCGCCGCCAGGCCGGTCACCAGCGCGAAGGCCTGACCGGCTTCGGCGCAGCAAGCGTGCAGCGCGCACCCGCTGCGAGCGGCGGTGGGACGCCTATGCTCCGGGCATGGCAGCCCGCAATCCGCTCGAGGAGCTGCGCGAGACGCTCGGCCGGCTGGGGGACCAGCTGAAGCGGCCCGGCCTCGACGGTGTGGACGATCTCGTCGGGGAGCTCTTCGGCGGACGTACGCCGCCGGCCCGGCCGCTGGCCGCGGTGCAGGCGGAGCTGGACGCCCTGATCGGACTCGAGACCGTGAAGGAGCAGGTGCGCGCACTCGTCGCGTTCCTGCAGGTGCAGGCGCGCCGCAAGGCCCACGGGCTGCCCGAGGTGGCCACCTCCCAGCACCTCGTCTTCCTCGGCAACCCGGGCACCGGCAAGACGACCGTCGCCCGGCTGCTCGCCGAGATGTACCGGGCGGTCGGGCTGCTGCAGAAGGGCCACCTCGTCGAGGTGGACCGCGCCGGCCTCGTCGGCCAGTACGTCGGAGCGACGGCGCTGAAGACCGACCGGGTGATCCGGCGGGCGCTCGACGGCGTGCTCTTCATCGACGAGGCCTACTCGCTCGCCCCGGAGGGGGACGGCCGCCTCGACTTCGGCCCCGAGGCGATCGAGATCCTGCTGAAGCGGATGGAGGACCACCGCCACCGTCTCGTCGTCATCGTCGCCGGCTACCCGCGGCTGATGGAGACCTTCCTCTCCTCGAACCCGGGCCTGCGATCCCGGTTCGCCCGGGAGATCACCTTCCCGGACTACTCGACGGACGAGCTCGAGGCGATCTTCGGCACCATCGTGGAGCAGAACGAGTACGCGCTCGAGCCGGGCGCCGGGCAGACCCTGCGCCGCATCCTCGCCGGCCTGCGTCCGGGTGAGGACTCCGGCAACGCGCGGTTCGCCCGCACCCTCTTCGAGCAGGCCGTCAACCGTCAGGCGCTGCGGCTCACGCGGAGCCAGGACCGGGAGGTCGAACTCCTCGACCGTGCCGAGGTCACGACGATCACCGTCGAGGATCTCGCGGAAGCGGCGCGAGCGCTGGGCGAGGCTCCGCTGCCGGAGCGCGAGCAGTCCCGGTGGTGGCGGTGGCTGCTCAGCTGATCAGGCGAGCGCGGCGGTGAGCTCCGAGCCCCAGACCAGGCCGAGCTCGGCCTGGACCACCCGGGTCAGCAGTCGCATCCGGTCGAGGTCCGAGCGGTAGCCGATGAGCTGGTAGGCGTTGATGCCGTCGATGAGGGAGAGCACGTGCGCCGCGATCTCCTCCGCGTCGGCCTGGGGGAAGTCGCCGCTGCGCGCGCCCCGTCGGATCACGGATGCGACGAGCGCGTGCCAGCCGGCCTCGCCCTGCTGCACCGCGTTGCGCATCGCCGGGTTGCGCCTCGTGAGGGCCCACGCCTCCAGCCGGATGGCGTCGCTGTCCTCCGGCGGCGTCGCGAGCCAGTTCAGCAGCCGTCGCATCTGCTCCGCCGGCGACGGGTCGGCGAGGATCCGGCGCTTCACCTCGGCCAGCTCGGCGGCTCCGAGCCGCCGGTACGCCTCCGCGGCCACCGCGGCCGCATCGACGTCGAGCTGCTGCTCCGGTACGCCGAGAGCGGTGGCGAGTCGCTTCCTGTCGATCGCGAGAAGCCCCTCGACCTGCAGCACCGTGGTCGCGGCGTCGACGACCTGCTCGTACTCGACGACCTGCTCGTGCTCGACGACCCGCGCCCGCTTCCGACCCAGCACAGCTCTCCCACCCCGGACGGTCGCTGCGACGGCCCGCGGGGTCGATCTTCGCTGCTCCATCCTGACCGCGCCGTGAGCGGCGCGCCGAAGCGCGCATCGGCTGTTCCGCGGCCGATTCGGCGGCCGACGGCGCCGTGGCCGGCGGCGGGGCGCGGCGGCGGCGTCGGGAAAGGGGAAGAATCGGCTCCGGCCGCAGACGAGGGAGGTCGGCATGGCGGAGACGTCGTCGGACGAGGGACGGCCCGGGCTCGAGCGCATCGGGGAGCCCGAGAGCTGGCAGCACCTCGCGGGCGCCCAGGTGTGCCGCCTCGCCTTCCCGCTCGACGGCCGCATCGAGCTCGTCCCCGCGAACTACGTCGCCATCGAGCGGCGCCTGCTGTTCCGGACGGTCCCCGACTCGGTCATCGAGCGCGCCACGGGCACCCCGGTGGTGTTCGAGGTGGACGGATGGACGGAGCACGAGGCCTGGAGCGTCGTCGTGCGGGGACCGTTGCAGCGGGTGGAGGACGGCGACCGGATCCGGCAGGCGGACGCGGTCGGGCTCGACCCGTGGCCCACCCGCGAGCAGCCGGCATCCGTGCTCCTCGAGGTGGTGCCGCTGGAGGTGCAGGGTCGACGGTTCGGCCGCCGGGCGCAGCCGGGCATGCTGTGGTCGTGGTGAGCGGCGGGGCGCGCAGCACGACCGGGGCCTGACGACGGCGGAAGGCGGGCGCGATGACCGAGCGGGTGTTCACGATCGGGCATTCGACGCATCCGCTGGAGGAGTTCGTGCTCATCCTGCGCGCGTACGGGGTCGATCGGATCGTGGACGTGCGCACCGTTCCGAAGTCCCGCCACAACCCCCAGTACGGCGAGGTCGAGCTGAGGAGCAGCCTGCCCTCGGCGGGGATCGACTACCGTCGGATCGAGGCCCTCGGCGGACTGCGGCACGCGCGGAAGGACTCCCCGAACGCGGCGTGGAAGAACCTCTCGTTCCGGGGCTACGCGGACCACATGCAGACCCCGGAGTTCGCCGACGGCATCGAGCGGCTCCTCGCGCTCCGCGAGGACGCGACGATCGCCGTCATGTGCGCCGAGGCCGTGCCGTGGCGGTGCCACCGCTCGCTCATCGGTGACGCCCTGCTCGTGCGCGGCGTGGAGGTCGAGGACATCCTCACCGCGACGAGCGCGCGGCCGCACGCCCTCACCCGGTTCGCGGCCGTCGACGGCCTGCGCGTCACGTATCCGGCGGTACCCTGACCTCCTCCAGGACCGTGCCGGCGGATGCGAGGAGAGCCACCCGTGGCGAGCGTGAGCGTGCGCTACATCGTGAACGACGTCGACGAGGCGATCGCCTTCTACTGCGGCCGGCTCGGCTTCCGCGAGGTCATGCATCCCGCGCCGACGTTCGCCATGCTCTCGCGAGGAGATCTGCGGCTGGTGCTGAGCGCCGCGGGCGGGGGACCGGGCGGCGGTCAAGCCATGCCGGACGGCACGCTGCCGCAGCCGGGCGGCTGGAACCGGTTCAGCATCGAGGTCTCCGACCTGGCGGCGATGGTCGAGTCGCTGCGCGCGGCGGGTGCACGGTTCCGGAACGAGATCGTCAGCGGGGTGGGCGGCCGCCAGATCCTGCTCGAGGACCCCTCCGGCAACCCCATCGAGCTGTTCGAACCGACGCTGCCGGAAGCGAGGCTCACCCCGGAGGGCTGACCGGCGGACGTCGCCCGGAACCATGTGGCAGGGTGAGGCCGATGGACTTCGCTCCCCTGCGAGAGGCGGCACGGGCCGTGGTGGCCCCGGACGCATGGGCCTTCTTCCAAGGGACGGCGGACGGCCGGTCCGATCCGGAACGCGATGCTCGTGCCTGGGAGCGCTGGGACCTCGTTCCGCGCGTTCTGACCGGACTGACGGCCATCGACACGGGCGTCGAGCTCGGCGGGCACCGGTTCGCCTCGCCGGTGACGATCGCCGCGACCGCCGCCCAAGCGGCGTGCCATGAGGACGGTGAGCGGCTGACCATCGCGGCCGCGGCGCGCGGGCGTGCTGATGACCTACTCGCACAACGCGTCCATCGGGGTGGAGCAGTTCGCCGCCGCTGCGGCCTCGCCGTGGTGGGCGCAGATCTACGTGCAGCGGGATCGGGTCGTCACCGCCGACTACATGGCGAGATGCGCCGATCTCGGAGCGGCCGCGTTCGTGCTGACGCTCGACGTTCCCGGCACGCTCGCCGACACGGCCTTCCGTCGCTCGCCGCTCACCGGTGCCGTGGCGATCCGCGGCAACGTCGGCCCGACGGGCGGTGGCTCCGGTGCTGCCGCCGAGAGCGCCATCACGCCCGAGGTCGTCGCCTCCCTCGTGCAGGGGTCCAGGCTGCCGGTCTGGGCGAAGGGGGTGATGGCTCCGGCGGACGCGCTGGCGGCGCTGGATGCCGGAGCGGCGGGCATCATCGTCTCGAACCACGGGCGCCGGCAGCTCGGGGGAGTGGCGCCGGTCGCCGACGTCCTCGGCGGGATCACCGATGCGGTGGCCGGGCGGGCGCCGGTCCTCGTGGACGGCGGCATCCGCTCCGGGATCGACGTGGTCAGGGCCCTCGCGCTCGGAGCCAGCGCGGTCGGCATCGGACGGCCCGTCCTCTGGGCCCTCGCGGCCGGCGGTCAGGCAGGGCTCGAGGCCGTGCTGCAGGCGCTCACCGACGAGGTCGCGACCGCGCTCGCGGGTCTCGGCGCCGCGCGGGTCGCCGATGTGACCCGGAGCATGGTCCGCCGCGCGAGCGACTGAGCTCCGCGGTCAGCACCGGCCTGTGGAGCTCAGCCACCCGACCGAATCTCGGCGGTCTCGCCGGTGGACGCCGGGCGCAGGGCACGGTCGTCGCTCTCCGGCTTGCGGATGAAGCAACCGGCGACCACGGCGAGCAGCGAGATGATCCCGCCTGCGAGGAACGCCGCCCGGACCCCCGCGGCGGCCGCCACGATCTCGTCGGCTCCCGACGAGACGGCGGCCGCCCCTCGGGTGGCGAGCAGGGTCACGAACAGGGCGGTGCCGGCGCCGGCCATGACCTGCTGGAGCGGGTTGGAGGTCGCGCTGCCGTGTGAGTAGAGGTCGGGCGTGAGTGAGGCGAGGGACGTCGTGGACAAGGGCGTGAAGGTCAGGGTGAGGCCGATGCTGAGCACCGTGTGGAGGATCATCACCGCGATCGGGGGCGTGCCGACGTCGAGCACGAGCGCCATGGCCCACAGCGCCGCGCTGACGAGCACGGAGCCGAGGATGACCAGGGCCGACGGCCCGACGCGGTCGTAGATGCGTCCGACGATCGGCGAGAGCAGGCCCATCGCCGCTCCGCCGGGGAGCAGCAGCAGGCCCGTCGTCAGCGTGTCGATCCGGAGCACGGACTGCACGTAGATCGGAAGGATGACGAGGGAGCCGAAGAACCCGATGTTGGCGAGGCTCATCACCGCGACGGAGAGGGAGAAGTTCCTCGACCGGAAGACGCGGAGGTCGAGCAGCGGTGCCGAGGACCGCATGAGCCGGACCTGCCGGACGATGAACAGCGCCAGCGTGACGGAGCCGACGGCGGCGGGGACGAGCGGGGCGACGGGCTGGGAGGCGCCGGACGCTTCCTCCCCGACCTCCGAGAGGGCGTACAGGAGGCCGCCGAAAGCGATCGCGGACAGGATCACCGAGAGCACGTCGATGGGGAGCTTCCGCGGCTCCGTGACGTTCTTCAGCTTCACGGCCCCGAGGACCAGCGCGGCCGCGGCGATCGGCAGCACGATCAGGAACATGAACCGCCAGTTCAGCGCGTCGAGGATGATCCCCGAGATCGTCGGCCCGATCGCCGGCGCGACCGAGATCACGATGGAGATCTTGCCCATCGTGCGGCCCCGGGCTGCGGGCGGGACGAGCCTCATGGCGGTGGTCATGAGGAGCGGCACCATGATCGCGGTGCCGAACCCCTGGGCGACGCGTGCGCCCATCAGGACCGGGAAGCCCGGCGCGGCGGCGGCGACCAGCGTGCCGAGGCTGAACACGCCCATCGCCAGCACGAACACCTGCCGGGTGTGCAGGCGCTGCAGGAGGAAGCCGGTGACCGGGATGACGACACCCATCGTCAGCAGGAACCCGGTGGTCAGCCATTGCGCTGTCGCCGCCGTGATGTCGAGCTGGACGATCAGGGTGGGCAGGGCGACGCCCATGATCGTCTCGTTCAGGAAGACGACGAACGTGGAGACGATGAGGATGCCGATGACGGTGCCGTTGCCCCCTCCAGCCGCGGGCGACGGCACGGTCGCGGGGTCGACCGGGCTGGAGGAGGTGAGCGAGCGGGCGGGGTCGGCTGGCATACGGACGTCCTGTGCGGTGGATGGTGATGCAGCCGGTATGGAGCCCGACACGCGGCCGCAGTGCTGAGAGGAGGGCTGCGGCCCGGAGCCGGGGCGGCTGAGCGCGCCGCAGGCTCCGAGCCGTGGGGACGGGCTCAGGCCAGGGCGAAGATCGCCTCCACCTCCACCGACGAGCCTCGCGGAAGCGAAGCGACTCCGATCGCGGCCCGCGCGTGCTCGCCGGCCGCTCCCAGGGTCCGCGTGAACACGCGGGACGCGGCGTCGATCACCGTGGCGTGGTCGACGAATTCGGCCGTCGCCGCCACGTATCCGGTCACCTTCACGACATGCGCGATGGCCTCGAGCGAGCCGAGGGCCGCCTCCGCGGCCTTCAGGCACGAGGTGGCGGCCTGCGCGGCGGCCTCGGCCGCGGCCTGGACCCCCACCGACCGGCCGACGATCCCGGGCGCGAGGAGCCGGCCGTCCCGGATCGGGAGCTGGCCCGAGACGAACAGCAGGTCGCCGACCCTTCGGGCCGGTGAGTAGGCGGGCGCGGCGGGGGCCGGCGCGCTCATCGGGTCGGCCCGTCCTGCGCCGCGGCTGCCGCAGCACGCTGGTAGAGCTTCATGGCCATCGTCCCGTGCGCCATCGCGCCGCCGGCCCGCAGGGCGGCGGCGGTGAACACGGTCTCCGCGATCTCGGCCTCGGTCGCCCCCTCGGCGTGGGCCGATGCGGTGTGACCTTCGATGCAGTACGCGCACTGGGTGGTCAGCGCCACGGCCAGGGCCATCAGCTCCGTGTACTTGCGCGGGATGGCCTTGGTCGGAGATCTCAGAGCCTGTCTGTCGAACTCCAGAAATGCCGTGAACGCGTCCGGGGCGCTCCTGCGGAGATCGCGCGCGAAGCGCCTGTCGTCGGGGTCGTGGTAGTGCTCGGCCGTGGTGCTCGGTTCGGTCATGTCGGCTCCGTCCGTCTGGTTTGGTTCGCGCCGGGCGGTGGCCAGGCGCCGATCGTCTCGAGATGGGGCGGGGGCGCGGTAGGCATCGCTTCTCGTCCGCGACGAGCCCGTCTCGCCCCCAGGACTCCCCGCTGCACCGCTTCGTCACCCGCCCGCCCCCGGCGCCGCCCTCCGAAGTGGACGGCGCCGAGAGCGAACCGGGAGCGTCAGGAGTAGACGCCCAGGGCCTCGTCGGCTGTCGAGGAGTTCAGCCAGGCGACCGAGTCGCGGTAGCCCCACCAGTAGAAGCCGGCGGACGCCAGGGCCATGATCACCGAGTCGACCGGCGCCGGCAGCCATCCGGCGCCGCCGAAGGTCCCGATGGCCGACATCCCGAGGATGAAGAGCATGAACACGAGGAACCACAGGCCGCGCAGCAGGAGCCGGGGCGTGAAGACCCTCCGGTCCCGCAGCATGATGAACACCGCGACCGGAACGGCGATCAGGAACAGCAGCACGCCGATCCAGACCTGCGACCAGCCCGACCAGTAGAGGATCAGGCCGGAGACGATGAACGCGATCGGGGCGATCACGGGCATCGCGCGGGACCACGCGGGCACCTGGACCCGCGGGTCCTTCCTGCTCACGCCCGCGGCGACCGCGATGATCGCGTAGCTGACGGCGAAGTAGAACCCGAGCGAGGCGACGAGGCCCTGCCAGGACTGGAACAGGAAGAGGAACACCAGCGAGATCACGAGGTTGAGCACCAGCGCGTTCGTCGGGATGCCGGTCTTGGCGTTGACCTTGGCGGCCCATTTCGGCAGCACGCGGGCCTGCGCGATGCCGTAGGTGTTGCGGGCGGAGAGGCCGAGCCCCATGACGAGGCCGCCGCCGGGGGAGATCACGCCGTCGACGATGAGCAGCTGGACGAGCCAGCCGAGGTTGAGCAGGCCGGCGAGCTGCGCGAACGGCGAGTCGAAGTTCAGCCCGTGCCAGCCGCCCTTCGCGAGCACCGCCTGCGGGAGGGTCCAGATGAAGGACGCCTGGAGCAGGATGTAGACGACGAACGCGGCCCCGAAGCCGACGAAGGTGCCGATCGGGATGTCCCGGCGGGGGTTCCTCGTCTCGCCCGCCATGATCGATGCCGACTGGATGCCACCGAAGGAGTAGATCAGGCCTGCGCCGATCACCGCGGTGAGCATGGCGCCCGCGCCGAAGGGTGCGATGCCGCCGCCGGCGGCGACGTTCGACGGGCTGAAGCCCGACGCGAACAGCAGGATGATCGTCAGCACCGGCACGATGATCTTGAAGATCGTGATCGTGTTGCTGATGCGGGTCATGAGGAGCACGCCGAACCAGTTGATCGCGGTGAAGATCAGCAGCACCACCACGGCCATCAGCAGGCCGACCAGGGTCAGCTTCCCGTTCGCCGCGAGGGCCGGCCACCACCGGCTCGCGTACTGCAGCAGGCCCGACGCCTCGCTCGGCGTGCCGAAGGCGGTCTGCAGCAGCAGCACCCAGCCGATCATGACGCCGACGAAGGGGCCCGACATCATCGACGGCCAGCGGACGTTGCCGCCCGCGATGGGGCGGGTGACGCCGAGCTCGATGAAGGTGAGACCGACGAGCACCGTCGCGATCCCCGCGACGATCCAGGACCCTATCGCCAGGGGACCGGCGGCCTGGGCTGCGTAGTAGGACGCGAAGAGCCAGCCGGAGCCGACCATCCCGGTGAACGTCAGCAGGGCGAGGGTCTTCCAGCCGACACGGCGCTTGAAGTACTTGTCTTCTTCGTCGATGACGGTGGTGTCGAGGGCGGGGCCCGCTTCCCGGGCCGGGGCCAGGGTCTGTTCCTCGATCGAGGAGGCGTCCATCTGTAACTCTCCCTAGGTGGGTGGCTGCGCACCTGCAGCGTCGCCGGGCGCTTCATGCATCGGGGAGGCGACGTCGCCTCCTTCAACATTTCATGGCAGTGTCGCCACTGCTCACGCCAACTGTCAATGGGTTGTTGATGTAATCGACTCCGCGTTGACAGGATCGAGACATTCGTCCATCCTCAGTGGAGGGTCGGGTGAGAGCGCGGCCCGCCCATACGACAGCACCCGGAGCCCGGCGCCCCGGGTGACGGACGACGCTAGGACCATGGCTCAGAAGCACACGAACCGAGGCGGTGGCGCCGCCATCGTCGACACCGTCATCCGTCCGACCGTGGACGGGGAGCGGCTCATCGCCGTCTTCTCCAGCCTGGTCGAGCCGCTGGGGAGGTCCCTTCCCGCGTCGACCGAGGTGGTGCTGCACGACCTCAGCAAGCTGCCCAACTCCATCGTCGCGATCCACGGAACGGTGACCGGCCGGCAGGTGGGGGACCCCGCCACGGACCTGCTGCTGAAGAAACTCATGGAGCTCTCCGACGACCACGCCGTCGGGTACGAGACCCGCCTGCCGAACGGGGGCCGCATCCGCTCGTCGACGATGATCATCCGGGACGTGAGCGGCCAGCCGGTCGCGGCCCTCTGCATCAACTCCGACCTGTCGGTCTGGGAGTCCCTTCAGGACATCGTCACCTCGATGCTGGACGGAACCCGCGTCGCCGCGGAGCACGTCGGCCCCGTCGCAGCGCGGCCCGTGCCGGTGAGCCCCGTGGACGTCGAGTACGACAACGAGCCCGAGGTCTTCGTCACGGATGTCGAGCAGCTGGCCGCGCATCTCATGCGGCGAGCCGTCTCCAAGGTCGACGTGCCCGTCGAGCTCATGCAGAAGCGGCACAAGGTCGAGGTGGTGCGCGATCTCAAGGGCCGCGGGATGTTCCACCTCCGGGACGCCGTCGACATGGTCGCCACGGCAGTCGGCGTCACCCGCTTCACGATCTACAACTACTTGAACGAGATCGCCGACGAGGACGACACGGACGAGGAGTCCGTCGATCGTGCGATGCCGGCCGGAGAGGGCAACTGATGAGCACAGCACTGGAATTGGACGCGATCG
>JAICSU010000273.1 GCA_025936735.1 Amnibacterium sp.
ATCCGCGCGATGCGGAAGGACGTGCTCGCCAAGTGCTACGGCGGCGACATCACCCGCAAGCGCAAGCTGCTCGAGAAGCAGAAGGAGGGCAAGAAGCGGATGAAGATGGTCGGTCGGGTCGAGGTGCCGCAGGAGGCCTTCATCGCTGCGCTGTCGGGCGACACCGAGACGGCGAAGCGGTGACGGGACCGCGTCGGCGGACCGCCGTCCACGCCCCGGACGCCGGGCTCAACTACACGGCGATCGGCGCGACGGCGAGCCGGGACATCGTCGCCTTCCCGCCGCCCGGCTTCACCGCGGCCGAGTGCCGGCACCGGGTCGGGAGCGGAGCGCGGCGCTTCGACCTCGCGGGCCGTGCGCTGATGACCTGGGGCGCGCTGCGCGCCGCGGGGTTCGAGGTCGAGGACGTGCGCGCCGAACCGAAGGCCGTCTCACCCCACGGCACCGGGCCGCTGTTCCTCGAGGACGGCACGCCGTGGATCACCCCGGGGATGACCGCGACGATCACCGCCCCGCGTGCCGACGAGGGCTGCGGCCCGGTCAAGGTGCTCAGCGTGATCGACGAGCCGGGGCGGATCGGCTACATCTACGGCTCGCGACCGGGTCACCCGTCCTGCGAGGAGCGGCTGCTGCTGCTCGAGCACACGGAGGACGACGCGGTCTGGCTCACCGTCCGCTCCATCCGGCAGGGCGCGGGACGGGCCTTCGGGCTCGGCACCCGCGCCGTCGAGACGCGGCAGAAGCGGCTCGACGAGCGCCTCGTGAAGGCGCTGCATCCGTCGAACGCCGCCTGACCCCCTCCCGCAATCGCGCCGTTCCGGAGAAATCCGGCGACGCGCCGGGGGGGCCGCGCCCCGGCGCGGTGTGTCGGCCGTAAACTCCGGAACGGCGCGATGGTCAGCGGTCCAGCCGAGCGAGGGCGGTGAGCAGGTCGTCCAGGCCGGCCACGAGGTCGGGCAGCACCAGCACGGCGCCGGCCTCACGGAGCACCGCCGCGTCGAACGCACCGGTCGTGACCCCGAGGAACGGGATGCCCGCGGCCGCCGCCGCCTCGCCGTCGCTCGGGGTGTCCCCGACGATCACGAGCTCCCCGTGGGGAACCGCCGCCCGCGCGCGGCGGGCGAGGTCCGCACGCACCGGTGTCGCCTCCCCGGTGAACCAGAGCGGCTCGTCGAACAGCCCCGAGTCCAGCCCGGCGCTCGCGAACTTGGCGCGGATGCGGGCGGGGGAGTTCCCGGTGAGCAGGCCGTTCCGCCACCCCGCGGCGGCGACCGCCGTCACGGCTCGCTCCACGCCGGGCGCCGTGCGGCGGGCCGCCTCCCCGGTGTAGGCGTCCGCGGAGAGGGCGTCGAGGCGCTCGCGGACCGTCGGCAGGAGGCCGGCGTCGAGCCCGAGGTCGGCCAGGCGCTCGGTGAGGATCTGCGCGTCGGTCTTACCGTGCTCGTTCGGCCGCCGCCCGGACGGCCGGGCACCGGTCACCTCGGTGATCGCACGGTCGTACAGCCGCCCCGCGACCGCGGAGTTCAGCAGCAGCGTGCCGTCGACGTCCCACAAGACCGCGTTCACGCCGTCGAGGCTCGCAGTCCGCGCAGCCGATCGCGAAATCCGCGTCAGGATTGAGCGCCATGCCGTCCGCCCTGCCGCTCGCCGACCCCGCCCCCGAGGACGGGCTGCTGCCCGCCTCGGTCGCGGACGGCGCCGAGGGGCGGCGGCTCGGCGTGTACCTCCACGTGCCGTTCTGCCGGGTGCGCTGCGGGTACTGCGACTTCAACACCTACACCGGCGACGAGCTGCGCGGGGCGAAGCGCACCGACTTCGCTGGGCAGGCGATCGCCGAGACACGCTTCGCGGCGCGGGTGCTCGAGGCGGGGCTGCCGCCGCGGCCGGCGTCCACCGTGTTCTTCGGCGGGGGCACGCCGACGGTGCTGCCGGTGTCGGATCTCGCCGCCATGCTCGCATCCGTCCGCGACCCGATCGGCCTCGCCGACGGCGCGGAGGTGACCACCGAGGCCAACCCGGACTCCGTCGACGCGCGCGATCTCGAGGCGCTCGCCGCGGCCGGATTCACCCGAGTCTCCTTCGGGATGCAGTCGGCGGTGCCGCACGTGCTCGCCACCCTCGACCGCACGCACGACCCGGCGCGCATCCCGCTCGTGGTGCGCTGGGCGCGGGAGGCGGGCCTCCAGGTGAGCCTGGACCTCATCTACGGCACGCCGGGGGAGAGCCTCGACGACTGGCGCACGAGCCTGGAAGCGGCCATCGCCGAGCAGCCCGACCACGTGTCGGCGTACGCGCTCATCGTGGAGGAGGGCACCGCCCTCGCCCGCCGCATCCGCTCCGGTGCGCTCCCGGCCCCGGACGACGACCTGCAGGCCGAGCAGTACGACCTCGCCGACGAGCTGCTCGACGCGGCCGGCTACCGCTGGTACGAGGTGAGCAACTGGGCGAGGTCGGCCGACCACCGCTCGCGCCACAACCTCGCCTACTGGACGGGCGAGGACTGGTGGGGGGTCGGGCCCGGCGCGCACAGCCACGTC
>JAICSU010000017.1 GCA_025936735.1 Amnibacterium sp.
CGCCTCGAGGAGCTCGCGCTCAAGCGCGAGAAGGACGAGGCGTCGAAGGACCGGCTCGCGAAGCTGCGGGACGACCTCGCGAAGCGCGAGGCGACGCTGCAGGAGCTCGAGACCCGGTGGGAGCGCGAGCGCGCCGACCTCAACCGGGTGGGCAACCTGAAGGAGAAGGTGGACTCGCTGCGGATGCGCGCCGAGCGCGCCGCCCGCGAGGGCAACCTCGAGGAGGCGTCACGCCTGCTCTACGGCGAGATCCCGGCGATCGAGCGGGAGCTCGCCGCCGCGGAGCAGGCCGAGGAGCACCCGGGGGAGCCCCGGATGGTCAACGACCAGGTCACCGACGAGGACATCGCCGCCGTCGTCGCGCAGTGGACCGGCATCCCCGTGGGCCGGCTGCTGCAGGGGGAGACGCAGAAGCTGCTCCGCCTGGAGAGCGAGCTCGGCCGCCGGCTGATCGGCCAGCGCACCGCGGTGCGCGCCGTCGCCGACGCCGTGCGCCGTTCCCGGGCGGGGATCGCGGATGCCGGCCGCCCGACCGGGTCCTTCCTGTTCCTCGGTCCCACCGGTGTCGGCAAGACCGAGCTCGCCCGGGCGCTCGCGGAGTTCCTCTTCGACGACGAGCGAGCCATGGTCCGCATCGACATGAGCGAGTACGGTGAGAAGTTCTCGGTCTCGCGGCTCGTCGGGGCCCCTCCGGGGTACGTGGGCTACGAGCAGGGCGGGCAGCTCACGGAAGCCGTCCGGCGCCGGCCCTACTCGGTGGTGCTGCTCGACGAGGTCGAGAAGGCGCACCCCGAGGTGTTCGACGTGCTGCTGCAGGTGCTGGACGACGGGCGCCTCACCGACGGCCAGGGCCGGACGGTCGACTTCCGCAACACGATCCTCGTGCTGACCTCGAACCTCGGCAGCCAGTACCTCGTCGATCCCTCGCTCTCGAACGAGCAGAAGGAGGAGGCGGTGCAGGCGCTCGTGCGCCAGGCGTTCAAGCCGGAGTTCATCAACCGGCTCGACGACATCGTCGTGTTCCAGTCGCTCACCGAGACCGAGCTCGGCGAGATCGTGGAGCTGTACATCGACCGGCTGGGCCGCCGGCTCGCCGACCGGCGCCTCGAGCTCGCGGTCACCCCCGCCGCCCGCCGGTGGCTCGCGGAGCGCGGCTACGACCCCATGTACGGGGCGAGGCCCCTCCGCCGCCTCATGCAGCGCGAGATCGACGACCGCCTCGCCAGGGCGCTGCTCTCCGGCGAGGTGCGCGACGGCGACACGGTGCGCGTCGACGTCTCGCCGATCGGCGACGAGCTCGTCGTCGGCCGTTTCCAGGTGCCGGTCGCGGATCTCTGAGGTTTCTCACCGAGTCTTCATCAGACTCGGGGCATGAGCCGCACCCAGGACCATCCGAACGCGTCCGTCCGCGACCGCCGAGCGTCCTGGTTGCGGCTCATCGTCGCCTTCGTGTCGGGCGCGGCGGCGACGGCCGCGGTCCTGATGCTGGGCGGCGACACGTTCGCGTTCGACGTGGGCTGGGTCGTGCTCTGCGCCGTCTACCTCCTGTGGGTGTGGCTGAAGGTCGGCCGCATGGACGCCGGCCGGACGTCGCGCCACGCCACCCGCGAGACGCCCAACCGGAGCACGAGCGACGTGCTGCTCGTCGTCGCCGCGGTCGCCAGCCTCGTCGCGGTCGTCGTGGTGCTGTCGGAGGCGAAGAACGCGCAGGGGGGCGGCAAGGAGCTGCTGTCGCTGCTCGGCGTGCTGAGCGTGGCGATCTCGTGGTTCCTCGTGCACACGCTCTTCACGCTGCGTTACGCGGTGCTGTACTACACCGGCCCCGACGGCGGCATCTCCTTCAACCAGAAGCAGCCGCCCCGCTACCTCGACTTCGCCTACTTCGCCTTCACGATCGGCATGACGTTCCAGGTGTCGGACACCGACATCACGGATCCGGCGATCCGGGCGACCGCCTTGCGCCACGCCCTGCTGGCCTACCTGTTCGGCGCGGTCGTGATCGCCTCGACGGTCAACCTCGTCGCGAACATCGCGGGCTGAGGCCGGATCAGTCGTCGACGACGACGAGCTCCTCGAGGGGCAGCCGGGTGCGGGGCGCGGTCTCCCGCGAGCGATAGCGCTCCGGGAGCAGCTCCGCGGGGGCGGCCGCACCGATCGCGTTGACGCTGATCGGGACCGCGCGCTCGGGCAGGTCGAAGGCGAGGGCGATCGCCTCGGGGTCGAAGCCGCCCATCGGGTGGACGTGCAGGCCGAGGGCGTGCGCCTGCACCGTGAGGTGCGCGATCGCCTGGCCCGCGTCGTACTCGGCCCAGCGGTAGGGCGTCCCGTTCTCGTCCTCGCTGAGCGCGATCGCGACCACGAGCAGGGAGGCGTTCGGGGCCCACGGCCGGTTGCCCTCCGAGAGGGCGTCGGTGACGGCCTGGAAGGCCTCGCTGCCCCGGCGGGCCACGATGAAGCGGCGAGGCTGCAGGTTCGCGGCGGACGGCGCCCAGCGAGCGGCCTCGAGCAGCGCGGTCACCGCGTCGTCGGACACGACGAGCTCGGGGTCGAACGACCGGGGCGACCAGCGCTCGGCGAGCAGGTCGTGGATCGGGGCGGCCGTCTCGGCGCGCCGGGACTCGGTGAGGAGCGTCATCGCGATGTATTCCTTCCGCGGGATGGATTCAGCACGACGCTCCATCGCGTCTGACACGTCAACCGTCTCACGGTCCGGGTTGTTCCTCAGCCGGATGTCGGGATGTGACGCCGTACGCTCGAGGACCGTGCAGGCGACCCTCATCCACGCTCCCCGGGACATCCGCGTCGAGACGGTGCCCGATCCGGTGCTCTCCACGGGCGGTGATGCGATCGTGCGCGTCGTCGCGGCGTGCGTGTGCGGCTCCGATCTCTGGCCCTACCGCGGGGTGGTGCCGACGAAGCGCCCCCATCGCATCGGCCACGAGTTCGTGGGCGTGGTCGAGGAGGTCGGCGCGGAGGTCGACCGCATCCGCGTCGGCGACTTCGTGATCGCACCGTTCTACGACTGCGACATGACCTGCCCGAACTGCCGCAACGGCGTGAGCACCTCCTGCCTGCACGGCGGGTGGTGGGGCGCGGAGGACCGCATGGGCGGCTTCGCCGACGGCGGTCAGGGGGAGCGGGTCCGGGTGCCGCACGCGGACGGCAGCCTCGTGGCGGTGCCGGGCGGGGAGCCTGCGCCCGAGCTCGTGCCGCACCTGCTCACGCTCTCCGACGTGATGGGCACCGGCCACCACGCCGCCCACTCGGCCGGCGTGACCGAGGGCTCCACGGTCGCGGTGGTCGGCGACGGCGCAGTCGGGCTCTGCGCCGTTCTCGCCGCGAAGCGGCTCGGCGCCTCCCGCATCGTCGCGATGTCGCGGCACGAGTCGCGGCAGCGGCTCGCGATGACGTTCGGGGCGACCGACATCGTCGCCGAGCGGGGCGACGAGGGCGTCGACCGGATCAAGGCCATGTTCGACGGCATCGGCCCGGACGCGGTGCTCGAGTGCGTGGGGACCAAGGAGTCGATGGATCAGGCCATCCGGTCCGTCCGTCCCGGTGGAGTCGTCGGGTACGTCGGGGTGCCGAACGGGGGAGCCGAGCTGCCCATCCGCACCATGTTCGGCTCCAACGTGGGGGTGCGGGGCGGGGTGGCGCCGGTCCGCAACTACGTGGAGGAGCTGCTGCCGGAGGTGCTGGACGGCCGCATCCGCCCGGGTCTCGTCTTCGACCTGGAGCTGCCGCTCGCCGAGGCCGCCGAGGCGTACGCGGCGATGGACGAGCGGCGCGCGATCAAGGTGCTGCTCCGCCCCTGACCACCTGCGGTGGCGCCCCGGACGGGCGTCACGGAGCGCAACATCGGTGCCGCGACGGCGGCTCGGTCCCTACCGTGTCCGCATGACCGCACCGCTGCACGCCACCTCCGACGACCAGCTGAAGTTCGCGTACTGGGTCCCCAACGTGTCCGGCGGGCTCGTGACGTCCGAGATCGAGCAGCGGACGTCCTGGGACTACGACTACAACGTCCGCCTCGCCCGGGCCGCCGAGGCGAACGGGTTCGACTACGCGCTGTCGCAGGTGCGGTACACGGCGTCGTACGGCGCGGAGCAGCAGCACGAGTCCACCTCCTTCTCCCTGGGACTGCTGCTCGCGACCGAGCGGCTGAAGGTCATCGCCGCCGTGCACCCCGGGCTCTGGCATCCCGCCGTGCTCGCGAAGTGGCTGATCACCGCCGACCACCTCTCCCACGGGCGCGCCGCCGTGAACGTGGTGTCCGGCTGGTTCAAGGACGAGTTCACCGGCCTCGGCGAGCCGTGGCTCGAGCACGACGAGCGCTACCGCCGCAGCTCGGAGTTCATCCGCGTGCTCCGCGGCCTGTTCACGGAGCGGGACTTCACACTGCTCGGCGACTTCTACCGCATCCACGACTTCACGCTGAAGCCGGGGCCGTACCGCACGGAGGGGCACGAGTACCCCGAGATCTTCCAGGGCGGCAACTCGACGGCCGGGCGCAAGAACGGCGGCGAGGTCGCCGACTGGTACTTCAGCAACGGCAAGGACTTCGCCGGCTTCGACGAGCAGTACGTCGAGGTGAACGCCTACGCCGCCGCCGCGGGGCGGGAGGGGGCGGTGAAGTTCGGCCTCAACGGCTTCGTGATCGCCCGCGACACCGAGGCGGAGGCGCACGACACCCTCGAGGAGATCATCGCCAAGGCGAACCCCGACGCCGTCGAGGGCTTCCGCCAGGCGGTGCAGCAGGCGGGGGCCTCGACGAAGGACGGCAAGGGCATGTGGGCCGACTCCACGCTCCGCGATCTCGTGCAGTACAACGACGGGTTCCGCACCGGGCTGATCGGCAC
Organism: Amnibacterium sp.; assembly: GCA_025936735.1. Classification (GTDB taxonomy): domain Bacteria; phylum Actinomycetota; class Actinomycetes; order Actinomycetales; family Microbacteriaceae; genus Amnibacterium. The sequence continues at coordinate 4,860 of JAICSU010000017.1, forward strand.
GCCCGAGCAGGTCGCGGCGCGGATCGTCGAGTTCAAGAAGCACGGGGTCGACCTGTTCCTGCTCGGCTTCCTGCACTTCATCGAGGAGGTCGACTACTTCGGCGCGAGGGTGCTGCCGATCGTCCGGGAGCTGGAGGCCGAGGCGGTGCGCCGGGGCGAGCTGGCGCCCGCCTGACGCTCAGAGGCCTTCAAGGCGCCGTCCGCCGCTTCTCCAGCCGGACGACGTTCCCTGAGGGGGCGTCGGCGCCCGCCCGCGCGGGAGAGGGACGCATGACGGACGACGATCGGGGCGGCTTCGCCCGGCGCGACATCCAGAAGGTGGCGCTCGGCTACGGCATCGTCTTCCTGCTGGTCGGCATCGCCGGCTTCCTCCCCGGGATCACGACGGGCACGTTGAACTTCGCCGGGCCCATGTCGGGGGCGAAGCTGCTCGGCCTGTTCCAGGTCTCCGTCCTGCACAACGCCCTGCACCTCCTCTACGGCGTCGTCGGGGTGGTCGTGGCCGCGAACCGCACCCTGTCGCGGTTCTACCTGATCTGGGGCGGGGTGCTCTACCTCCTCCTCTTCGTCTACGGCCTGATCATCGAGGGCACCAGCGGCTCGGCGAACTTCGTCCCGGTCAACGACCCGGACAACTGGCTGCACTTCGCGCTCGGCGTGCTCATGGCCGGCATGGGGTTGTTCGTCGGGCGCACGGCGGCGACCGATGTCCCGGGTCAGCCCCGGGCCTCGTCCCGCTAGGACCGGGGCCCGCGCCCCCGCCGCAGGGGAAGCGGCGTCACTACAGTGGCCGCGTGATCATCCGGGAGGCGCTCGCGGCCGACTGGCCGCAGATCTTCCCGTTCTTCCATCGCATCGTCGAGGACGGCGAGACCTACGCGTACCCGGCCGGTCTCGACAGCGCGGAGGCCGAGCGGCTGTGGACCGGCCAGGGCCGGGTGGTGGTCGCGGTCGAGGGCGAGACGGTGCTCGGGACGGCCACCATGGGGCCCAACCGCCCGGGCCGCGGCTCCCACGTCGCCACCGGCAGCTTCATGGTCGATCCGGAGGCGGCCGGGCGCGGCGTCGGGAGGGCCCTCGGGAGGCATCTCATCGAGTGGGCCGCGCGGGAGGGGTTCCGGGCCGTCCAGTTCAACGCCGTCGTCGAGACCAACGCGCCCGCCGTCCACCTCTGGCAGTCCCTCGGATTCCGCATCGTCGGCACGGTCCCGAAGGCCTTCGACAGCCGCCGGCACGGCCTCGTCGGCCTGCACATCATGTGGCGGCCGCTCCCGCCCGGGGGCGACGAGCGCCTGCGGGCGCTCTGACGCGTCAGACCCGGGCGGGGAGCGCGGCCTGCACCGCGTCGGCGACGCGGCGGCCCATCCGGATGGCCCCGTCGACGTGCTGGTAGCCGTGCCCCGCGAGGTCGCTCGACGCGAAGTGGAGAGGACCGACCGGCTCGAGCGCGTCCGCGCCGAACCGGGCGAGGCCGCCCATGTCGAAGCTCGCGGCATAGGCGCCGCGGGTCCACTCGTCACCGGCCCAGTCGCTCTCCGCGTACACGAGGGGGTGACGGGCGGCATCGCCGTAGTAGTCCGCGAGCGAGTCGAGCACGGCCGCTCGCCGTTCGTCCGGGCCCAGGGCGAGCAGGCGGTCGGCCCGCTCGTCGGACACGAAGCCGACGAGCACGCCCCGCGGGTCTCCGTGGTTCGAGTTGTCGTACGCCTCGTGCACCGGCCGGTACGGGCTGAAGGCGGTCCCCGAGAGGCCGTCCTCGCGCCAGAAGGGGGTCTCGTAGACGGCGTGCACCTTGATGACGAGGCCGAGCGAGAGGTGCTGGTGCAGAACCTGGCGGCGCGCGGGCAGGGCAGGCAGGTAGTCGATCCGGTCGTAGAGGTTCGGCGGAACCGCGATGATCGCCTGCGCGGCCCTGACTGTGGTCCCGGCGCCGGTGCGCACGACGACGCCGTCGTCGGACCACTCGATGCTCCGGACGGGCTGGTCGAGCAGCACGTCGTCGCCGAGCGCCTCGGCGAGCCGGAGGGGCACCTGCTGCAGGCCGCCCACCACACGCGCATCGAGGATGAAGTCGGCGTCGACCAGGTTGCTGAAGCTGCCGGCGGACGCGGCCATGAGCAGCGCCTGCAGGGCCGAGAAGGCGTGCGCCGGCTTGGTGATCATCGCCTCGGCGACGAAGAGGGCGACGTTGTCGCGCGCCTCGGCGTCGTCGGACCGCTGCTCGAGGAACGCCCGCCAGGTCACCGCGTCGAGCTCCCCGGCCCGGGGGTGCGCCCAGGGACGGTCGGGATCGATCTCGGCGACGAGCTCGTCGAGCAGGGCGATGAGGCGCTCGATCTCGGCCTGCGTCGCGGGCGTCGTCGGGAAGATGTCACCCGTGAAGCGCGTGCGGGCGCCGTCCCGGCCGATGTACACGCTCTCGCCCTCGCGGTACCGCGGGAACAGCTCGAGTCCGAGGTCCGCCACGGTCTCCTTGAGCGCCGTCTGATCGGGCGAGACCCACTGGCCGCCGAGCTCGAGCAGGGCGCCGGACGTCGTGTCGGTGTGCAGGCGTCCACCGACGCGGTCCCGCGCCTCCAGCACGACGACGCTCGCGCCGGTCCCGCGCAGGGCGGTGGCGGCGGTCAGCCCGCAGGCTCCCGCGCCGATGACGACGACATCGCGATCGAGGTTCAGCACGACCTCAGAATACGACGGATTCCGTTGTTCCCTGCGCTTCTGGATGCGGAATCCGTGGAGAAGGGGCGGAAGAAGCACCGGATCCGCTGATCAATGCACCGCGAGCAGGTCGACGTGGCCGGCCTGCATGGCGACGGCCACGAAGGCGTAGACGCAGTACAGCGCGAGCCCGACCCCGAGGACGTGCTCCCGCACGGACCCGGCATGACCCAGCACCGGCACGGAGAGGAAGCCGTTCCGCTTCCACACCGCTCGGAGCCCGGGGGTGCGGGACCAGGCGCGCGGGGGCTTCACCTGGATCGGCCAGATGAGGCTCGGGACGCCCTCGACGGTGAGCAGGTCGCCGGCGATGTGCGTCACGAACCCGAGGCCGACGGCGACGGGGAACCAGACGGGGTTGTCGGGGGAGAAGACGAGCACCGCGGCGGCCGTGAGCAGACCGAGGAGCCACGCGGTGGACCAGCGCTTCACCAGGTCGCGGGCCTTCACCGCGAAGCAGATGAGGGCGATCGTGGCGATCGCGGGCCCGACGGGCACGCGACCGAGCAGCGGGACGACCGCAGTGACGCGGCCGAGGAGCACGGCGAGCACGGTGACGACCACCCCGGCGAGGAGGGTGTGCGCGCCGTGCCGGTGGCCGCCGCTCGCGTCCTCGACCGCCCGGGCGGCGAGGCGGCCGACCACGGGGATGGAGTGCGCGATCGTGCCGCTGTGATGGTCCGCGTCGGGCAGCAGGGCCGCGCCGGCGCAGACGAGCGCACCGGCGAGCACTCCCATCGGGGCGAGCGGGTAGAGGTCGGTGCTGAGCGCCGGCAGCGTCGCGGTCGCGGCGAACCAGACGGCGGCGCCGCTCGTCGCGTGGTTGATGCCCATCACACCGCGAATGGTGCTCGCAGGCGGCCGCCGGCGCCGGGACGGCGCGCCGCGTTCAGGCGAGCGCTCGGCGGACCGTCGCCACGAAGGCGTCGACATCCGCCTCCGTCGTGTCCCAGGCGCACATCCAGCGGACCTGGCGCTTCGCCCGGTCCCAGTCGTAGAACCGGAAGCGCTCGCGGATCCGGTCCGCGGCGTCGAGGTCGAGCTCCGCGAAGACCGCGTTCGCCTGCGTGGGGTGGCTGAACGCGATGCCGGGGACCTCCTCGAGGGCGCCGCGCAGCCGGGCGGCCATCGCGTTCGCATGGGCGGCGGTGCGCACGCCCAGGTCGTTCTCGAACAGCGCGAGCAGCTGGGCGCTCGCGAACCGCATCTTGCTCGCGAGCTGCATGCTGAGCTTGCGGAGGTAGACGAGCCCGTCGACGCGGGTCGGATCGAGCACCACGATCGCCTCGGCGCCGAGCACCCCGTTCTTCGTGCCGCCGAGGCTCAGCACGTCCACGCCTGCGTCGGCCGTGAAGGCCCGCAGCGGCAGGTCCAGGGCCGCGGCGGCGTTCCAGATCCGCGCGCCGTCCATGTGCACGGCCATCCCGCGCTCGTGCGCGAAATCGGCCACCGCGCGGACCTCCTCCGCGGTGTAGACGGTGCCGAGCTCGCTGCTCTGGGTGAGGGAGACCGCCAGCGGCTGGGCGCGGTGCTCGTCGCCCCAGCCCCACGCCTCGGTCTCGATCGCCGCAGGAGTCAGCTTCCCCTCGACGGCCGGCACGACCAGCAGCTTCAGGCCGCTCACCCGCTCGGGCGCCCCCGCCTCGTCCGTGTGGATGTGGGCGCTGCCGGTGGCGATCACCGCACCCCAGCGCGGCAGCAGGGCCGTGAGGCCGACGACGTTCGCGCCGGTGCCGTTGAACACCGGGAACACCTCGGCCTGCTCGCCGAACTCGGCCCGCACGACCTCGCGGAGCCGGGCCGTGTAGGCGTCCTCGCCGTAGGCGATCTGGTGCCCGCCGTTCGCCTCGGCGATGGCCGCGAGCACCTCGGGCAGGGCGCCGGCGTAGTTGTCGGAGGCGAAGGTGCGGGATTCCGGATCGTGCAGTCTCACGGTCCCATCCTTCCGGATGCCGGATGGGCGGTCTGACCGCGTCGCGTCCCGGGAGTAGGTGATCGTGCCGGGCGTAGGGCCGGCGGCGGCGTACGTGCCTACTGCCGGCCTGGAGACCTACGCCCGGAACGGGATCGGCAGGCCCGTCAGCCGGCGGTGATGCCCGCGGTCGACTCGATCACGCCGCGCAGCTTCTTGCCGAGCGCCTCGTAGAACATCGAGAGCGGGAACTCGTCGTCGAGCACCGCGTCGGTGAGGCCCTTCGGGGGGCCGGCGAGGATGTCGTCGGGAAGCCCGCGGGCCCACCTCGAGGCCGGGTTCGGCGTGAGGGTGCTGCGGACGAGCTCGTAGGCGGCGAGCCAGTGGGCCGTCTTCGGCCGGTCGATCGACGCCCAGTAGAGGTCGTTGATCGCGTCCGAGAGCGCGACGACCACGTCGGGCACCTGGCCCCAGTCGATGGCGAGGCGCGTGTCGGTCCAGTGCAGCACGTGGTGCTGGTGCAGCCACGCGAACAGCAGCTGGCCGCCGAGGCCGTCGTAGTTGCGGACCCGGCCGCCGGTGAGCGGGAACCGGAAGATCCGGTCGAAGAGGATCACGTACTGCGCGAGGCGGGCGTGGTCGCGGGTGGTCTCGTCCGTGGTCTCGTCCCGCACGAGCCGGACGGCCTCGCGATAGGCCGTGAGGTCGCAGCGCAGCTCCTCCAGCGAGTAGAGGAAGTACGGCATCCGCTGCTTGATCATGAACGGGTCGAACGGCAGGTCGCCCCGCATGTGCGTGCGGTCGTGCACGAGGTCCCAGAGCACGAACGTGCGCTCGGTCAGGGCCTGGTCGTCGAGCAGGCGCTGCGCGTCCTCCGGCAGCTCGAGCTTGGTGATCGCCGCCGCGGCCTCGACGACCGTGCGGAAGCGCGCCGCCTCGCGGTCGGCGAAGATCGCACCCCACGTGAAGGGGATGAGCTCCTTCATCGCCACGGTCTCGGGGAAGAGCACGGCGGAGTTCGTGTCGTAACCGGCCGTGAAGTCCACGAACCGGATGGGGACGAAGAGCGAGTTCGAGTACCGTTCGCGCTCCAGCCCGTCGATGAAGTCCGGCCAGATCACATCGATCAGCAGGGCTTCGAGCAGGCGGTCGGGGCTGCCGTTCTGGGTGACCATCGGGAAGACGACGAGGTGGCGGAGGCCGTCGACGCGGTGCTGCTGGGGGTTGAACGCGGCGAGCGAGTGGCGGAAGTCCGGGACGTCGAAGCCCGCCGCGGACCAGGCCGCCAGGTCGGCGACGAGCGCGTCGAGGTAGTCCGCGTCGGCGGGGAACGCCGGGGCGAGCTCCTGGATCTCCGCCGTGACCGTCTCGACCAGCCGGCGCGCCTCGTCGAGGTCGGCGCCCTCCCGCAACGAGCCGTCGTGCTGCTGCAGCTGCCGGAACGCGCCGACCGCGTCCTTCAGTCGCAGCCATGCGGCGGAGTCCGCGCCGACGGTGGTGGTCGGGGTCTCGAGCATCGACATGGTCGCCTCCTAGGGTCCCTTCGACGGTATCGTGCGCCCGACGCGGGTTTCGTGCACGGCCCGGGCGTCCTGTTGCCATCGGCGCACGGATCGTGTGCGAGGCGCGGTCCGCCTGGAGGTCGTGGGTGGCCTCGGCCCGCCGGGCGGTCCGGAAGGATGATCCCGTGGCGGGCGTGCTCGAGGGGTTCGGGATCATCGCCGTCGTCATCGTCGCCGGGTACGTGCTCGGGGTCTCGGGAGTGCTCGGCCCCGAGGCGCGGCGGGTGCTCAACCGCTTCGTCTTCTTCGCGGCGTCGCCGTGCCTGCTGTTCACGGTCCTCGCGACGGCCGATCCGAACCTTCTGGTGTCCCCGCTGCTGCTCGTCGCCGCGGGATCGGCCCTCGTGGTGGTCGTCGTCTCGCTGGCCGTCAGCCGCCTCGTGTGGCGCCGCACCGCGGCCCAGGGGATGGTCACGGCATTCGCGTCCGGGTACGTCAACGCCAACAACATCGGCCTCCCGGTCGCGATCTACGTGCTCGGGAGCGCCGCGTACCCCGCGCCCGTGATCCTCCTGCAGCTGCTCGTCTTCGCTCCCGCCGGCCTCGTGGTGCTCGAGCACTCCCTGGGTGGGGGGTCCGTGCTGCGGACGGTCCTGCTGTCGTTCCGGAACCCGCTGCTGCTCGGCTCCCTGCTCGGGGCCGTTCTCGCGCTCACTCACGTGCACCTGCCGGCGCCGGTGCTCGAGCCGTTCCGGCTGATGGGGGGAGCGGCGGTGCCCCTCATGCTGATGGGCTTCGGGATGTCGCTGCACGGTCAGCGCGTGCTCGAGCCCGGCAGCGGACGCCGCGACGTCGTGCTCGCCAGCGGGCTGAAGCTGATCGGTATGCCGCTCGCGGCATGGGTGCTCGGCGGCCCGGTGCTGCACCTCGATCCGCGCACCCTGGACGCGGCGGTGACGCTCGCCGCGCTGCCGACGGCGCAGAACGTGCTCGTCTACGCGTCGCGCTACGACCGGAGCGTGCTCGTCGCGCGCGATGCGGTGCTGCTCACGACGATCGGCTCCCTGCCGGTCGTGCTCCTGGTCGCGCTGCTGCTGTCACCCCGCTGACCGAGCGAGCGCGTCCCGGCTCAATCCTTCGGTGCGGGACGCGCGAGCTCGTTCCGCACGTACTCCACGATGCCGTCGGCGGCGGCCTCGACCTGCTGCAGGACGGACAGGAAGTCGTCCCGGCCGCCGTACCAGGGGTCCTCGACGTCGAGCTGCGCCTCGTCCGCAACCGCGGCGGCCCCGCCGGCGGCCGGCGCCGCCGGATCGAACGAGCGGAACATCCGCACCCGGCCCGCCGCCTCCGCGCCGGGGGCGAGGGTGCGCAGCGCGCGGGCGTGCCGCGCCGTCATCGCGAGCAGCAGGTCGCGGTCGCCGATCTCCTCGGCCGTCACCCGGTGGGCCCGGTGCCGGGGCACGGGATAGCCGGCCTCCTGCAGCACGTCCGCGGCGCGCGGGTCGACCGGGTTCCCCGTCTCCTCGTCCGAGATCCCCGAGGAGTCGACGACCACGGCGTCGCCGAGGCCCGCCGCCTCGAACCGGTCCCGCAGCACCACCTCCGCCATGGGCGACCGGCAGATGTTCCCGGTGCACACCGTCATCACCCGGTACGGGATCCTCGAGCCGCGCTCGGGAGCCGAGGCGCCCATCAGAAGATCATCGGCCGGTCGTCGTCGAGCGGGGAGTCCACCTCGAGGTCGACCACCACGGGCACGTGGTCGCTCGGGGCGTCCCCCTTGCGCTCGTTGCGCTCGATGGCGGCGCCGGTCACCAGGTCGGCGAACGCGCGGGAGCCGAGGACGAAGTCGATCCGCATCCCTTCGTTGCGCGGGAACCGGAGCTGCTTGTAGTCCCAGTACGTGTAGCCGGTGGGGATGAGGGGGCGGACCACGTCGGTGAGCCCGGCGGTCGCGAACGCGGCGAACGCGTCGCGCTCCGGCTGCGAGACGTGGGTCGAGCCCTGGAACACCGCCATGTCCCAGACGTCGGAGTCGAGCGGCGCGACGTTCCAGTCGCCCATCAGCGCGAGGGGCTCGTCGGGGTGGGCGGCGAGGCGCTCGGCGGTCGCCGCCCGCAGCCGGTCCAGCCACGCGAGCTTGTAGGGGTAGTGCGGATCCGCCAGGTCCCGGCCGTTCGGCACGTAGAGGCTCGAGATCCTGATGCCCTCACCGACGGTCGCGGACATGGCCCTGGCCTCGAGGGGCAGCGTGCCGTCCGGGAGCGCAGCGCCGAAGCCCGGCATGCCGGGGAAGCCCAGCTCCACGTCGGCGATGCCGACGCGGCTCGCGATCGCGACGCCGTTCCACTGGTTGAAGCCGTGGGTCGCGACCTCGTAGCCCGCCGACTCGAACGCCTCCATCGGGAACTGGTCGTCCCGGCACTTGATCTCCTGCATGGCGAGCACGTCGATGTCGGCGCGCTGGAGCCAGTCGACGACGCGTCCGCTGCGGGCCCGGATCGAGTTGACGTTCCAGGTGGCGATGCGCACGGCTTCACGGTACCGGCCGCCGAGCACCTCGAAGCAGCGGCGCCCGCCCTCCTAGGCTGGGCCCGTGCCCGGTGTCCGCGACGAACTCATCGCCTCCATCCGCGAGAAGGCCGTGTTCCACGGCGACTTCACCCTCACCTCCGGCAAGAAGGCCTCGTTCTACGTGGATCTCCGCCGGGTGAGCCTCGACCACCGGGTCGCGCCGCTGATCGGGCAGGTCATGCTCGACCTCGTCGCCGGGGTGCCGGGCGTCTCCGCCGTCGGCGGCCTCACGATGGGCGCGGATCCGATCGCGACCGCGATCCTGCATCAGGGCGCGGCGCGCGGGGTGCCGATCGACGCCTTCGTCGTGCGGAAGGAGCCAAAGGACCACGGCCGGGGACGCCAGGTCGAGGGCCCGGACGTCGCCGGCCGGCGCGTGGTCGTGGTCGAGGACACCTCGACGACCGGCGGATCGCCGCTCAAGGCGATCGCGGCGCTCGAGCGCGCCGGCGCCGAGATCGCCGCCGTGGCCGTGGTCGTCGACCGGGCGACCGGCGCCCGCGAAGCCATCGAGGGCGCGGGCTACGCCTACCTGGCCGCGCTCAGCCTGGACGACCTCGGGCTCGAGGCGTGACGCGGCCCCTCGACGCCCGAGTCTCGGGGCCGCTCGCGGTCGTCACCCGCAGCGGCTTCCCCGAATCCGTGCACCTCGGCGCAGCGGTCGTCATGGACGCGGACGGGGTGGAGCTGCGCAGGATCGGGGATCCCGCCCGCCTGATCTACCCGCGCAGCGCGCTGAAGCCCTTCCAGACGGTCGCCGCCCGCCGTGCGGGAGCGCGGTTCTCCGACGAGCAGTCGGTCGTCGTGACCTCGAGCCACGCCGGGACGCCCCGCCACATCGCCGTCGTCCGGGAGGTGCTGGCCGCCGCCGGCCTCGACGAGGGCGCCCTGCAGACGCCCGAGAGCTGGCCGTCGTCGACGGAGGCCGCCCGGGACCGCGTCCGCGAGGGCCTCGGCCCCGCCCGCATCGCCATGAACTGCTCGGGGAACCATGCGGGGATGCTGGCCGGCAGCGTCGCCGCCGGCTGGTCCGTCGACGACTACCTCGATCCCGGCCATCCGATCCACGCGCTCGCCGCGACCGTGATCGCCGAGTACGGCCGCGCGCGGCCCGCCCACCAGGGCGTCGACGGGTGCGGCGGCCCCGTCTGGGCGATCCCGCTGACCGCGCTCGCGGACGGCTACCGCCGCCTGTTCGCCGACGACCCGACCCTCGCGGCAGCCGTCCGCGCGTTCCCGGACCTCATCGAGGGGCCCGGCACGCCGACGACCCGCGCCGTCGCGACGCTCGACGTCGTGGCGAAGGCCGGCGCGGAGGGGGTCTTCGCCGCCGTCGCGCGCAACGGTGCCGCGGTGGCCGTGAAGGTGCTCGACGGGTCCTCCCGTGGCGCAGCCGCGGTCGCGGTCGCGCTGCTCGCGGCGAGCGGCGCGGTCGACGGCGAGGCGGCGGAGGCGTTCCTCGACGACCCCGCCCTGGCGGTGACCGGCGGCGGCGTGCCCGTTGGCCGCATCCGCGTCCTCTGAGCGTCCCTGTTCACTCGCTCAGGCCTCCTCCGCCGGACCGCGGGGGAGCGCCCGAACGGCCGGTATCGCGAGAACCGCGATCGCCGCGACCACCGCCACGACGGACATCCCGACCATCGCCGGCCGCAGGCCGAGCAGCGCGGCGAGCGCGCCACCGAGCACGTTCCCGACGGGGATGAAGCCGGTGCTCGTCAGGTAGTCGTAGCTGGACACCCGGGAGAGGGCGCGCTGGGGCACGTGCTCCTGCAGGCTCGTCTCCCAGAGGGTGAAGCACCCGGTCACGCAGATCCCCGCGACGAGCTCGAGGGCGGCGACCGGCGCGACGCCGAGCCCGCTGCCGATGACGGCGGCCTGGGTGGAGGCCCCGACGAGGGCGAGCGCACCGATGCGGAGCGCGCGCCTCGGGCGCCAGCGCAGGAGGATCAGGTCGCCGATCAGGGAGCCGACGCCGAACGCGCTGGTGATGACCGCCCAGCCCGCGGCGCCGCCGAAGTCCTGCTGGGCGAGCACGGGCCCGAGCACGAAGATCGCCGGCAGCACGAGCACCGAGTAGGCCGTCCAGCCACCGAGGAAGGCGAGCACCCAGGAGCGGGAGCGCACCTCGCGCCACCCTCCCCCGAGGCCCTCGAGGAAGCCGGGTCCGCCCCGGGTCGTCGTTCCGACGGTCGCCGGCCTCAGGCGCAGGACGGCGAGCACCATGACGGCGAACGTGACCGCGTCGAACGCGAACCCCGTGCCCGGCCCCGCGAGGGCGACGAGCAGGCCGCCGACGACGGGCCCCGCGATGGAGCCGAACGAGTACGTGGTGCCGCGGAGCGCGTTCGCGCTCTGCAGGTTCCGCGGTGAGACGACCGCGGGGAGCAGTCCGGTCATCGCGGGGGAGGCGAAGGCGTCCGCGGCGCCGTAGAGGGCGGCCAGCACGACGAGCTCGGGCACGACGGCGACGTGCAGCAGCAGGAGCGCGGCCCCGGCCGCCTGCGTGAGGCAGCGCACTGTGTCGGTCGCGACGAGGATCCGCTTGCGGTCGAAGCGGTCCGCCCAGACGCCCGCCGGCAGCGCGAGGAGCACGAACGGCACGAACTGGGCGACGGACACCGCGGCGACCTCCCCGACGCCGCCGCCGACGGAGAGCACCGCGAACGGCAGGACGAGCGCCGCGACGCGGTCACCGAAGATCGACAGGGCGAGGCCCGTGAACAGCAGCCGGAACTGCGGCTCCTCGCGCAGGGCGACGGGCAGCCTGATCCGCGGTGCCGGCAGGCCCTGCGGCGGCGGGGCGGTCACCGGCCGGGTGGCGTCTCGAGCAGGTCGGCGACGGACTGGAGCACCTCGTCGGGCCGGAACGGGTAGCGCTCGATCTCGGCGCGGTCGCTGATCCCCGTGAGTACGAGCACGGTGTGCAGGCCCGCCTCGATGCCCGCGACGATGTCGGTGTCCATCCGATCGCCGATCATCGCGGTGTTCTCGCTGTGGGCGCCGATCCGGTTCATCGCGGAACGGAACATCATGGGGTTCGGCTTGCCGACGACGTAGGGCTCACGCCCCGTCGCGCGGGTGATGAGGGCGGCGACGGCGCCGGTCGCGGGCAGCGGCCCCTCGGCGCTCGGGCCGGTCGCGTCCGGGTTGGTGACGATGAAGCGGGCGCCCTTGTCGATCAGCCGGATCGCCCTCGTGATCGCCTCGAACGAGTAGGTCCGGGTCTCGCCGACCACGACGTAGTCCGGGTTCGTCTCGGTCATGATGAAGCCCGCCTCGTGCAGCGCCGTCGTGATGCCGGCCTCGCCGATGACGAAGGCGCTGCCGCCGGGGATCTGCGACTGCAGGAAGTCCGCGGTCGCGAGCGCCGACGTCCAGAGCGACTCCTCCGGCACCTGCAGCCCCGAGGCGCGCAGCCGCGCCGCGAGGTCACGGGGCGTGAAGATCGAGTTGTTCGTGAGCACGAGGAAGCGGTGGCCGCGATCGGTCCACTGCTGGATCAGCTCGGCCGCGCCCGGGATCGCCTGGTTCTCGTGGACGAGCACCCCGTCCATGTCGGTGAGCCAGCAGTCGATCTCGTCGCGCGCGTGCGGCATCCGTCCTCCCGGGTCGATCGATGCTCAGGCTAGGGGAGGCCGATGCGCTAGGGATGAGGCGTGATCCTGATCCAGCTGCTGGAGCAGCACGTGTCCACCATCGTGCTCGTGCTGCTCGAAGTGGCGCTGTTCGTGACGGCGCTGCTGATCGCACCGCGCAACAGGCAGCCGACCGCGGCGCTCGCGTGGATCCTCGTGATCGTCGCACTGCCGCTCATCGGCCTCGCCCTGTTCCTGCTCATCGGCAACCCGAAGCTGCCGGAGGGACGCCAGGAGCGGCAGCGGACGATGAACGACCGGATCGAGCAGGACTCCGCAGAGGTCGAGCGGCTCCAGGCCGGTGACGAGGTACCCGCGTGGCTGCCCCCGATCGTGCGGCTCAATCGCACGGTCGGGGCGTTCCCGCTCGTCGACGGGAACCGGGCGCGCGTGCTCGCGCACCACGACGAGCAGATCGAGGCGCTGGTCGAGGCGCTCGACTCCGCCGAGCGGTACGCGCACGTCGAGTTCTACACGCTCGCGCTCGACCACACCACGGCGCCGGTCTTCGCCGCCATGGGCCGGGCGAAGGCCAGGGGCGCCGAGGTGCGCGTGCTGCTCGACCACCTCGGTTCCCGCAAGTACCCGGGCTACGAGCGCGCCAGGGCGGAGCTGGCCCGGCTCCGGATCCCGTCGAGGCTGATGCTGCCCGTGCAGCCGCTGCGGCGTCGCTACCAGCGCCCGGACCTGCGGAACCACCGCAAGCTCGTCGTCGTCGACGAGCGGGTCGCCCTGGTCGGCTCCTCGAACCTCATCGATCCCGGGTACGAGCTGCGGCACCTCGCACGCCGGGGCCTGCGCTGGCGCGACATGCTCGTCGCGGTGGAGGGGCCCGTGGTGCAGCAGGTCGACGCGCTCTTCGCGACCGACTGGTTCAGCGAGACCGGGGAGGTGCTCGGCACGTCGGCGGTCGGCGGGGTCGCCGACGACGACGACCCCGAGACGCTGCTGTGCCAGATCGCCCCGTCCGGGCCCGCCTTCGAGGCGGAGAACAACCTCGCGCTGTTCAACTCCCTCGTCTACGCCGCCGAGCGCCGCATCGGAATCACCACCCCCTACTTCGTGCCCGACCCGTCCCTGCTCGGCGCGATCCTCACCGCCGCGCGCCGCGGGGTCGACGTCGAGCTGTTCGTCGGGGCGACCGCCGACCAGGCCCTCGTGCTGCACGCTCAGCACTCGTACTACGACGCGCTGCTCGACGCCGGCGTCGTGATCCAGCGGTACGAGGCCCCCACCGTGCTGCACGCCAAGCACATGACGGTCGACGACGTCGTGACCGTCGTCGGTTCGTCGAACATGGACATCCGGTCGTTCCAGCTCGACTTCGAGCTGACGATGCTCGTCTGCAACCGGGCGTTCACGACCCGGATGCGGGCCGTCGAGGACGAGTACCGAGACCGGTCGACGCCGCTCACCCGGCAGGAGTGGGGCCGCCGGTCGGCCGGGCACCGCCTGGCCGACGACCTCGCACGCCTGACCTCCTCCCTTCAGTAGAGGGTTGCCACTTCTTGCGACCTTCAGGCGCTCAAGGTCGCGAGAAGTGGCGACCCTCGTGGGGATGGGGCGTCACGAGGGCGTGGGGGAGGCGCGCGCGCATGGTCGCGATCGCATCCGGGCTCTCGTCGACGAGCAGGAACCGGCGGTTCAGCGCGAGCGCCGCGGCGCCTGTCGTGCCGCTGCCGGCGAAGGGGTCGAGCACCCAGTCGCCCGGCCTGCTCGAGGCGGCGACGATGCGGCGCAGCACGCCGAGCGGCTTCTGCGTCGGGTAGCCCGTCTTCTCCGCGCCGGTGGGGGAGACGATCGTGTGCCACCAGACGTCCGTCGGCAGCTTGCCGCGCGCGATCCGCTCCGCCGTCTGCAGGCCCGGCGCCATGTACGGCTCCCGGTCGACCTCGGCCGAGTCGAAGTGGTACCGCTCCGGGTCCTTCACGTAGACGAGCACGGTGTCGTGCTTCGCCGGCCACCGCCGGCTCGTGCGCGCCCCGAAGTCGTACGCCCAGATGATCTCGTTGAGGAAGCAGTCCCGGCCGAACAGCCCGTCGAGCAGCACCTTCGCGTAGTGGGCCTCCCGGTAGTCGAGGTGCAGGTAGAGGGTGCCCTCCGCGTCGAGGAGCCGGTGGACCTCCTCCAGCCTCGGCTCGAGGAAGGCCCAGTAGTCGGTGAACCGGTCGTCGAACGCGGCCGCGAGCCGGCGGATCCGCTCGTAGCGCGTGCCGCCGAACCCGGCCGTCCCCGTCTCGGCCCGGGTCGAGACCACCTCGTGCCGCTCCTGCACGCGCCCCGTGTTGAACGGCGGATCGAGGTAGGCGAGCCGGAAGGCGCCGTCCGGCAGGCCGGCGAGCACCGGCAGGTTGTCCCCCTGGACGATGCGGTCGGGTCCGTTCGGGGTCCAGGGCGCCGGCACGCTCGGAAGGGTAGCGGCGGCTCAGCCGGCGAGCAGGACCTTGCCGGTCGTGCTGCGGCCCTCGAGCGCGCGGTGCGCGTCCGCGGCCTCCGCGAGCGGGAACGTCGCTCCGATGCGCACCTCGAGCGTGCCGTCCGCGACCGCGCCGAGCACCTCCCGGTACCGCCACGCCCGCTCGTCCGGCGTCTGCAGGAAGTCGCCCATCGTCGGCCGGGTGAGGACGAGCGATCCTCCGGCCATGAGGCGCCGCGGATCGATCGGCGGCACCGGTCCGGACGCCGCGCCGAAGAGGGCGAGCAGGCCGCGCGGGCGCAGCGCCGCGAGCGACCCCTCCCAGGTCGTCGCGCCGACGCCGTCGAACACGACGTCGAGGCCGAGTCCGCCGTTCAGCTCCCGCACCCGGTCGGCGAAGCCGTCGTAGTCGAGCACCGCGTCCGCCCCCGCGGCCTGCGCGAGCTCCCGCTTCGCCGGGCTGCCGACCGTGGTGAACACGGTGGCGCCGCGGGCCTTCGCGAGCTGGATCAGCAGCAGGCCGACACCGCCGGCGCCCGCGTGCACGAGCAGGGTGGTACCGGCCTCGACCCGGTGCACCGACGTGACGAGGTAGTGCGCGGTGAGGCCCTGCAGGGCGACCGCGGCCGCGGTCGGGTCGTCCACGCCGTCGGGCACGTGCGCCGCCGCCTCGGCGGGCACGACGGCGAAGCGGGCGTACGCCTCCCGGCCCTCCGCCGTCACGACGCGGTCGCCGACCCGGAAGCCGGTGACCCCCGCGCCCACCGCCGTGACCCGGCCCGCGAGCTCCGTGCCCGGCACGTGCGGGAACGGCACGTCGTAGGTGCCGTTGCGCCGGTACACCTCGACGAAGTTCACGCCGGTCGCGGCCACCTCCACGAGCAGCTCCCCCTCGCCGGGCGTGGGCCGGTCGAGCTCGACCGCCTCGAGGACCTCCGGGCCGCCCGCCCGCGTCGCCTGCACCGCCTGCATCCGCTCCACCATGTCCGGCAGTCTGCCCGGCGCCGGATCGGGCTGCGCCGTGAGCCGCGCGGAGGACCTCTACGCTGCCGCGGTGACCTCCGACGAGCAGCCGGCCGCGGCGGTGGGCGTCGGTCCCTGGCCCGCGGGGGAGTGGCCGGACGACGACCGCCTCGACCCGGAGCTGCTGCGCCACGGCGACCGGCGCAACGTCGTCGACCGGTACCGCTACTGGCGGATGGACGCGATCGTCGCCGACCTGGACGCGCGGCGGCATCCGTTCGCCGTGGCGATCGAGAACTGGCAGCACGACCTCAACATCGGATCGATCGTGCGAACGGCGAACGCCTTCGCCGCCGAGTCCGTGCACATCGTCGGCCGACGGCGGTGGAACCGCCGGGGCGCGATGGTGACCGACCGGTACCAGCACGTCGTGCACCATCCGGACGTCGCCGCCTTCGTCGCCGCCATGCGCTCGGCCCGGCTGCCCGTCGTCGCGGTCGACAACGTGGCCGGCGCCGTTGCCGTCGAGGCCTTCGCGATGCCGCAGCGCTGCGTCCTGCTGTTCGGTCAGGAGGGGCCGGGGCTCAGCGACGAGGCCAGGGCGGCCGCGGACGCCCTCGTCGAGATCCCCCAGTTCGGCTCCACCCGCTCGATCAACGCGTCCGCAGCGGCGGCCATCGTGATGCACGAGTGGATCCGCCGCTGGGCGCTCCCGCAGTAGACGGTTGCCACTTCTTGCGGCCTTAGGGCCGGGAAGGTCGCAAGAAGTGGCAACCGTCGGGCGGTGGGTCGGGCGGGTCAGCGCGGGCGCTCGCGGTTGGCGCGCAGCACCTCGAGGCGGGCGCGGTACTCCACCTCGTCGATGTCGCCGTTGGCGAACCGCTCGGCGAGCGTCGCCTCGGCGCTGCGGCCCTGGTGCCAGTCGCCCTCCGCCAGCCAGCGGCGACGCCTGCGCCCCAGCACGAGGAAGAGGACGACGAACAGCAGGATCCAGAACAGCGGGACGAGGAAGAAGAACGGGAAGAAGCCGACGCCGGGCCCGTAGGCCCAGGGGGCGGTGGCGGCGAGTGCGGACAGCATGTGCGGTCGCTCCTGATTCGTGACAAGGAAGCGGTCCGGTCGGACCGTGCTCCTACCGTCCGCTTCCGGCGCCGCCGCCGCGTCGGCCGCCGGGAGGCACCTGGCCTGCTTCCCCCGGCGTAGGGGCGCCGCTCAGGCGTCGTGCCACCCCGGGCGGACGAGGCCCGTCTCGTAGGCGATCACGACGAGCTGCACCCGGTCCCTGGCGCCGAGCTTGCCGAGCATCCGGGACACGTGGGTCTTCGCGGTCAGCGGGCTGAGGACCAGCCGCTCGGCGATCTCCTCGTTCGTGAGGCCCTCAGCCACGAGCCCGAGCACCTCGCGCTCCCGGTCCGTGAGCACGTCCAGGCGCTCCGTCGCGGGCGCCTGCCGGAGGCCCGCCGCCGCCCGCTCGAGCAGCCGTCTCGTCGGCCCGGGGCTGAGCAGGGCGTCGCCGGCCGCCGCGACGCGCACGGCCCGGATGAGGTCCGCCGGATCGGTGTCCTTGACCAGGAAGCCGCTCGCGCCCGAGCGGACCGCCTCCGCCACGTACTCGTCGAGCTCGAACGTGGTCACCACGACGACGCGGCAGGCCTCGAGGCCGGGGGTGCCGACGATCTCGCGGGTGGCCCAGAGCCCGTCGCCGTCCGGCATCCGGATGTCCATGAGCAGCACGTCGGGCCGCTCACGCCGGGCGAGCGCCACCGCCTCCTGACCCGTCGCGGCCTGCCCCACGACCTCGATGCCCGGCTCGGAGGCGAGCAGCGCGGAGAACCCGGCCCGGATGAGGGCCTGGTCGTCGGCCACGACGACCCGGATCACCGCGCACCGCCGTCCGGGATCCGCGCCTCGACGACGGTCCAGCCGTCCTCGGCCGCCACCCGCAGCGTGCCGCCGAGCAGCGCCGCCCGCTCGGTCATGCCGAGGATCCCGTTGCCCGGCTGGATCTCCGCGGTCCCGCCCGTGTTGCGGACGCGGGCGATCACGTCGCCGCCCTCCCGGCGGAGGGCGACCTCGAGGGCGGTCCCGGGCGCGTGCCGGCGGGCGTTCGTGAGGGACTCCTGCACGATCCGGTAGAGCGCGAGCTGGACCGGGCGGTCGGGCCGCGGCTGCAGGGCGTCCTCGAGCGACACGTGGGCGCCGGAGCGGCGGATGTCCGCCACCAGCGCCGCGACCTGGTCGAGGTCGGGCTCGGGTCGGACCGGCGCCTGCTCGTCGCCGCGCAGCAGGCCGAGGACGGCGCGGACCTCGTTCAGGGCCTCCTTGCTCGTGCCCCGGATCGTCTCCAGCGCCTCGGTCGCCGCCTCGGGGCGTGACGCGGCGAGGTGCAGCCCCACCCCGGCCTGGACCGTGATGGAGGAGAGCGAGTGGGCGAGCACGTCGTGCAGCTCGCGGGCGATCCGCAGCCGCTCCTGCTCCGCGGCGAACCGGCGCCGGTCGGCCGCCGCTGCGGCCGCCTCGCGCATGCGCAGGAAGCGCACCCGGGCCCACTCGCCGGCCGCGTCCGCGGCGAGCAGCAGGATCACCTCGCCGAGCGACCGCACCGCGGTGAGGGGGTCGCGCGTCAGCACGAACTCCGCGGAGGGCAGCACGAGCGCCCCGGCGGCCGCGCCGATCGCCCACGGTCGGGCGCCTCGCACGGTCGCCACCACGATCGCGACGAGGAAGGGCAGCAGCGCGACCGGGGGCAGCGGCACGAGCAGGAGCGCGAGCAGGGCCGTCGTCCCGACGATCACCACCGCGGGGCCCGGCCGTCGCCGCAGCAGCACGAGCGCGGCGCCCCCGGCGGCCGCGCAGGCGGCGTACCCGGCCGCGGTGAGGGGATCCCGATGGAGGGTGGCGAGAGCGACGACGCCCTCGGCGACGAGCACCGCGACGACCGGCAGCGTCAGTCGCCGTCGGGCATGGGCACCCGACCAGGGCGGGCCCCACGGCGGCCCGGTGTCCGCGCGGTCGTCCACCGTCGCACCGTAGTGCCCTGCGCGAGTCGGGCGCGTCCTCCCCCGGGAGTAGGGCGGACTGCGCCCCGCGGCGTGCACGGGCCGCGGTCGTTCGGTGTCAGGCTTGTCCCGTGACAGATGTGCTGGAGGACACCGGCGTCGAGGAGCGGCTCCGCCTCGGCAAGCCGTGGACCTTGATCGTCTGGGACGACCCGGTGAACCTCATGACCTATGTGACCTGGGTCTTCACGAGCTACTTCGGGTTCCCGCGACCCAAGGCCGAGCGCCTCATGCTCCAGGTGCACACCGAGGGCCGTGCGGCCGTGATCTCCGGCACCCGCGAGGAGATGGAGCGGCACGTGGAGGCGATGCACGGCTACGGCCTCCAGGCGACGCTGCAGCGGGTCGAGGGATGAAGATCCTCGGCGAGTTCGTCCGGAAGCACGGCGCCATCGAGCGCCGCTTCACCGGGAGCGAGCGGCGGATGCTCACGAACCTGGCCGGCGGCGTCGTGACGGCGCTGGACTCGGCCGATGACGTCGCCTCGTACACCGACCCGGTGGTGACCCGCCTCCTGCCGGTCGCCTACCCCGACGACCCCGATGCGGCAGCGGAGTACGCGGACGCGACGAGGAGCCGGCTCGCCGGCGCGAAGGTCGACGCGGCCCGGCGCCTCATCGCGGACCTCGAGGCGGCGCCCGGGGGCGTGGTGCACCTCGACCAGGAGGCCGCGGTCCGCTGGCTGACCGCACTCGGCGACCTCCGGCTGGCGCTCGCGGAGCGGGTGGGCATCGACGAGGTGCAGCGGAGCGTCCACACGCCGCAGGGGATGCTCTACGCCTGGCTCACGTGGCTGCAAGGCAGCCTCGTCGAAGCCGTGGAAACGCAGTGAACGCCTGAGGGGCTTGACGCCGTCGCTCCGGCGACGACCCGCAAAGGCGGGGGCGATCCGCGTCTTCCGCCGCATCCGAGGCTGACCGGCGTCTCCCCATCCCCTATTCAGGTGACGCTCCGCCGACACGGGGCCCTCGCCCAGTGGCCACTGGTCTTGTGGGGGCTCCCTGAGCGACGGGCGGCCCGGAAGCGGCCGCCCCGCGCCACCGCTTCCCGATGAGGAGACACGATGAGCACCTATCCGCCCGACGGGCCGCTCGATCCCGCCACCCCGATCTTCGACGAGGCGGTCGCCACCACCGGCACCACCACCGGCGCCGAGTTCGGCACGGGATCCGGCTCGAAGACCGATCAGGTCAAGGACCAGGCCCAGCAGACCGCCGGCCAGGCCAAGCAGACCGTCCAGCGCACCGCCGCGGACGCCAAGGACGAGGTCGCCGGCGTCGCCGGCACGGCGAAGGACGCGGGGGCGCAGGTCGCCTCCACCACCAAGGAGCAGGCCCAGCGTGTGGTCGGCGACACGGTCAGCCAGGCGCGGGAGCTGTACGGGCAGGCGACGACCGAGCTGTCGTCCCAGGCCTCGAAGCAGCAGGACC
The DNA here is from genome assembly GCA_025936735.1 of Amnibacterium sp. Classification (GTDB taxonomy): domain Bacteria; phylum Actinomycetota; class Actinomycetes; order Actinomycetales; family Microbacteriaceae; genus Amnibacterium. The sequence continues at coordinate 25,072 of JAICSU010000017.1, forward strand.
GTCTCAGCCAGGGCCTGCACACCTTCGGGCAGGACCTCGAGAAGATGGGCTCCGGCCAGCAGGTCGACTCGGGCCCCGCCTCCGAGCTCGTGCAGAGCATCGCCCAGCGCGCCCACCGGGTCGCCGAGTGGCTCGAGTCGCGCTCCCCGGAGGACGTCCTCTACGAGGTGCGCCAGTACGCCGCACGTCGGCCGGGCGTCTTCATCGCGCTGGCCGCGGTGAGCGGCGTGGTCGCCGCCCGGCTCACGAAGGCGCTCGTCGCCGACGCGAAGTCCGGCACCGACTCGGCCGGCGGCTACCGCGGTGCGGTCGGCGGATCCTCGTACGTCGGGGGCTCCTCCTACGTGGGCGGCTACGGCACCGAGTACACCACCGGTGCGATCCCCGAGGGCGGCGCCCTCGTCCCCGAGACCACCGAGTACCCCGCCTACGGCACGGCCTACACCGGCGCCGAGCCGGGAGCCGTCGTCGACGAGTACGACGTCGAGACCGAGTTCGGCACGGAGGCGCGGCCCGCCAACGAGTACGGCACCGGCTCCGAGTTCGGCGGCGCGCGATGAGCATCCCCTACTCCGGCCAGGGCGGGGTCCCCGACCCCGCGGCCGAGCGGGCGGCGAACGAAGGCCTCGGCCAGCTGCTCGGCGAGGTGAGCCGCGACCTGTCCACCCTCATCCGGCAGGAGGTCGAGCTCGCGAAGGCCGAGGTCACCGACTCCGCGAAGAAGGCGGGCAAGGGCGCGGGCTTCCTCGGCGGCGCGGCAGTCGCCGGCTACTTCGCCCTGCTGTTCCTCTCGATCTGCATCTGGTGGGCCCTCGGCTACACGGCCCTCGGCAACGCCTGGTCCGCCCTGATCATCGCCGTCGTCTACGGCATCGTGGCGGCGATCCTCGCCGCCCGCGGTCGCAGCAAGCTGAAGCAGATCGAGGGCGTCCCGCAGACCGCCGAAACCGTCAAAGAGATTCCCCCAACCCTGAAGCCCGGAGGCACCCGATGAGCGACCCCGACACCATCCGCGCCGAGATCGAAGCCACGAGGGCCAACCTCAGCACCGATGTCGACGCCCTCGCCGACAAGGTGAGCCCCAGCCAGATCGTCGACCGTCAGAAGGAGCGGGTCAAGGGACGCCTCCGCGGCGTCCAGGAGTCGATCATGGGCACCGTCCACGACGCGCAGGACGCGGTCGGCACGGCCAAGGACCGGGTGGCCGGTTCGGCGGGCTCCGCGGGTGGCAGCGTCTCGGACGTCGCCTCGAACGCGACGCAGACGGCCAAGCAGACCGCGACGGGTCACCCGATCGTCGTCGGCGCGGTCGCC
>JAICSU010000112.1 GCA_025936735.1 Amnibacterium sp.
AGCCGGCCGGCGAGTACCTCATGGAGGACCTCTACAACGCCGGCGGTCTGCTCGCGGTGCTCGCCGAGGTGCGCGACCTCCTCGATCCGACCCCGATCACCGTGACCGGCAGGCCGCTGACCGACTACCTCGACGACAGGCCGATCTGGAACCGCGAGGTGATCGCCCCGCGTGCCGAGCCCCTCATCCCCGCCGCCGGCGAGGACGGGTCCGGGGCGGGCATCGCCGTGCTGCACGGCAACCTCGCCCCGCGCGGCGCGATCATCAAGCCGGCCGCCGCGTCGGCGCACCTGCTCACCCATCGCGGGAAGGCGATCGTGTTCGACTCGATCGAGGACTTCCACGCCCGCGTCGACGACCCGGAGCTCCCGGTCACGCCCGACTCGGTGCTGATCCTGCGCGGCTGCGGGCCGCGCGGCTACCCGGGGATGCCCGAGGTGGCGAACCTGCCGCTGCCGCAGAAGATGCTGAAGGAGGGGATCCGCGACATGGTGCGGATCTGCGACGGCCGCATGTCCGGCACGGCGTACGGCACGGTCGTGCTGCACGTGTCGCCGGAGGCGGCCGCCGGCGGACCGCTCGCGCTCGTGCAGGACGGCGACGAGATCGTCCTCGACGTGCCGAACCGCACGATCACCCTCGACGTGCCCGAGGAGGAGCTCGCCCGCCGCACGCCGCCGAAGGCGCTCGTCGACGGCTACGCCTCCGCGGCGCGGGGCTGGGAGCGGCTCTACATCGAGCACGTCCAGCAGGCCGACACCGGGGCCGACCTCGACTTCCTCGTCGGAGCGTCCGGCTCGGCCGTCGCGCGGGAGTCCCACTGATGGCCGGGCTGGTTCGGCTCGCGACCGCCGACGGCCCCGTGTGGGCCGCGCTCCACGACGACGGGGGCGTCCCGCTCGGCGCCTCCCTCGCCGACCTGCTCGCCCTGCCGCTGGACGAGGCGCGGGCGCGGATCGACGCGGTGTCGGGGGACCCGGTGCAGGGTCGCCTGCTCGCGCCCGTCGACGAGCAGGAGGTGTGGGCCGCCGGCGTCACCTACGAGCGCAGCCGCGACGAGCGGATGGCGGAGTCGACCGAGGCGTCGATCTACGACCGCGTCTACGTCGCGGAGCGGCCCGAGATCTTCTTCAAGTCGCCCGCCTCCCGCGTCGTCGCGCCCGGCGAGCCGGTCGGCATCCGCGCCGACTCCGACTGGGACGTGCCCGAGCCGGAGCTCGGCCTCGTGTTCAACGCCGCCGGGGAGCTGTTCGGCTTCGTGCCGGGCAACGACATGAGCAGCAGGTCGATCGAGGGCGAGAACCCGCTCTACCTGCCCCAGGCGAAGGTGTACGAGGCGGCGTGCGCGCTCGGGCCGGCGATCGTGCCCGTCTGGGACGCGACCGGGCCGTTCGGCATCGAGCTCACGATCACCCGGAACGACGAGGTCGTCTTCGAAGGCACGACGTCGACGTCGTCGATCACCCGCGAGGCGGCAGACCTCGGCGCGTGGCTGTTCGCGGCGATGCCGTTCCCCGCCGGGGCGGTGCTGCTCACCGGGACCGGCATCGTTCCGGAGGAGGGATTCACCTTGGCCGGTCAGGATGTGGTGACCGTGTCGATCGAGCAGGTCGGCACCCTGGTGAACCCCGTGCGCGTCGTGGGGCGCGACCTGCGGGCCCGAGGAGGAACGCGATGACCGACGTGGTGGAGACGGTGGCGGACACGACGCCGGAGGAGCTCGACCGGCTGCTCGACGCGGCGGTGACGGCGGCACCCGTGCTCGCCGCCGAGCGGCCGGCGGACCGGGCGGTGCGGCTGCGCGCGGTCGCGGACGCCCTCGACGCGGCGGGCGAGGAGCTCGTTCCGCTCGCGGCGGAGGAGAGCCACCTCGGGGTGCCTCGGCTCACCGGCGAGCTGAAGCGGACGACGTTCCAGCTGCGCCTGTTCGCGGGCGTGCTCGACGAAGGCGCCTACCTGCAGGTGACGATCGACCACGCGGATCCGGACTGGGGCATGGGGCCCCGCCCCGACCTGCGCCGCATGCTGCGGCCGCTCGGCCCGGTCGCGATCTGGGCGGCGAGCAACTTCCCGTTCGCGTTCAGCGTGGCGGGCGGCGACACGGCGTCGGCGCTCGCGGCCGGGGCGCCCGTGCTGCTGAAGGCGCATCCCGGGCATCCGCGGCTCTCCGTCGCCACGGCGGGCGTCGTGACGCGCGCCCTCGCGAGCGCCGGCGCGCCCGACGGGAGCTTCGCCCTGGTGAACGGGGTCGACATCGGGCGGACGTTGATCACCGACCCGCGGATCACCGCCGGCGCGTTCACGGGATCGCTCGCGGGCGGCCGGGCCCTGTTCGACCTCGCCTCGTCGCGGCCGGTGCCCATCCCGTTCTTCGGCGAGCTGGGCAGCGTGAACCCGGCGGTCGTGACGCCGTCCGCGGCCGCGCAGCGGGCGGAGGAGGTCGCGAGCGGCTTCGCGGAGTCGATGAGCCTCGGCGTCGGCCAGTTCTGCACGAAGCCCGGCCTGCTGTTCGCGCCCGCCGGATCCGACCTGCCGCGTCTCGTCGCGGACCGGCTGGCGGCCGTCGGGGCCGCGCCGATGCTCAACGAGCACATCGCCCGCGGGTTCGCGGGCGCGCTCGACGAGCTCGCCGGCCACGAGGGTGTCGAGGTCGTCCTGGCGGGTGACACGGGCGAGACCCCGACGCCGACGCTGCTGAGGACGAGCGCGGCGGCGTTCGCCGCTGACCCCGAGGCCCTCACGCACGAGGCGTTCGGGCCGGCTGCCCTGGTCGTCGAGTACGTGGACCAGGGCGAGCTGGAGCGCGCCCTGGCGACGATCGACGGGCAGCTGACGGCGACCGTGCAGGCGGTGGACGACGACCCGGACGCGGCGGCGGTGCTGCCGATCCTCGCCGATCGCGCCGGACGGGTGCTCGTGAACGGCTGGCCCACCGGCGTCTCGGTCACCTGGGCGATGCAGCACGGCGGCCCCTACCCCGCGACGACGTCGGTGCAGACGACCTCGGTGGGCACCAGCGCGATCGATCGGTTCCTGCGGCCGGTCACGTACCAGAGCACGCCGGAGGCCCTGCTGCCGGAGCCGCTCCGGGACGACAACCCGTGGCACCTCCCCCGCCGGGTGGACGGCGTGCTGCAGCGCTGACCCCGCCCCCGGGGCGCGCCCGCCCCTCCCCCTGCACGAACGACGGAGTTCTCGATCCGCCCCCTGCACGATCGACGGAGTTCTCGCCGCATCGGCCGCCGGATGCGCGTGAGCAGGCTCCGGAGGCGCGATTTCTCCGTCGTTCGTGCAGCGGCGCACGAGGCGATTCCGTCGATTGTGCAGCGGGGCGGGCGGAAGGGCGGCGTCAGCGGCCGCCCGCGACGCGGAGGACCGCGCCCGTCGTGTAGGAGGCGTCGGCCGAGAGCAGCCACGACACCGCCGCCGCGATCTCCTCGGGCTCGCCCGCCCGCTGCATCGGCACCGTCGGGGCGAGGCGGTCCGGGCGGCCGGGGTCGAGGTGGAAGTCCGTGACGACGAGCCCGGGCGCGACCGCGTTCACCCGGATGCCGTCGGCGGCGAGCTCCTTCGACAGGCCGACGGTGAGCGCGTCGACTCCGGCCTTCGCCGCCGCGTAGTGCACGAACTCCCCCGGTGAGCCGAGAGTCGCGGCGCCGGAGGAGACGGTCACGATCGCCCCGGCGGTCTCCCGCAGCCGGGGGATCGCGGCGCGGATGGGCAGCAGCGTGCCGAGCAGGTCGAGCTCGAGATCGGCCCGGATCGCGGCCACCGGCAGGTCCTCGAGGCGCCCGACGGCGGTCGCCGCACCGGCCGAGGTGACCAGGCCGGTCACCGGCCCGAGTCCCTCCGCCGCGACGAGCAGGGCCTCGACCTCGGCCTCGTCCGTGACGTCCGCGCCGACCGGGAGCGCCCTCCGTCCCGCGGCGCGCACGTCGTCCGCGACGCGCTCCGCGGTGGCCCTCGCGTGCCGGTAGCCGACGACCACGTCCCAGCCGTCGGCGGCGAGGCGCCGGCAGACGGCCGCCCCGATCCCGCGGCTCCCGCCGGTCACGACGGCCAGCGGGGCGCTCATCCGGCGAACGGGTACGGGACGGCCCCGCGCACGGAGGTCGGCACGGCGAAGACGGCGCCCGCCTGCGGCCCGTCCGCGTCGCCCCGGTCGCGGCGGGAGGTGGTGATGTAGAGCGTCGAGCGGTCCTCGCCGCCGAACGCGCACGCGGTGACGTCCTTCGCGTTCACCTCGATCACGTCGGCGAGCTCCCCGTCGGCGGTGTAGTGGTGCACCGCGGATCCGCCCCACAGGGCGACCCAGACGCCGTCCTCCTCGTCGATCGCCATGCCGTCCGGATGCCCGGCGCCGGCGGGGATCGACACGAACGGCCGCCGGTTCGAGAACGTGCCGGTGCCGGCATCGAAGTCGTGGGCGTCGATCCGGTCGGTCGGGGTGTCGATGTGGAGGGCGGTGCGGCCGTCGGCGGTCCACTGGAGGCCGTTGGGGATGGTGAGGTCCCCGAGCACCGCGTGCACCGACCGGTCGGCGTCGAAGCGGTAGAGGGTGCCGGCACCGGCCGTCTCGTCGTACGCCATCGAGCCGCAGTAGAAGCGGCCCTGCGGGTCGCAGCCGCCGTCGTTCATGCGCAGCCCCTGGTCGTCGAACGCGGTCACGACGGGGCCGTCGGGTGCGAAGCCGGGGGTGAGCAGCTGGAACCCGCGCGCGACCGCGAGCACGTATCCGCCGCCGGCCCGCAGCCGGATGGCGGCGGCGACGCCGCCGAGCTCGTGCCGGGTGGTGCTGCCCTCGGGCGTCACCTCGACGAGCGCACCGCGCTCCATGTCGACGATCACGAGCACGTTCCGGACGGCGTCCCAGACGGGGCCCTCCCCGTGCTCGGCGCAGACCTCGGTGATGCACGTCGCGGCGACCATGCCGTTCTCCTCCAAGCGGCCGCTCGGGCGGCCGTCGCTAGCGTCGGACCATGACCGACATCCCCACCCTGCCACTCGCCCACGACCGGATCCCCGTCGTCGGTCTCGGGACCTACGGCCTCTTCAAGGAACGGGGCGTCGAGCAGGTCGCGACCGCGATCCGCGCCGGCTACCGCCTGCTGGACACGGCCCAGGGCTACGGCAACGAGGCGGAGGTCGCCGCCGGGATGCGCGAGTCGGGTGTTCCGCGGGAGGAGCTGCTCGTCACGACCAAGCTCCCGAACGACGACCACGGCTACGACGAGACGCTCGCCTCGTTCGACCGCTCGCAGGCCGCGCTCGGCCTCGACGTCGTCGACCTCTACCTCATCCACTGGCCGATGCCCGAGGTCGGCCGCTTCGTCGAGTCGTGGACGGCGATGATCCGGCTGCGGGACGAGGGCCGGATCCGCGCCATCGGCGTCTCGAACTTCTCCCCGGAGCAGATCGACCGCCTCGAGCGCGAGACGGGCGAGCTGCCCGCGCTGAACCAGGTGGAGCTGCACGTCGGCCTCGACCAGGCGGCGCTGCGCCGCTACCACGAGGACAAGGGCATCGTCACGGAGAGCTACAGCCCCCTCAAGCACGGCTCGGCGCTCGCGAAGGACCCCGTGGTCGCCCGCATCGCGGCTGCGCACGGCGTGGGCTGGAACCAGGTGGTGCTGCGCTGGAACCTGCAGCTCGGCACGGTGGTCATCCCCCGCTCCACGGATCCGGGGCGGCAGGCCTCCAACCTGGCGGTCACCGGCTTCGAGCTCACGGACGACGAGATGGCGGCGATCAGCGCCCTGCGCCTCTGAACCCGATCCGTGACCTGCCACTTCTCGCCCTGGAACGCGCCCTTCAAAGGCGAGAAGCGGCAACGCACCGGGGTCGGGCGCGCGGGCGAGCCCGCTTGAGCCCCCGTTCGGCGCCGCCATAGGCTGAAGCGCCCGACAGTTTCTGTCGGAGGAGCGAAACCTTTAGGAGCGGGACGATGACGTCGACGACCAGGACCGAGGCCGCCTGGGCCGAGGCGAGCCGCCCCGCCGAGGAGCGCGTGCAAGCGCTGATCGACGCCATGACCCTCCGCGAGAAGGCCGCCCAGCTCTACGGCATGTGGCTCGGCGCGGATCCGGAGGGCCCGGGCGTCGCCCCGCACCAGTCGGAGCTCGACAAGGGCTTCGACCTCGACGCGCTGCTCACCCAGGGCCTCGGGCAGCTGACCCGCGCCTTCGGCACGAACCCCGTCGACCCCGCCGCGGGCGCGGCCGCGCTCGCCCGGATGCAGCGCCGCATCGTGGAGTCGAACCGCTTCGGCATCCCCGCCCTCGTGCACGAGGAGTGCCTCGCCGGCTTCACCACGTGGAAGGCGACCGCCTATCCGGTGCCGCTGTCGTGGGGCGCGACCTTCGATCCGGCGCTCGTGCAGGAGATGGCGGCGCGGATCGGGCGCTCCATGCGCTCGGTCGGCGTCCACCAGGGCCTCGCGCCCGTGCTCGACGTGGTGCGCGACCTCCGCTGGGGCCGCGTGGAGGAGACCATCGGCGAGGACCCGTACCTCGTCGGCACGGTCGCGACCGCGTACGTGCGGGGCCTCGAGTCGGCCGGCATCGTGGCCACCCTGAAGCACTTCGCGGGCTACTCCGCGTCCCGCTCCGGCCGGAACCTCGCGCCCGTCAGCATGGGGCCGCGCGAGTTCGCGGACGTCATCCTGCCGCCGTTCGAGATGGCGGTGCGCGAGGGCGGCGTGCGCAGCGTCATGCACTCGTACGCGGAGGTCGACGGCGTGCCGGCCGCCGCCAACCGCGAGCTGCTGACGGGGCTCCTCCGCGACACGTGGGGGTTCACCGGCACGGTCGTCGCCGACTACTTCGGCATCGGCTTCCTCACGCTGCTGCACGGCGTCGCAGGCACCTGGGGCGAGGCGGCCCGCCTCGCGCTCACCGCAGGCGTCGACGTGGAGCTGCCCGGCCCGAAGGCCTTCCTCGACCCGCTGATCGAGGAGGTCGAGTCCGGCCGTCTGGATGAGGCCGTCGTCGACCGCGCCCTTCGCCGCGTGCTGCGGCAGAAGCTCGAGCTCGGCCTGCTCGACCCGGACTGGGACGCACTCCCGGCCGCTCTCGGCGAAGCGCAGCTCGAGCCCGCCGCCGACGTCACGGACCTCGTCGACCTCGATCCTGTCGAGGACCGCGCCATCGCCCGCCGCATCGCGGAGGAGGCCGTCGTGCTGCTGAAGAACGACGGCACGCTGCCCCTGGGCGCCCCGCGCTCGATCGCGGTGCTCGGCCCGGCCGCCGACGACCCCTTCACGATGCTCGGCTGCTACTCGTTCCCGAGCCACGTGGGTGCGCACCACCCCGAGCTGCCCCTCGGCGTCGCGATCCCGACCGTCCTCGACGCCATCCGGACCGAGTTCCCGGATGCGCGGATCGAGGCGGCGCAGGGCTGCACCGTCGACGGTCCCGACACCGGCGGGTTCGCGGCCGCGGTCGAGGCCGCCGCCGCGGCCGACGTCGCGATCCTCGTGCTCGGCGACCGCGCGGGCCTGTTCGGCCGCGGCACCTCGGGCGAGGGCTGCGACGCCGCCGACCTGTCGCTGCCGGGCGTGCAGGGCGACCTGCTCGAGGCCGTGCTCGACAGCGGCACGCCGGTCGTGCTCGTCGTCGACTCCGGGCGCGCCTACGCGCTCGGCACCGCACCCAGCCGGGCGGCCGCGATCGTGCAGACCTTCTTCCCGGGCGAGGAGGGCGGAGGGGCGATCGCGCGGGTGCTCTCGGGCGCCGTGAACCCCTCCGGACGGCTGCCGATCAGCGTGCCGGCGAGCCCCGGCGGCCAGCCGTGGACCTACCTCAGCCAGACCCTCGCCCTGAGGAGCGAGGTGTCGAACCTCGACCCGACCCCCGCCTACCCGTTCGGCGCGGGCCTCGGCTACACGTCGTTCGCCTGGTCCGAGCTCCGCGTCGACGACGCCGACCCGAGCGGCCCGGTCGCCGTCCCGACCGACGGCGCGGCCCGCGTCGGCCTCACCGTCCGGAACACCGGCGAGCGCGCCGGCACGGAGATCGTCCAGCTCTACCTGCACGACCCCGTCGCGCAGGTGACGCGCCCCGTGGTGAAGCTGATCGGGTTCGCCCGCGTCCCGCTGGAGCCGGGCGCCGCCGCCCGGGTCGAGTTCACCGTGCCGGCGGACGTCACCTCGTTCGTCGGCCGCGACCTCACCCGGATCGTCGAGCCCGGCGCGATCGAGCTGCGCCTCGGCGCGTCGAGCGCGGACGTCCGCCTCACCGCGGAGCTGGAGCTGACGGGTCCGGCGCGCCAGGTCGACCACACCCGCGCCCTGCACTGCCCGGTGACGATCCGCGGCTGAGGTCAGCCCGCGAGCGCCCTGCCGAAGAACGTCAGCGCCGCGCTGTCGTCGTCGGGGCCGCCGCCCTCGTGGCCGTTGAACCGCCAGACGGCGAGCTCCTTGTCGGCGGGGTAGGCGTTGTAGGCGGCGAAGACGCCGGAGGGCGGCACGACCGGATCCATCAGCGCGGCCGTGAAGAGCGCGGGAGCGGTGCCGCGGCGCGCGAAGTTCACGCCGTCGATGTAGCCGAGGGTGCGGAACACCGCCGCCTCCTCGTCCCGGTGCACGGCGAGGTAGGCGGGGATCTCGGCGAACGGATGCGCGTCCGTGATCGTCGTCGACCGCGGGAAGTCGCAGAGGAACGGCACCCGGGCCACCACGGCGCGCACCCGCGGGGACAGCGCGCCGGCGGCGAGCGCCGTGCCTCCCCCTTGGCTGATCCCGGTGACGGCGATCCGCTCCTCGTCCACGGCGTCGAGCGCGGCGGCGGCGTCGACGGCGAGCACGGCGTCGGTGAAGAGCCGGGTGTAGTAGTAGGTCTCCGGATCGCGGATGCCGCGCGTCATCACGCCGGGCACCTGCGGTCCCGCCGGTGCGTCGTCCGGGGTGTCACCGCGGCTCCAACCGGAGCCCTGGCCGCGGGTGTCCATGTGGAGGTGGGCGTAGCCGGCGGCCGCCCACAGCAGGTTCGCGTGCGGGGCGCCGCGGCCGCCGCCGTAGCCCACGTACTCGACGACGGCGGGCAGGGGCCCGCTCGCGCCGGCGGGGACCCGCAGCCACGCCCCGACGGGCTGGCCGTTCCAG
>JAICSU010000006.1 GCA_025936735.1 Amnibacterium sp.
ACAACGGCTACCGAGCGGCGAACGCCTTTCTCGCCGCCCACCACTGACGGGAACGCCGGGATCAGCCCTTCCGGATGCTCGCGGTCACCGGGGTCGCATTGGCCACGAGGTCGAGCACGGGGCAGTGCTCGTCGACGGCGGCCTTCAGGTGCTCGTAGCGCTCGGCGGTCTCCGGGCCCGTCACCGTGATGGCCAGCCGCACGGCGGTGAACCCCGCGCGAACCGTGTCGTCGATGCCGAACAGGCGGCGGGCGTCGAGATCGCCCTCGGCCGTGACGTCGATGTCGTCGACGGCGATCCCGAGCGCATCCGCGTACAGGCGGTAGACGACGACCTGGCAGGCGATGAGCGCGCCGAGGGCGACCTCGACCGGGCTCGCCGCGACGTCGTCTCCGGCGAGGGCGGCCGGCTCGTCGATGAGGAACTCGTGGGCGCCGGCCCGGAGGCGGGTGGCGACCGAACCCTCACCCGTGCCGCGCACGCGGTAGGTCAGCTGCGCGGCTGCGGGGTCGGCGGCGATGCGGCCCTGCCAGGCGGCTCCGGCCTCCTGAAGGCGTATGCCGCGCTGGCCGGCGTCGACGTCGGGGATGGTGGGCGAATCGAGAAGCGTCATGCGGCGACCGTAGGGATCACCCGGGTCCCGCCGCCGACTGTGACGACATGCGACGACACGCGGCGTCATCCGCCGCTCGCCGACGTCCGGACGACCGTGAGGGCGGGCGACGACAGATGGGGGGATCCACGTATGGCTCACGGGGAGGCCCCGACGTATGGCTCCTCGACGGCGCCGCGGGCGGTGCCGGAGGGGAGCCCCCGAGATGGAGCAAGGGGATCGCGGGCTGCTCGAGGAGCCGACGGCGCAGCAGCTGCTCCGGTCCTCGAACCCGGCGCGGCTGGCCTACACGTGGCGCGACGGGTCGCCGCGCGTCGTGGCGATGTGGTTCGAGTGGAGCGACGGCCGAGTGGTCATGGGTACGCCCGCGCGGGCACCCAAGCTGAAGGTGCTGCGGGAGCGGCCGCAGGTCGCCCTCACCATCGACGACGCGGGCTCGTTCCCGTACCGGGAGCTGATGATCCGCGGGCGGGCCGAGGTGGAGCTGCTCGACGACGTATCGGAGGAGTACGCCCGCTCGGCGACCCGCTACTTCGGGCAGGAGCAGGGCGAGGCGTGGGTCGCGAGCCTGCACGGCAAGCCGATGGCACGCATCTCGGTGGCACCGGAGTGGGTCGGGCTGCTCGACTTCGAGACGCGCTTCCCGAGCGCCCTGAGCTGAGCCGCCGCCGTCCCGTCCGCCGCGCCGTCCGGTCTGCAGGACTACGCGCGCTCTGCAGGACGACGCGCCGGATCCGATCCTGCACACCGCCCCGGATCCTGCAGACCGCCCCGCGGATGGACGCCGGGGTGCAGCGGTCAGTGGCCGAGGATGAGGCTCAGCACGATCGTCGTGACGAAGCGTGAGAGCACGACCGTCACCGGCACGCCCAGGACGACCGCTGCGCCGAGCACCACGAGGCGACCGGCGCCGAATCGGGCGCGAACCCGCTCGGCGGGAACGTCCTCGACCGAGGTCTCCTCGACGAACGGGGTGGCGGACACGGCGTGCTTTCTCCAGCGGAACGGATTCCCATTCACGCTATTCGGATAACGCGATCTCGAATCGACCCAGAACGGGGCACTAACGGCGCGCGATCAGCGGAAACGTGCCTATTGCATTCGCGCGGGCCGCTGTCGGGGGCCCCTGTCATCCTCGGATCCCGCGACCCGATGTCGCGGAGTGGAGGTAGGCCGAGATGCGCGCGATCATCGAATCCGCGGACGTGGGATATGTGATCGGCGAAGTCATCGCCGTCGTGATCGTTTTCGTGGTCCTCGCCGCCGTGCTCGGCACCGGGTTCCTCCTGCTCGCCTTCTTCTGGCGCCTCGCGTTCGGCCTCCGCAGACCCCTGCCGCCGCGTCCGCCGTCGCCGCCCGACGACTGGGACGACGAGGAGTACATCTCCCGGCACCACCACTGACCGCTCAGCCCGTACTCGCCTGCCGGACGCGCCACCGGCTCCCTTGCGGAAACGTCATACGTCTGATGTACTGCCTTCGCGCGAACGCGCAGTCGTCAAGGAAGTCGACCAGAAACGAGGACCAGGTGGTACGTCCCGCACCGTTCCTGCAGCGTCGCATCTCGCGCATCGCCGCAGCATCACTCGCCGCAGCGGCACTCGCTGTCGGCCTCACCGCCTGCGGCGGCTCCAGCTCGTCAGGAGGCAAGGCGTACGGCTTCGACGAGACGAAGCAGGTGAAGAACAGCACGATCACCGTCTGGGTCGACGCGACACGCGCGCCGGCGGCCAAGGCGTTCGAGACCGCGAACCCCGGCGTGAAGATCAAGGTCGTCACCTACGACGGCGCGGCCAACGGATCGAACTCGTTCAAGACCAAGATGCAGCTGTTCGACCGCGCCGGCAGCGGCTGGCCCGACGTCGTCTGGTCCACGCAGGACAACGACCCGGCCTGGGCGAGCCAGAAGACGAACGGCAAGCAGGCGTTCGCCGCGGTGCTGAACCAGGGGCTGGTACCCGCGAAGACCCTCGCCGGCTTCGCCAAGGGCGCGAACGACCCCTGCACGGTGAGCGGCAAGCTCTACTGCCTGCGCAACGATCTCGCCCAGAACGTGCTGTATTACAACAAGACGCTGCTCGACAAGTTCGGCTACACGGTCCCCACGACCTGGGAGCAGTACCAGGCCCTCGGCGAGAAGGTCGCCGCTCAGCACCCCGGCTACATCATCGGCACGGCCGGTGACCCGTGGACGCCCGAGATCTACATGTGGGCCAGCAAGTGCCAGGCGAACGACATCACCGGGCCGAAGACCGTGACGGTCAAGACCGACACCACGGAGTGCAAGCGCGCAGCGTCCATGCTCGACACCCTCATCGCGGACAAGTCCGTGCCGAACGTGAGCGTGTTCACGCCCGAGTTCATCAAGGAGTACAGCGGCAAGGTGCTGATGATGCCCGGGCCGTCCTGGTACGCCGGCGCGATCTTCGCCAACAAGGACTCCCTGAACGTGCCGGCCGGCCAGCTCGGTGTCGCGGCTCCGCTCGCCTGGCAGGGCGAGGGCGCCGTCACCGGTGACGTCGGTGGAGGCACCTGGTTCGTCTCCAGCCACTCGAAGAATCTGAGCGCGGCCGCGAAGTTCGTCGAGTTCGTCACGACCTCGACCGCGTATCAGGTCGATCTCGCGCCCGGCTATCCGGCCTACGCGCCGGCCGCCGCCAAGTGGGTCGCGAAGCTGGAGGCGAGCAAGTACTACGCCACCTCGCTCCAGCCCATGGTCACGGCCGCCTCGCAGATCTGGAGCGGCTGGGGATCCGGCGTCTTCAGCCAGGAGGCGGTCTGGGCGAAGACGATCACGCCCGCGGTCTCGAGCGGCAAGAAGATAGTCGACCTCCTGCCCCAGTGGCAGCAGGCGATCAAGAACGAGGCCCAGGTCGACGGCTACACGGTCAAGTGACGTGGCGACCGTGACTGCACCTGCGGTGGCCACCGAGGCGGGCGTCCAGCCCGCCCCGGTGGCCACTGGGGCGCGGCGCAGGCGGAACAGCACCGCGTCGGCGATCGGGTACGTCTTCGTCTCGCTGTACGCGCTGCTGGCGCTCGCCTTCGGCGTCCTGCCCGCCCTGTACGCCGTGATCCTCGCCTTCACCACCGGCGACGGCGCGTTCGCCGGGTTCGACAACTTCGGCAAGGTGATCGCCGACTTCCGGTTCGGGCCGGCGGTGGTCCACGTCGCGCTCTACCTGCTCGTGTGGCTCATCGCTCTCACGGTCTTCGTGGTGGTGCTGTCGCTCGTCGTCCACGCCATCCGGGTGCGATGGCTCAGCACCGCCTTCCGGTTCGTGTTCTACCTGCCGGGCGCGCTGGCCGGCGCGTCGAGCGTCCTGCTCTGGCTCTTCGTGCTCGATCCCACGGCCAGCCCGGTGAGCGGGATCCTCCACGCGCTCGGCTTCAGCTCCTTCGTCCAGGTGATCTCGCCGGCGAACCTGCCCGTGATCTTCGCGATCATCGCCTTCTGGACGGGGGCGGGCGGCTGGATCGTCATCATGTACGGCGCGCTCAACAACATCAGCAACGACGTGATGGAGGCGGCGCGGATCGACGGGGCCAACGCCCTGCAGATCGCCCTCCGGATCCAGCTGCCGATGCTCCGCAAGTGGATCTCCTACATGGCGGTCATGTCGCTCGCGGCGGGCACGCAGCTCTTCGTCGAACCGCAGCTGCTCTCGCAGGCCAGCAACGCCGTGGTGCCGAACAGCTACTCGCTGAACCAGCTCGCCTACCAGTACGCCTTCCAGCAGAACGACTTCAACGGCGCCGCCGCCATCTCGATCCTGCTGCTCGTCGTCGCCCTCGCGCTCTCCGCGGTCTTCGTGACCCGCGGCGGCCTGTTCGAGAAGGACTGACCGTGACCACCACTGCTCCGCCCCGCGCCGTGCGCACCGCCGGCCTCGCCGGCTGGAGCGGCCGCACCATCGCCGGTGTCGTCCTGCTCCTCTTCACGCTCTTCTTCCTGATCCCGATCCTGTGGCTGCTGCTCGCGGCCGGGAAGTCGGCCAGGGCCCTGCTCGTGCAGAACCCGTTCTCGCCCGGCACGTGGCAGGACCTCGCCGCGAACTGGAACCAGCTCTTCGGCTTCCAGGGCGGTGCGGTCGGCGGCTGGGTCGGCAACTCGGCCCTCTACGCCCTCGGCGCGCTCGTCATCACGCTGATCGCCGGCATCCCCGCCGGGTATGCGCTGGCGCTCACCGAGTTCCGGCTCCGGCGGCCCCTGCTCATCCTCACCCTCGTCGTGATGCTGATCCCGAACACGGCGCTCGTGCTGCCGATCTTCCTCGAGCTGAACACGGTGGGACTCATCGGATCCCCGCTCTCGGTGATCCTGCCGATGTCGTTCTTCCCGTTCGGCGTCTACCTCGCCTACATCTACTTCTCGACGAGCATCCCGCGCGATCTGCTCGCCGCGGCCAGGATCGACGGCTGCAGCGAGATCCAGGTGTTCGCGCGCATCGCGCTGCCCCTCGCCGCGCCGGTCGTCGCCCTCGTGGCCTTCTTCAGCTTCGTGCAGAACTGGAACAACTTCTTCCTGCCGTTCGTGATGCTGCCCTCGAGCGACGGCTACCCGATCCAGGTCGGGCTGACGACGCTGCTGTCGTCGACGCCTGCGTTCAACCCGAGCTCCGCCGGCTCCGACTCGGTCCAGCTGCCGACGCTCGCGCTCGCGACGATCGTGTCGGTGCTGCCGGTGCTGCTCGTCTTCCTCTTCTCCCAGCGCTTCCTCGTGTCGGGACTCACCGCAGGAGGGACGAAGGAATGAGGATCACCGGCTACCGCAGCCTCACGACACGGCACGACTGGGGCCGCCTCGTGGGCGACGCGAACGGCACCACCGACAGCACCCACACCGAGGTGCCGGTGCTGCTCCTCGAGACCGACGCCGGCATCGACGGGGTGGGCCTCGGCGCCCACGCCGACATCGACCGCGTGTTCCCGGCCGTCGAGGGCGAGGACCCGCGCGCCGTCACCGCCTTGTACGACCGGATGCTCGCCCACGTCTTCAAGTCCGGCCATGCGGGCTCGGTCTTCGGCGCGATCGGGGCCGTCGACATGGCCCTCTGGGATCTGAAGGCGAAGTTGGCGGGCGAGCCGCTCTGGCGCACCCTCGGCGCCCGGGACCGGTTCGTGCCCGGCTACGCGTCCGGCCTCGACATGGCCCTCGACGACGAGTCGCTCGTCGCGCTCTACGCGCGGTTCGCGGACCGTGGCTTCAGCGCGGGCAAGCTCAAGGGCGGCCGGGACGCCGACCACGACGTGCGCCGGCTGCTCGCGATCCGCGACGAGCTCGGGCGTAATTCGACCTCACCCGCCCTGATGTTCGACGCGAACGAGTCGTGGAACCGGTCCCAGGCGGTCCGCTTCGTCACCGCGCTCGAGCGCGCCGTCGATCTCACCTGGATCGAGGAGCCGGTGCGCCGCTGGGACGCGGCCGGGCTCGCGTCCGTGCGCCACGGCATCCGCGCCGCGGTCGCCACCGGCGAGAACCTGACCGGTCTGGAGCAGTACCGCCCGCTGCTCGACGCCGATGCCGTCGACGTGGTGCAGGCCGGCAGCATCTGGGGGATCACCCACTTCCTGCGCGTCGCCGTCCTCGCGCACGGACGCGACCTGCCGGTGAGCCCCGTCGGCTACAACGGCAACCCGCTCGCGCACGCCGCCGCCGCTGTCCCGAACCACCTGGCGACCGAGGTGCAGGACCTGACGTTCCCGACGGGCCTCCTCATCGACCAGGAGCTCGCGGACGGAGGGATCGTCCTCGGCGACCGGCCGGGCCTCGGCATCGAGGTGGATGAAGCCGCGATCGCTGCCGCGGACGGCGCCGGGACGTGGTCGACCGAGGGTGGTCCGCACGTCCGGCCCGCCCGGGCCGGCCTACGTCTCGTCCCCGAGCCCGAGCGCACCGTCGCTTCCGACCTTCGCGCCGACCACCGGCGCCGACCGACCCCCGAGCTGGAAGGCATCTCATGACCCTTGAATCGACCACCGCACCCGCCCTCGAGTGGTCCGACCGGGCCCGGGTGGCCAAGGCCATCCAGTACACGAACGTGAACCCCGACCTCACGCGGGACGGCGTGCTCGCGCACCTCGCGACCTGCGCCGAGTACGGCTTCGACGCCGCGATGATCGCCCCGGTGTGGGCGAGCCTCGCCAAGGACGTGCTGAAGGGCACGGGGGTGCGGGTCGCCACGACCCTGAACTTCCCGATGGCGAACGACACGCTCGCGATGAAGCTCGCGGCCCTCCGCGCGCTGGCGCAGACGGGCGCCGACGAGTTCGACTTCCCGCCCAACCCCGGCTACCTCGTCGGCGGCCAGGTCGCCGAGTACGCGGAGGAGCTGAACGAGATCGTGCGCGTCGCACACGAGGAAGGGCTCGTCGTGAAGGCGATGCTCGAGTTCGGCTTCCTGAACGAGGAGCAGAAGGTCACCGCCACCCGGATCGCCTACGAGGCCGGCATCGACTGGGTGAAGCAGTCGAGCGGATGGGGGAAGGGCGGCCTCGCCGCCACCGTCGAGGACGTACGCATCCTGAAGGCGAACATCGAGCCGCCCTGCCGGGTCAAGGTGTCCGGCAAGGTGAACAGCCTCGCCAAGATGCAGGAGCTGTTCGCGGCGGGCGCCGAGCTCGTCGGCACGAGCTCGGGTCCCGCGATCGTCGACGGGCTCACCGGGGACGCGGATGCGTACTGATCCCGCGCCCGCCGGGACACCCGCTCGCCTCACCGTCCTCGGCTCCTACGCCAAGGCGATCGTGATCACCGCCGACCGGATCCCGCTGTCCGGCGAGACGCTCGTCGGCCGCGACTACCGGC
Organism: Amnibacterium sp.; assembly: GCA_025936735.1. Taxonomy (GTDB): domain Bacteria; phylum Actinomycetota; class Actinomycetes; order Actinomycetales; family Microbacteriaceae; genus Amnibacterium. The sequence goes on from JAICSU010000006.1 coordinate 7,422, forward strand.
AGGAGTTCGGCGGCAAGGGCTCGGACATGGCCGTGCAGGCCGTCCGGCTCGGCGCCGAGGTCGCCTTCGTCGGCGTCGTCGGCGACGACGACCTCGGGCGCGAGTTCCTCGCGCTGATGGCCGACGAGGGCGTCGACACCGCGGCGACCCGGGTAACGACCGAACGGACCACGGGCGTCGGGCTCATCGTCAAGGACGAGGCGGGCCACAACCTCATCGTCGTCGACCTGGGCGCCAACGAGCTCTTCGGGCCCGACGACGTCGCTGCGGCAGGGGAGCGAGTGACCGGCGCACCCGTCGTGCTCGCGCAGCTCGAGATCCCGCTCGACACCGCGCTGCACGGCCTCCGGGTCGCGCACGACGCGGGCGCGACCACCGTGCTGAACCCCGCCCCGGCGGTGCGACTCGATGGTCGCCGCCTCGACATGGTGGACGTGCTGACGCCGAACCAGACGGAGGCCCGGCTCCTCGTCGGTCGCGACCCGGACGCGCCGGTCGACAACGCCGTGCTCGCGGCGGAGCTCGCCGCGTTCGGCGTGCGGAACCTCGTGATCACCCGCGGGGAGGACGGCGTCGACGTGTTCACCACCGACGGCTTCACCCACGTCGCCACGCACGCCGTGGACGTCGTCGACTCGAACGGGGCGGGCGACAGCTTCAGTGCGGCGCTCGCGGTCGGGCTAGCGGAGGGCATGCCGCTGGAGGACGCCGTCCGGCTCGGCAACGCCGCCGCCGCCCTCTGCTGCGAGGGCTGGGAGACCGTGCCCTCCTATCGGGATCGCGCCGCGGTCGACGCGCTGATCGCCCGTCTGGAGACGGAGGTGCCGGCATGAGGCGCGGCGCCCTCCTGCATCCCCAGCTCGCCGGCGCGTTCGCGGCGCTCGGCCACACCGATCTCGTCGTCGTCACCGACGCCGGGTTCCCGATCCCGGCCGGTGCGAACCGGGTCGACCTCGGCATCGTCGACGACCTCGTCGACGTCCGAGACGTGCTGCGGACCGTCCTCCGCTTCGTCGACGTGGAGCTCGCCGAGTTCGCGCCCGAGCTGAAGACCCACCACCCGAGCCTGTACGCCGAGGTGCAGGAGATCTTCACCGGCTCGGGCGCGGTGTTCGCCGGAGCGAGCCACGAGACGCTGATCGCGGACCACGTGCGGCGGGCGAAGGTCGTGATCCGATCCGGCTCCTTCGAGCCCTGGGCGAACTTCGCCCTTACGGCGAGTACGCAGCCGTTCGACTGGTTCGACGACGAGAGGGTCGAGATCCTGCCTGCCTATGTCGAGCGGCGCGCCCGCATCCGCGATCGCGCCGTGCCAGACCTGCCGTGAGCGCGGCCGGGCCGAAGCGGCACGCGCTCGTCGTCGGTGTGCGACCCGAGCACCGCGAGGAGTACCTCGCCCTGCACCGGGCGGTCTGGCCGCAGGTGGAGGCGACGCTGACCGCCTGCCACGTGACGAACTACTCGATCTTCCTCACCGGCGACACGCTCTTCGCGTACTACGAGTACACGGGGGAGGACCACGACGCCGACATGGCCCGCATCGCCGCCGACCCGGTGACCCGCAAGTGGTGGACGCACACCGACCCGTGCCAGGTGCGGATCGCGCAGGAGCGCGTGCCCGGCGCGCTCTGGCAGCCGCTGGACGAGATCTGGCATCTGCCGTGACCCTCGCGCTCGACGCGCACGTGCACCTCTGGGACCGCGCGCGGCATCCGCAGGACTGGATCGACCCGGTGACGATGGCGCCGATCGCCCGGGACTTCGGCGTCGAGGATCTCCTCGGCATGCTGGCCGCGACACGGTCGGACGCGGCCGTGCTCGTGCAGTCGACGAACTCGCTCGAGGAGACCCGTGACCTGCTCACGCTCGCGGTCGACGCCCCCGTGGTCGCCGTCGTCGGCTGGATCGACCTCACCGGGGACGTCCGGCCGCAGCTCGATTCGCTCGTCGAAGGTCCGGGAGGCGGCCTCCTGCGCGGCATCCGGCATCTGGCCCACCTCGACCCCGACCCCGCGTGGCTCGCCCGGCCCGACCTCGGCCGCGGTCTCGACGCGCTCGCCGACGCCGGTCTCGTCTTCGACCTCGTGGTCCGGGCGGACCAGCTGCCGGTCGCCGTGCAGGTCGTGAGGGACCACCCCCGAGGAACGTTCGTGCTCGACCACCTCGGCAACCCGCCGTTCGGGGCCCTCGACGACTGGCGCAGGCACATGCAGGAGCTCGGCGCCCAGCCGAACGTCGCGGCGAAGCTGTCGGGACTGGCCACCGGCGTCCCGTCGCCTTGGCGGGTCGAGGACCTGCTGCCGGCGATCGATGCCGCGTTCGCGACGTTCGGTCCCGCCCGCCTGCTGTACGGATCCGACTGGCCCGTCGCCGAGCTGGCCGACGGGGGCGCAGCGGCATGGGCCGACGCGGTGCGGACCATCGCCGACGCCTCGAGCGCCCACGAGCGCGCCGCGCTGCTCGGGGGCACGTGCGCTGAGGTCTACGGCGTGCGGCCGTGAGCGCGGTGGTGCGCCGCGCGACGATCGGCTCGAGCGGCGTCGCCGTCTCCGAGCTCGCGTTCGGCGCTGCCGGGCTGGGCAACCTCTACCGCCCGACGACGGACGACCAGGCCGTCGCCGCCGTCTCGCGCGCCTGGGAGCGGGGGATCCGGTACTTCGACACGGCACCCCACTACGGGCTCGGCCTCTCGGAACGGCGGCTCGGCGCTGCCCTACGCGGACTGCCGCGCGAGGACCTCGTCGTCTCGACGAAGGTCGGCAGGCTGCTCGTGCCGAACCCGCGCCCGACCGCGCAGGACACCGAGGGCTTCGCCGTCCCCGGCGATCTCGTGCGCCGGTGGGACGTCACGCCGGACGGCGTCAGGGCCTCCCTCGAGGGGAGCCTCGACCGACTCGGCCTCGACCACGTCGACATCCTCTACGTGCACGATCCCGACCAGGCCTGGCCCGCGGCCGCCCGAGAGGGGCTCGAGGCGCTCGCCGAGCTGAAGCGGGACGGCCTCGTGAAGGCGGTCGGCGTGGGTACCAACGCGGTCGAAGGCCTCGCCGAGCTGCTGGCCGCCGGCCTGCTCGACGTGGTGATGCTCGCGGGCCGGTACTCCTTGCTGGAGCAGCCGGGCCTCCGCACCGTCCTCGATCCGGCCGCCCGCGCGGGCGTCGCGGTGGTGGCCGTCGGCGTCTTCAACTCGGGCCTGCTCGGCACCGAGCGCCCGCAGCCCGGCGCGAAGTACGACTACGGCGACGCACCCGCCGCGGTGATCGACCGTGCCCGCCGCATCGCGGAGATCTGCGAGTCGCACGGCACCACTCTCCCCGCGGCAGCCATCGCCCTGCCGCTGCGGCACCCCGCCGTCGTCGCCGTCGCCCTCGGCATGCGGGACGCGGGCCAGGTCGACGAGAACCTGGCGAGGTACGGATCGGACGTCCCCGACGGGCTCTGGGCTGACCTCGTCGCCGACGGCCTGCTCGATCCGGCCGTCCCCACCCGGAAGGAACCATGAAGTACCTGCAGCACCGCACCGATCGCGGCCTCGTCCCGGCCCTCCTGCTCGGCGACACCGTTCACGACGTCGACACCGCCACGGACGCGATCACGGGCGGCTTTCTCGCCTCGGGCGACCATGCGGCGCTCCTCGCCGCCGCACGGGCCGGGGAGCTGCCCCAGCATCCGCTCGCCGGGATCACCCTCGCCCCGCCGATCGCGGCGCCCAGCAAGGTCGTCTGCATCGGCCTGAACTACCGGGACCACGCCGAGGAGACCGGGGCGGCGATCCCTGCGGAGCCGATCGTGTTCCTGAAGGACCCGGGCACCGTCGTGGCGGCGGACGCGACCGTGCTGCTGCCGCGCGGCTCGACGAAGGCCGACTGGGAGGTGGAGCTCGGCGTCGTGATCGGCGCCGAGGCGCGGTACCTGGAGTCGCCGGAGGAGGCCGCGGCCGTGATCGGCGGGTACGTGCTGTCGCACGACGTGTCCGAGCGCGAGTTCCAGCTCGAGCGCGGCAGCCAGTGGGACAAGGGCAAGAGCTGCGAGACCTTCAACCCGCTCGGCCCGTACGTCGTCACGGCCGACGAGATCGCCGACCCGCAGGCGCTCGGGCTGCGGCTCTGGGTGAACGGCGAACTGAAGCAGGACGGCACGACGGCCGACATGATCTTCGGGGTGCTCGCGGTCGTCCAGTACCTGAGCCGGTTCATGGTGCTGCGCCCCGGGGACCTGATCAACACCGGCACCCCGGCCGGGGTCGCCCTCGGGCAGCCGGATCCGAAGCCCTATCTGCGGGCCGGCGACGTCGTCGCGCTCGAGATCGATCACCTCGGCCGCGCGACCCAGACGGTCGCGCAGGCCTGACAAGGAGGACCACCATGACCGACGACTTCGCCGGGCTCGTCGCGGCGGTCGTGAGCACCTGCTCGGTCGGGGGGACCGCGGGGCTGCCCGAGCGCGCCGTCTACAGCGCGAGCAAGGGAGCCGTGCTCGCGCTCACGAGAGCGATGGCGGCCGACCACCTGCGGGAGGGCATCCGCGTCAACTGCGTGAACCCGGGCACCGCCGACACCCCGTGGGTGCAGCGGCTCCTCGAGTCGGCCGACGACCCGGCGGCGGAGCGCGCCGCGCTCGACGCCCGCCAGCCCCGCGGCCGGCTCGTCACGGCCGACGAGGTCGCGGACGCCGTCGCCTACCTCGCGGGCCCCAGGGCCGGCTCGCCGACGGGCACCGCCCTCGCCGTGGACGGCGGCATGCAGAACCTGCGGCTGCGGCCCGAATGAGCGCACTCGATCCGCGCGCGCCGGGGCCCCGGCGCGACGCCCGCCGGACGTCCGGGACGGTCCCGGGGCCCGGCGGATACAGTGCACCCATGTCGGACGACGGGGCCGGGACGCTGGCGGAGCATCCCCTCGTGCTGGCCGCTCGTCTTCCGCCCGCCCGCCTCGGGGTCGCCGTCGTCAGCGACCTCGTCGAAGCCATCGTCACCGGTCAGGTGCAGCCGGGGCAGCTCCTGCCGCCGGAGGGCCCGCTCGCGGAGCAGTTCGGCGTGAGCCGCACCGTGATCCGCGAATCGGTCAAGCGCCTCGAGGAGAAGGGGCTCGTCACCGTCGCCCAGGGTCGCGGCACGCAGGTGACGCCATTCGGGACATGGAACGTGCTCGATCCCGTCGTGCTGTCCGCGCTCATCGACAACGACGACTCCCTCGGTGTTCTCGACGAGCTGAGCGACGTGCGCAGCAGCCTCGAGTCGTCGATGGCGGGCGACGTGGCGGGGAAGCGCACGGCTGACCAGCTGCGGCGCCTCCAGCACAGCCTGGAGGTGATGCAGGACAGCCGGCACGATTCCGACTCGTTCCGCTCGGCGGACATCGTCTTCCACTACACCGTCATGGAGCTGTCGGGGAACCGATTGGCCGAGAACATCGCCAAGAACCTCTTCAAGCGGGCCCTTGAAAGCAGCCGCTATCAGGGCATCGACCCCGAGGGCGCGTTCGACCTCACGCTCGACGAGCACACGAAGGTGTTGGAGGCGATCGAGCGGCGGGATGTGCTCGCCGCGCAGGCCGCGATGCGGGAGCACATCGAGCGCGCGTGGGAGCGCCGCCGCCTACCGGACCACGACCCGCATCGGCCGGGCGAGCCCTGATCGGACAGAACGTGGCCGAGCAGCAGATCGCCGTGATCGTCTCCGTACCCGACGGCGACCTCCTGGCGGCACTTCAGCCGCTTCCGGACGGCGTCACCGCCGTCGTCTGGGACCTGGCCTCGCCCCCGCCCGTCGAGCGGATCGACCTCGTCGTGCCGCCGTACATGGGGGACTGGAAGGACCGCCTCTGGTCGGTCGCGAGGGTGCATCCCCGGCTGGTGCAGAGCCAGATGCTCGGCTACGACGGCGTGGACCAGCTGCTGCCGCCCGGCGTCCCGTTTGCGGCCGCGGTCGGGGTGCACGAGGCGTCGACCGCGGAGCTCGCCGTCGGGCTGATCCTCGCGTCGCTCCGCCACATCGACACGTACGTGCGGGAGGCCGCCACGGGCCGGCCGCAGATCCCGGTCCGAGGGACGAGCCTCGCCGATCGCCGCGTGCTGCTGCTCGGCGTCGGCGGCGTGGGCGGAGCGATCGCCCAGCGGCTCGAACCCTTCGAGGTGGATCTCGTCCGGGTCGGACGGGCCGCCCGCACCGACCGGCACGGGGCTGTGCACGGCCTCGCCGACCTCTCCGCGCTCCTGCCGGGAGCGGAGGTGGTGATCCTCGCCGTGCCCCTCGACGCCTCGACCACGGGGATGGTCGACCGGGCCTTCCTCGCGGCGCTGCCGGAGGGCGCGCTGCTCGTCAACGTCGGGCGCGGCCCGCTCGTCGACACGGCGGCGCTGGTCGAGGCGACGGCGGACGGTCGCATCCGCGCCGCCCTCGACGTCACCGATCCGGAGCCGCTGCCGATCGGCCATCCGCTGCTCGTCTCGCCCCATGTGCTCGTCGTGCCGCACGTCGGGGGCAACTCGACGGCCATGCGTCCCCGGGTCGTGAGGCTGGTGCGTGCCCAGGCGGCCCGGCTGGCCGCAGGGGAGCCGCCCCTGCACGTCGTGCTGCCGCTCCCGGGCTGACCGAGCGGACTCGCTAGCGGGTCTGGCGCCGCTTGCGCTGCTGGCCCGCCCGCTTCGGCCGGGCCTTCGACTCCTTCGCCACCCGGCGGGGCTTCGGCTGCGGCGCCGGCGGCTCCGCGGATCCACGGGAGCTGTTCGCCGTGCGCCCCCGCACGATGCCGATGAACTCGTCGACCAGTGGTCCCTCGGTCGTCCGCCGCCACACCAACCCGATCCGGGTCGGCTCCGCGTCGGTGATCGGCCGTCCGACCACGTCCCGGCGGCCCGTCGCCCGCAGCACGGCCTGCGGCATGCGCGCGACGCCGTGTCCCGCGGCGACGATGTCGAGCGTCGCGTCGTCCCACCCGGGGTAGAGCTCCTCATCCGCGATGTCGGCGAGGGTCACCGTGTCGAACACCTTGATCGGATGGTCCTTCGCCGCGACGACGACCGGCGTCTCCTCCCAGAGGGGGATGACGTGGAGCTCGCCGGCCTCGACGCCGTCGACCGGCAGCCGCGCGAACGCCATGTCGAGCGTGTCGCCGAGGGCCGGTCCGGCCTGCTCGTCCGTGATCGCCTCGATCCGCAGCGCGGCCTCCGGCATCCGGTCGTGCCAGGTGCGCACCCACTTGTCGGGCGTCACGCCGGTCACGACGCCGATCACGAGCCCGTCGGTGGTCATCCCGACGACGGTAGCGTGGCGGGGTGGCGCAGGAGCAGACGATGAAGGCCGAGACCGCGGCGAAGAAGCTCGGCGTGCTGCTCGACGCGACCCCCGAGGACTTCCGGACGGGCACCGTGACGCGCAGCAGGCTGAACGAGCTGCTCGAGTCCCCGCCCGAGTGGCTCGTCGAGCTGCGCCGCAGCGGCCCGCATCCCCGCCCCGTGGTGGCGGCCAAGCTCGGCGTCTCCATCGCCGGCCTCCGCCGCGCCGGCATCGAGGAACCGCTGACGTCGGACCAGATCCAGGAGCTGCTGCAGGAGAAGCCCGAGTGGCTGGTCCGCGAGCGCGCGACGCACGCCGAGGTGATGGCGGAGAACGCACGCGTCAAGCGTGAGCGCGCGGCGAAGGCCGACTAGCGCCGCTCGGGTCGGTGTCCGCGCCCGAAACGGCCCGTCGTCCGCGTCGAGCGGCGCCCACTACCCTCGACGCCATGCTGCAGGCACGTCTCTGGGGGCGACCGACCGTCGCCTGGGCGCTCGACGGGTGCGTCGTCGTGCTCGCTCTGGCGCTGCTGCTCCTCGGCGACAGCACCCTGCAGCTGCTCGGCGTGCTGATGCTGCTCTGGCGCCTCGTGAGCGTCGCGCTCGGCGTCCTCGTCTGGCGACGCAGCGCCGAGGGCCGCGGGAAGCCGTAGAGGCCGGTCGGAGTCGACGCCCGAGCCGCAGCTGCGACGCGCCCGCATGACGCGCCGATGCCGGCGTCCGTCGCTGGATAGCGTCGTGGAGACCTGAGGGGGGCGCCATGGCGGAGTCAGGATTGGGAACCACGGAGCCGACGGCGGTGCGCCGGTGACGGGCGGCCAGGAGGTGCGCCCCTGGTCCGCGGATGCCTTGCGGGAGGGCGGATTCGTCGGCTTCGTGCCGCTCGTGGCCGTGCAGCCGAGCGATGTCCCGACCGCGCCCGGCGTGTACGCGGTGATCCGAGCGACGACCGCGTCGCCGGTCTTCCTGGACGCGAGCGCAGCGGGCCGGTTCAAGGGCAAGGACCCCTCCGCGCCCGCCGATGTCCTCGCTCGGAAGTGGGTCGACGGTGCCGACGTGCTCTACATCGGCAAGGCCACTCCCGGCTCGGCGGGACGCCGCGGGCTCCGGAGGCGCCTGGACGAGTTCCGGCGCTTCGGCGCCGGCGAACCCGTCGGCCACTGGGGCGGCCGCTACATCTGGCAGCTCGCCGACCGCGACGAGCTCCTGGTCGCATGGAACGCCACGGACGAGGACGCGTCCGCCGTCGAGTCGCGGATGCTCCGCGACTTCATCGCGCACTACGGCGCGCTGCCCTTCGCGAACCTGCGGCGCTGATCGGGGCTCGGTCAGGACGAGCGGCGGTCCGCCTGGGAGCGCAGGTGCTCCTCGCCCTGCGGGGTGATCCGGATGGTGCCGTCCTGGATGGAGCGCCGCACCTGCTCCGCCTTGCGGAGGGCGTCGAAGTGCACGCCGATGTGCTTGGACTGCACGGCGTCGCCGTACTGGTCGGTGAGCCACTCGATCGCCCGGTTGGAGAGGCCGTCCACCCCCGCGCCCTTCGCGGCCGCGAGCACCCACAGCACCTTGTCCCGCTTCAGCTCGAGGTCGTGGAACGGCGGCACGCCGTCCGGCGCATCGGGGAGCTCGTCGAGCGCCGCGAGCTCGGCCGGCTTCGCGGCGCTTCGTGCCCGCCCGGTGGCCGCGTGATGCGCGGACCCGCGCCCCGCGGGGGAGCGGCGTCCCTGCTGCGGGAAGCCGCCGGTCAGCGCCTCCTCCGCCCGGGCGGTGAGCAGGTACTCGCCACGCGTCTCGGTGGGGATCACGAGGCCGGCCCGGATGGCGGAGTCCACGTCCCGGTTGAGGTTGCCGGGGAGCGGCTCCCGGGCGCGGCGGAAGACCTGCCGCAGGTCGTTGACCGTGAACGCCTCGATCGCCTCCGACCGGGTGAGGTAGCCGGCGAAGGCCACGATCTTCTCCACGTTCGTCTTGGCGCCGGTCAGCTGCAGAAGCTCCCGAGGGGTCGGGGCGGGGGAGGGAGCCGGCGCCGGTTCAGATGGCCGGCCGGGGGTCCGCTCCTCACCCGCCAGCGAGGTGTCCGACCGGACGTCGAGCGCGAAGCCCGACGGAGCCGCGGGGGAGAGCGGCTGACCCGTCAGGTACGCCAGGATCTGCGCGGCCTGGGCCAAGGAGATGTCCTCGTCGAAGGTCATACGACCCGACAGGCTGAGGTGGACGGCCGCATCGCTCATGTCCGCCAAGGTACGCCAGGGCGACCCCAGACGGTACTGGTCGGAGACGCGCGCGACGCCGCCGGCGCCAGCCGTCCCCTGCCCCAGCCGTCACGCCCCGGTGCGGTCGACCCGGATCCAAGCAGGGGGAGGAGGCGCGCGCCACCCGCCGAAATCGACACACCACCGAGACCCCCGCTCTGCCAGCATCAAGGTCGTGAGCATCGATCGTGTCCTCCCGGTGCCCGACGCCGCTGCCCTCGACGCCGCTGCGGCCTCCCTCGCCGAGCGCGGCGTGCGGATCGTCGTCGGCACCATGGTGAACAACGCGGGCCTCACGCTCGCGAAGACCGTCGCGCCCGATCGGCTGGGCACGTTCGCCCGGTCCGGGCTCGGCGCCTCGCCGACGTGGAACGTGTTCTGCATCGACGGGGGCATCGCCTTCACACCGGACCTCGGCGTGGTCGGCGACATGCGGCTGCGACTCGATCTCGACGCCCTGACGATCCTCGAGGGCGGTCTCGCGTGGGCGCCGGTGGGGCTGTTCGATCAGGCCGGTGAACCGTTGCCGATCGACTCGCGTGCGCGTCTCCGGCGGGTGCAGCGGGACATCGAGGACTCCGGATCCGTGGTCCTCGCTGGCCACGAGCTCGAGTTCGTCGTCACGGCCGCCGACGGTGAGGCGTTCCCGCGCCCCGGCTGGACGCCGTACGGCCTCGGCCCCGTCATCGACCACGAGGCCTTCCTCGCCGACGTGCTCACCGAGTCGGCCGCGGCGGGCCTCGGACTCGAGCAGCTGCACGCCGAGTACGTCCCGGGCCAGTTCGAGTTCTCCCTGCCACCCGCGCCACCCGTGCAGGCGGCGGACGCGGCCGTGCTCGCGCGCGTGGTCGTCGGTCGCATCGCACGCCGGCACGGGCTCCGCGCCTCTTTCTCGCCGTTCCCGTTCGCGGGAGGCGGCGGCAACGGGGCGCACATCCACTTCTCGTTCACCCGCGACGGGCGGCCGGTCTTCTCCGGCGGCGACGGCCCCTACGGCATCACCTCGGAGGGCGGCGGGGCCATCGCGGGGATCGTCGAGGCGCTGCCGGGGATCCAGGCAGTGCTGGGCGGGTCGATCCTCTCCGGTGCGCGCCTGCAGCCTGGCTACTGGTCGGGCGCCTTCGCCTGCTGGGGCCGGGAGAACCGGGAGGCGGCCGTGCGCTTCCTCGAAGCGACGCCCGGCAACCCCTACGGGGCGAACGTCGAGGTGAAGCCCGTGGACCCGTCGGCGAACCCCTACCTCTCCTCGGCCGCGATCCTGGGCGCCGCTTTGGAGGGCATCCGGGCGCAGTCCGCGCTGCCCGAGGAGGTCACGGAGAACCCGGCCGACGTCGCCGCCGAGCGGGGCATCGCCCAGCTGCCCTCGGACCTCGCGTCGGTGCTCGAGGCGTTGCGCGGATCCGAGATCGCCGAGCGGGTGCTCGGTCCCGAGATCGTTGCGGCGGTCGCCGCGGTCCGCGGCTGGGAGCTCGAGCACCACGGCTCGACCCCACCGGATGACCTGCCGGCCCGCTTCCGTTTCGCCTGGTCGATCTGATGACCGCCGTGGACGCGCTGCGCGAGTGGGTGGAGGGCCTGCCCCTCGTCGACCACCACGTGCACGGTCCCTTCCGTGCCTCCGCGTCGCGCGCGCGGTTCGAGAACGCGCTGAACGAGGGCAGTACCGATCCGCTGCCCGACTTCGTCAGCGGCTTCGACTCGCAGCTCGGGTTCGCGGTCCGCCGCTGGTGCGCACCGCTGCTCGACCTCGAGCCGCACGTCGCCCCCGACGCGTACTGGGCTCGCCGCGCAGAGCTCGGCGAGCCGGAGGTGGACCGGCGCTTCCTCACGGCCGCCGGCGTCTCCGACTGGGTGGTCGACACCGGCTTCGGCGCCGAGGACGTGCTCTCCCTCGAGGAGCTGCGGTCCCTCACGGGTGCCGCGGTGCACGAGGTGGTGCGGTTGGAGGCGATCGCCGCGCGACTCCTCACCGACGGCGCGGACGGCTACGTCGAGCGGTTCCGCCGGGAGATCGCGGATGCGGTCCAGCGCGGGGCGGTGGCCGCGAAGAGCGTGCTCGCCTACCGCACCGGCTTCGACGTCGACTGGCGTCGTCCGTCGGACGCCGACGTGCAGCGCGCGGCGGAGGCGTGGACGACCGGGGCCGGTGACGGTCCCCTCGCCGACCCCCGCCTGATCGTCTTCGGCATCTTCACCGCCGTGGACGCCGGACTGCCGGTGCAGCTCCACGTCGGCTTCGGCGACCGCGACCTCGACCTGCACCGCGTGAACCCGACGCTGCTGCTGCCCCTGCTCCGCACCCCGGAGGTGGCGCGGGTGCCGGTGCTGCTGCTGCACTGCTACCCGTACGAGCGCGAGGCGGGCTACCTCGCCCAAGCCTTCGGCAACGTGTACCTCGACGTCGGCCTCGCCCTGAACTATGCGGGCGCCCGGGCGCCCGCCCTCGTCGCCCGCAGCTACGAGATGGCGCCGTTCGCGAAGGTCCTCTACTCGTCCGACGCCTGGGGGCCCGCGGAGCTGCACTACCTCGGCGCCCGCCTCTGGCGCAACGCCGTCGCGCGGGTGCTGGGCGAGTGGGTGGACGACGGCGACTGGTCGCTGGACGACGCCTGCCGCGTGCTCGAGCTCGCCGCGCAGACCAACCCCCGACGCCTCTACCGCCTCGATTCAGCCGTTCCCGACCTCCCGGCACGGCCCACGCACCACTGAAAGGACAGCTCGTGACCGATGAAGCGCTCGTCCGTGAGAACGAGAGCGAGACGGGGGCCGACGGCCCGCAGCTCCGCCGGAACCTCAGCGTCTGGGAGGCGATCGGCGTCAGCGTCGCGCTGATGGCGCCCTCCATGGCGATCAACATCAACCCGCAGGGGTCCGCCGGTCTCGTCGGCCGCGCGGTTCCGCTGACGTTCGCGATCGCGACCGTCGCCGTGCTCCTGATCGCCTACACGTTCGTGCGGCTCAGCCAGCGGTTCAACCACTCCGGGTCCGTCTACGGATTCGTCGGGGTGACCCTCGGAGCACGTTCCGGAGCCTTCAGCGGCTGGGCGATGGCCGGCACCTACATCTTCTACGGCGGGGTGACGAGCATGGCCTCGGGCATCTTCGTCACCACGCTCATCCAGGAGTCCGTCTGGAAGGGCGCGCCCGAATGGCTCGGCTTCCCGATCGGCGCGGTCGTGCTCGCGCTGGTCTGGTTCCTCGCCACCCAGCCGGCGAAGGGCGGCACCCGGTTCCTCTTCATCGTCGAAGCGGTGACCGTGACGCTCATCGTGATCGTGACGATCGTCGTGGCGGTGCGGTTGATCGCCGGGAACGCCCCCGGTGGCCACCACTTCGACCTCAGCGTCTTCGCCATCGAGCCCGGTAGCGACATGTCGGCCGTCTTCCTCGGCGTCGTGTTCGCGTTCCTGTCGTTCGCCGGGTTCGAGGCGTCCGCGACCCTCGGGGAGGAGGCGCGCAACCCGCGCCGCGACATCCCGCGGGCGATCCTCGGCACCGCGATCTTCGGCGGTGTGTACTTCATCGTCGTCTCCGCGGTCGAGGTGATGGGCTTCGGCACCGACCCGAAGGGCGTGAAGGCCTTCATCGCCTCGGGTGCGCTCGTCGGCGATCTCGGCTCGGAGTACATCGCGCCGTGGATCGGCACACTGATCACCCTGGGTGCGGCGGTCAGCGCGGTGGCATGCTGCCTCGCCTGCGTCGTGGGAGCCTCGCGGCTGATCTTCGCCCTCTCGCGCGACGGCCTCGGCCCGGCCCCGTTCAAGCGTGTCTCCGCGAAGCACGGCGTGCCCCACGTCGCGGTCGCGGCGGTGGCGGTCGTGGTCTACGTGCTCATCGCGGCGGCGTGGTTCGTGCTCCACGCGAAGCCGTACGACCTGTTCGTCACCTCGGGCACGACCGGCACGCTCATCCTGCTCGTCGCCTACGTGCTCGCCACGATCGGCGCGATCAAGCTGCTCTTCTTCAGCGGGGAGCGCCGGGTGGCCGGATGGGAGATCGTCATCCCGGTCCTCGCGCTCGTCGTGCTCGCCTACACCCTCTTCCGGAACATCTTCCCGTTCCCCGAGGGTGCCGCCTGGTGGGGTCCCGGCCTCGCCATCGCCTGGCTGGTCATCGCTCTGGTCGCGGTGCTCGCCCGGCCCGCCGCCGCGGCGCGCGCCGGCCAGCTGCTGAGCCGCTCGGAGGGGCTGGCGCCGTCCGAGGCCGGTCGCGTCGTCCGCTGATCGAGTCGGTGGGCCCGGCGCGTCTCGTGCCGGGCCCACCGACCGTCAGACGGCGGGGACGCGCGCGACGTCGAGGATCTCGGTCTCCAGCGTGTGCCGCTGCACGACGAGCATCTGACCGTTCTCGAGGGTCTGCCATCCGCTGCCCCAGCCGCTGGAGGCGACGACCACCGCGTCGGGCGTGATGCGATACCGCAGCCGGTAGTACTCGGGGCCCTCCGCGGCCTCCGCCTCCGGGCGGAACCGGTTCAGCGCGATCAGCCGGTCGTCGGTGAGGAGCATGGCGTTCAAGCAGGTGAAGTCGTAGCCGCCGTCGACGATGTCGTTCGCGACGCTCGCCAACGCTTCCGCCGGCCCCATCGTCCGCGCGCGGCCGAGGACGGCGAGGAAGTACCGCTCGCTGTCGGTCGTGCCGTGCCGCCCGGCGGCCAGCTCGGGCGGCACCAGCGCGTCGAGGGCGTCGGCCGGGCGGATCGCTCCGTTGTGCGCGAAGCCGACCGTGCCGTCCGTGAATGGATGCGTGTTGTTCACGTCGATAGCGAGACCGTCGGTCGCCCAGCGGGCGTGCGCGATCGCGAGGTCGGTGCGGTGCTCCTGGGACACGCGCACGAACTCGGGGCTGCTGTGGGCGGGTTCCGGCACCCGGATGGTGCCGACGCCCTGGTCCTCGGCCCAGGAGAGGCCCCACCCGTCGCAGTGCAGGCGGGACAGCTGCACGAACTCGTCGAGATCGTCCGCCCCGAGCAGGTCGGTCAGGCTGACGGGCGTCCGCGACGCGTAGGCGAGGAGTCGGCACATGGATGCTCCTTCAAGGGGGTGGAGGGCTGGGGGATACGCCGCTACAGCATCACGTCGCCACCGTTGGGCCCGAGCGTCTGTCCGACGTAGTAGGAGCCCTCGGCGGATGCGAGCAGCACGGCGGTGGGGGTGACCTCGGTCACGCGGCCGAAGCGTCCGATGGGCAGTTCCGCGAGCTTGGCGGACCGCCACGCCTCGGTCTCGTTCTCGAGCAGCGGCGTCTCGATCGGCCCCGGTGCGATGGCGTTCACGAGCACGCCGCGCGAGGAGACCTCCCGGGCCAGCGCCGTGGTGAAGCCGATGACGCCGGCCTTGCTCGCCGAGTAGTGGACGGCGCTCACCCCGCCGATCTGCCCGAGCTGGGAGGCGATGTTGATGATGCGCCCGTCACCCCGCTCGAGCATCGGGCCGATCAGGGCCCGCGTGCAGAGGAAGACGCTACGGAGGTTGGTCTTCAGCACCCGGTCCCATTCGGCGGCGCTCATGTCCTCGAGCAGCGACTCGGAGAAGATGCCGGCGTTGTTCACGAGGATGTCGACGCGGCCGAAGCGGTCGATCGCCGCCGTCGCCATCCGCTGCACCTGGGCCTCGTCGCTGACGTCAGTCTCGACGAAGAGCGCCTCGCGGCCCTGCGTCCGCACCCCCTCGACCGTCGCCGGGGCCTCGGAGGCGCGGTCGGCGATCACGACGTCGGCCCCCTCGGCGGCGAAGGCGATGGCGATGCCCTGCCCGATCCCGGATGCGCCGCCCGTGACGAGCGCGGTCCTGCCGGCGAGGCGGTTCATCGGGGTCCCTTCCTGTCGACTGCCCCCTCTGTTGTAGTCCCCCCCACCGGTGATCCCCGCTCAGGATGACCGGGGCGCCGGTCGGGTCAGGTGTGCGAGGTCAGCCGGAGGAATCCGCTCAGCTCCGCGACGCCCTCCGCCGAGGTCGGCAGGTAGTCGGCGAGCGCGGGGGAGTGGATCAGGTAGCTGGCCCACTTCGCTCGGGAGATCGCGACGTTGAGCCGGTTCCGCATGAGCACGAAGGAGATCCCGCGCGGCACGTCGGCGGGCGACGAGGCGGTGAGGGACACGATCGCGATGACGGCTTGCTGCCCCTGGAACTTGTCGACCGTGCCCACCGGCACGCGGGGGAAGCCGGCCGCGTTCAGCCGTTCGCGGAGCAGCGCGACCTGAGCGTTGAACGGCGCGACGACGATCAGGTCGGACTGCTGGAGCGGCTCGTCCCTCCGTCCGTCGGACGGGTCGCTCCACGAACGGCCGAGGGAGCCACGGACGAGCTCGACCACCCGATCCGCCTCGGCCGCCGACTGCACCGAGTCGCCCCCGTGCTCGACGGCGACCGCCGTGAGGCCCGGCGCGACGCCGTCGAGGTGCCGGTCCGTGGTCTCGGGCAGGTGGGAGCGGAGCCGCCCCTCGTAGGACAGCGCGGAGACGGCGTCCGTGAGGGCCGGATGCATCCGCCAGGTCTCGGCGAGGAAGTAGCCGAGGCGGTCGGGGAGCACGTCGTGGCCGTCGGACAGCCAGCCGAGCGCCGACTGGTCGACCGGTTCCGGATGCAGCCCCTGGCTCACCTGCGGCAGCTGCTGCGGATCGCCGAGCAGGAGGAGGTTGCGGGCGCTCACGCCGACGGCGATCGTGTTGGCGAGCGAGAACTGGCCGGCTTCGTCGATGACGAGAAGATCGAGCTCACCCCGCGGCACCTGGTTGGGGTTGCTGAAGACCCAGGCGGTGCCACCCAGCACGTAGCCCTCGCGTCGGTGCTGCAGCACGAAGGGCAGGACGCCCTTGTCGGCGAGGGGCGTCCACGTGCCCGCGCTGCCACCCTTCGCGGGCCGCTTGACGACGAGGGTCGGGTCGACCCCGGCGGCCACGACCCGGTCGAGGAGGTTCTCGACGACGGCGTGGGACTGCGCGACCACGCCGACGCGCCATCCGTGCCGGCGGACGAGCGTGGCGATGACCTGCGCTCCGAGGTGGGTCTTGCCGGAGCCGGGAGGTCCCTGCACGGCGAGGTAGGAGCCGTCGAGGCGGAGGGCGGTCGTCACGATGGCGCCCGCGACCGACGCCCTGACCGGGGCGAGTGCTCCTCCGTCCCGGAGGCGCGGGGGCTGCCGGCGGAGGAGGTCGAGGGTCACGTCCGAGCGGTCGGGCCGATCGACGAGCGCTTCGCCCCACTCGAGGATCGCTTCCCGCTGGGTCTTGGTGTTGATCGGCGGCCCGGGGGTGAGCGCGATGGGCAGGTCGAGCCACGGGTCGCAGGCCACCCGGTTCTCGTCGCGCCCGGCGCTCTCGTCGAGGTCGAGCTGCACCCGGCCGTCCGGCAGCTGCCGCACGGCGAGGATCTCCCCGCCGCTGTGCTCGCCCCGCTGCCCTTCGGGTACGGAGTTGCAGCCGACCGGCGGCGGATCGTCGTACATGACGAAGCAGCCGTCGCCCGGCTTCAGCGAGCTGCCCGGCGCGAGCGTGCCGACGAGGCGGAGCACCCGGTTGTCGGACTTGCGCGTCCCATTCCGCGCCCAGTCGTGCAGCACCCTCGTCGCGTCGGGATCGACGACGAGCACGTCCTTCTGCTCGGCCCACGCGTCGATCGGGGCGATCTCGCGGTTGTAGTGCTCCCACCAGAAGGACTTGTCCTCGCGCCGGTGGTACTCGATGGCCGCCGCGGCGAGGGCGACCGCGGTCTGCTCGGGCGTGCGGGCGTCCGCCGGGATCCCCGTGATGCCGGCGAGCAGCGCGTCGCGGGCGACGTCCTCGCGCCGGGCGAGCTGGACGTCCTTCGCCGTGTCCGGCGGCAGGGGAGGACGGCGCCGGATTCCGAGCTCGTCCGCTCGGTCGAGCATCCAGTCGCGCAGCCCGAGGGTGGAGGCGCAGTCGTACTCGTTGTAGTCGGCGATCTCCCGCAGCTGGGCCTCCGCCTCGGCCGTGCGGCCCTCGTCGCGGAGGCGGCAGTAGACGACGTAGGCGTCGACGGAGTCGGCGGCGTTCGTCACGTCGCTCTCGCGCAGGCGGTCGCCCATGTAGATGGGCTCGAGCTTCTTCAGGCTGTAGGACCGCTCCGAGATGCGCATCGTGCGCAGGACGATCGGATAGAGGTCGACGAGCACGTGGTCGCGGAGGAGGTCGTCGAGGATCGCCTCGCCCACGCCGTGCCGGGCGCACAGCTGCTGCAGGTGGCTGCGCTCGTAGTCGGCGTAGTGGTAGATGTGCAGGCCCGGGTGCCGCTTGCGCCGCTCGTCGACGTAGTGCAGGAAGTCGAGCAGTGCCTGCTTCTCCTGCGCGCGGTCGTGCGCCCAGAACGGCCGGAAGTGCTCACGCTGCCCGTCGTGGTCGATGACCCCGAAGAGGTACTCGAGCCCCCACTCGCGGTGGTCGTCGCTCCACAGCGGGTCGCCCTCGAAGTCGAAGAAGATGTCGCCGGGATCCGCCGGGGGGAGGGCGGCGAAGCCGTCCGGGTCGATCACCTGCACGTCGACGCGGTGCCGCCCTGGCTCCGTCGTCGTCTCCGCAGCGAGCTGCAGCTCCGCCTGGAGCCGGAGCCGCTGCAGTGCCGCCGGTCCGATGCCGTCGATCGGGCCCGTGCTCGCGGCGAACTCGTCGATGGTGCGGATGCCGACCTCGTGCAGTCGCTGCCGCTGGTTGACGGTGAGGCGCCCGACGAGCAGCACGTCGCGGACGGCTTCGACCTGCGCGGCGCACTCGGCACAGCGGCCGCACGCCCGCACCTCCTCCGCTCGCCATCCGATCGCGTCGGTGTCCGCCATCCGCGCATCGACGAGCCGGCGTAGGCGCCCCATTCGCAGATCGAAGACGGGACGGATGTCGTCGAGCCGGTGCGAGGAGCGGGTTCCGTCGCCGAGCAGCAGGTGCACCGTGTCGCCGACCGGGATCCCGAGCCGCTCGAGCTGCTGCGCATAGGCGGCGAGCTGCAGCAGCGCCGTGACCTTCGCCCGACGGGCCAGCTTCGTGTCGTAGACGTCCCAGCGGTCGCCGGTCTCGTCGGTCGCGCGGACCAGGAAGTCGGCGAACCCGAGGAACGACCCGTCGAAGAGCGTGGCCTGGAAGACGACGTCGGCCCCGTCGCGCATGGCGGCGATCGTCTCGGCCTGCGCGCCCCGCAGCGCTTCGAAGTCGGTGGAGTCCTCCGGCCGCTCGATCACGGCGACGCCGCCCGAGCGCCCCGGCTCGTACGGACCGAACATGCGCACGTACTCCTCGAGCCGCCGCCGCTCGTGCTCGTCGCCGAGCGCGGCCGCGCGCCGGTTCATCGAGTCCTCGGGCTCGGCGACCGCGTCGACGCGGCCGAGCTTCGCGTCGAGGCGGCGCATCAGGCCCCACTCGCACTCGACGGCGGCCTTGAGGTCGGAGGCGCTGCACACCACCGCTCCATCACGAACGAACATCGCGCCTCCTTCCGAACCGCCTGATGGACGCTAAACGGCAGGTCCGACAGCGGTTTCGCTCCTGTGCAGCGAGGGTCGCTCAGAAGGGGCAGTCGTCGGCCTGGAGTGGTGTGCCGTGGGTGCGGACTCGAAGCGAGGGGCGTACCACCCGGATCGCGCCCCAGCGGGATCGCCAGATGGTGCTCCCGTCGTCGCCGACAGTGACCGTCCAATGCCCGCCCTCGTCCTTCATCTGGTGGGAGGGGCGGCAGAGGGGTTGCAGGTTGGTGTGCCGGGTGCGGCCGTCGTGCTCGAGGCGGGTGATGTGGTCCAGATCCGCCCGATGCGCCGGCAGTCCGCAGTCGTCGCCGGTGCAGGTCGGGGTCCGCACGTGGATCAGCCTCTTCAACCCGGCCGGGATGAAGCGTTCCGTCGAGTCGATGCCGATCACCGCGTCGTCGACCGGGTCCGTCACCACCCGGGTCCAGCACCGGGTGTGCTGCACGATCCGGCGGGCGACGTCCGCGTCGATGGGACCCATCCCGGCCAGCTCGCCCGGCTCATCCGAGGCCCCGGTCGCGGTCTCCGCGGACATGATGACCAGCACCGTGGCCTGCACCGCCTTGCGGTGCGGGACGCGGAGACTGCCCAGCCGCTCCATCGGGTAGGCGGGGTCGGCCATCTCGGGGGCGTCGACGGCGGCGCCGTGCAGGATCAGATCGATCACGATGTCCGCCATCAGCTGACCCAGGCTGCGGCACTCGCCCTCACGCCCATGGGCCTTGACCGCCGCCTGCCGGACCGCGTCATAGACCGCCGCGACATCCGTCGCGTCGGTGCTGATCGTCAACGACGCCTGCCCGTCCATCCCCGGCCGGGCCGACACATGCCGGCGGCCGGACGCCCGACCATGCCGCACCGTCGCCGCCTGCGGATCCAGCCGATCCCGGAGCATCGCCAGCTTCCGGATCAGCACGGTCGGCTTCTCCTCCTGCACCAGCTGCGCCGCCGCCAGATCGAACGCGGCCAGCGCATCCCCGTCCAGGCCCCCGGACTCGTCCGCCGCGATCCCGCGGCCGTGTCCGAGCAGAAGCCGTCGAGGAACACCGCCCACGTCGCCGGCAGCCGATCCCGCAGCGTCCACCCGGTGGCCAGCTGCCGCTCCACCGTCTGCCGCGGGATGCGCAGCACGGTCGCCTGGTGCAGCAGGAACGCCCGCACGATCGCGTCATCCACCCGCACCGTGCGGCCCTGCTGCTGCTCCTCCAGCACCATCGCATCGAACCCCGCCAGCATCACCTGCCGGCGCAGCGCCGCCGCCCGATTCGCCACCCGATCCGCCTGCGCCAACGCGCCCGTGAACAACGCCTCACGCGCATCCAGATCCGCGAACTCGCCCTCACCACACCCGTCCCCGCTCCTCGGAGGGGGATCCGTCGACTCCTTCGTCATACCCGCAGTGAACACCCCAGGTCCGACAGCGACTCGCGCGCTCACCAGGGAAAAGACCGCCTCCGGGAAAGCCCTGATCGCCAGAGTGAATGGCTCAGAGCGAGCGGTCGACGTAGACGGGCGGGGCGGTGATCGGCCTGAAGGCCGGCCTCCGCACCGCTGCCATCCGCAGCGCCACGCCGCCCTGCTCCTCCCGCAGCCGGGCCAGCAGCGCCCGCTGCCGGCCGAGCACGCGGGTCGCCCGCTCGACGTCCGCAGGCGTCATCGGGCCCGGTCCGGGGGGCGGCGTCCAACCCTCGAGGCGCTCGAGGGCGCCCTGCTCGGCGCCCGCGACGCGATCCTCGAGGTCGTCGAGAACGGGTGTCCAGGCCGACAGGACCGGCTCAGCCAACGGCGTCGCGGCGGAGCGCCGCCTGCTCCATGGACACCTTCAGCGCGGCCTCGTGCCAGGCGGTGCGCAGGGGCTCGAGCAGGACGATGCACTCGCGCGTCTTGCCGATGTCCCGCTTGATGTTCGCGGTGACGAGGTTCTGCACGACGTACCCGTAGAGCGCGAGGAGCGCCGGACCGCCGTCCCAGATCTCGGGGCGGAGCGAGCTCATCAGCTCGGTCACGATCTCCTGCGCGTGCAGCAGGCACGGCGTCGCGGTCGTCCAGTCCTCCTGCCGCTGCGCCGTCTCCGCCCGCTGCAGGTCGAGCAGCAACCGGTCGTAGAGCATCGTGAGGATCCGCGCGGGCGACGCGGACAGCACCGAGTCGCGGTTGTAGAGGTTGCGCGCGGCGGCGTATTCGTTGGCCATCGGGGTCAGCCGTTCTACTTGGATGAGGAGGAGGACGAGGAGTAGCTCGGGAGCGAGTTGATCTGCCCGGTGAGCCACGACGCCTGCGAGCTGAGCGTGTTCAGCGCGGTCTCCATGGCGTTGAACTGGTTCTGGTAGTTCTGCTGGATCGTCGCGAGCCGGGTGTCCCAGTCGCTGATCTGCGAGTTGAGGCTCGACTCCTGCGACTGCTCGGATGTGATCTTCTGCGTCAGGGTTCCGCTCAGCGGGTCGGACGCCGCGGACGCGGCGTCGCTGATCCGGCCGGCGATGGTCTGGAACATCGCCATCGTCCCCGTCGGATCGCTCGCCATCGCCCTCGTGAAGACGCCCTGGTCGAAGGTGATGGTGCCGGTCTTCGTCAGCGTGATCCCGATCGACGAGGGGCTCGTCAGCACCCCGTTCACGGTGACCGCGCCCGTCGCCGCGGAGAGCATCTGGTCGTTCAACGCGCGGATCCCGGTGTCGCCGGTGAATACTGCGCCAGTGGTCGAGGTGCTGCTCGTGCCGCCGCTGGTGCTCGAGCTCGTCGTGACGGCCGTGTCCGTGGCGATGGTGGAGAAGAAGGCGATGAGGTTGCCCGTCAGCGAGGAGGCGGCGCCGGCGGCCTTGCTCGAGTCGGGCTTCACCGTGATGGTCGCCGGGGAGGTCGTCACGGCGGACACGGTCACGTTCACGCCGGTCATGAGGCCGGTGAAGGTGTTCGAGGACGACGTGACGGTCTGCTCGGCACCGGTGCCGCCGTAGAGCGTGATGCTGGCGTCCTGGGCGGTGGTCACCGTCGTCACGGGGAGGACAGTTCCGGTCGCGCTGTCGACCCCCTCGTATGCGGTGAACGCGCCCGCGGCGCCGGTGCCGGTCGACCGGAGCTGCAGCCGGTACTGCGGGTTGCCCTGGGCGTCGGTGCCGGCGTTGATCTTCGTCGCGGTCACGCCGGTGTTGCCGCCGTTGATGGCGGCGACGATGTCGTCGAGGTTGGTGGAGAGGGCGGTGACGGTCTTCTCACCCGTCCCGGTCTTGATGGTGATGCTCGGCGTCGAGGAGGATGCGTCCGGCCATGCGGTCATCACTCCGGTGACGGACGTCTGCGCGGTGGCGACCGCGCCGACCGTGAAGGAGACGCTGCCGGCGGCCGCTGTCGAGTCGGCCGTGGCCGTGATCCCGCTCGTGTCGCTCGACGCGGTGAAAGCCGTGAGTGAACCGGCAGTCGACGCGGTCTTGGCCGCGGTGGCGATCGCGGCGAGCTGCGTGTTCACCGACTGCAGCGCGTTTCGGTAGGTGGAGACGTTCGAGAGCTGGTTCTTCAGCAGCGTCTGCGGTTGCTGTTCGATCGCCATCAGCTTGGTGATGATGCCGCTGGTGTCGAGGCCGCTCGAGAGCCCCGACAAGCCGAGCCCGGACGTCGAGGTCGTCGTCATCGCGCGGCTCCAGGGATGTCAGGACGGGGTCTGCCGGTCACGCCCGAATGGCGCGGGAGCGATACCGCCCCCGCGCCATCCGAGTGGTGATGCTTCAGGATCAGCCGAGCAGCTTCAGCGCGAGCTGCGGCGCCTGGTTCGCCTGAGCGAGCATCGCCGTACCCGACTGGGCCAGGATGTTCGCGCGGCTGTAGTTGACCATCTCCGACGCCATGTCGACGTCGGTGATCCGGCTCTTCGCGGCGGTCAGGTTGGTGACCGACGTGGAGATGGTCGACACGGCGCTTGCGAAGCGGTTCTCGAGGGCACCGATCGTGGACCGGGCCGAGGAGACGTTCGCGATCTGCGTGTCGATCGCCGTGATGGCGGCCTGCGCGTGCGCAGCCGTGTCGAACTGCACCGTCGCCGCGGTGACCGTACCGGCCGCGATGCCCGTTCCGGGCGCCGTCCCCGACACCGTCGTGCCGAGCTTCGACGAGACGATGAGGTTGTTGCTGCTGTCGGCGGTCGCGCTGAAGGCGTTCGCGAAGTCCGAGTTCGCGTTCAGTGCGTCGGCGAGGCCCTGCGTCGTCGACGGGACGCTACCCGCGGCGATCGTGTAGGCCACCGAGGTCTTGCCGGTGGTGAAGGTGTACGTGCCGGCCGCGAGCGTCCCCGGGGTCACCGCGAACGATGCCTGCGAGGTCGAGCCGAGCGCCGAGGCGACCGACGTGAGGTCGAAGCCCGCACCGCTCAGCGTGACACCGATCTGGCTCTGCGAGTTGCCGTCCGCGCCCACCTGGAAGTTCATCGTGCCGGCCGTGCCGTCGAGCAGGGTCTTGCCGTTGAAGTTGGTGGACTGGCCGAGACGGGTCAGCTCGTTCTTGATGCTGGTCGCCTCGGTACCGATCGCCGTGCGGGCGCTCGTGCTGTTCGAGTCGTTCGCGGCCTGGACCGCGAGGTCGCGAAGCCGGCCGAGGAGCGACTGCGCCTGGCTGAGCGCACCGTCCGCGGTCTGCACGACCGAGGTGCCGTCCTGAGCGTTGCGGCTGGCCTGCTGGAGGCCGGACACCTGCGAACCCAGGGTGGTGGCGATGGTCAGACCGGCGGCGTCGTCGCCGGCGTTGTTGATGCGCAGACCGCTCGAGAGCTTTGCGAGCGAGTTCGAGAGCGAGTTCTGCGTGTTCTGCAGGTTCCGATACGTGTTGAGCGCATCGAGGTTGGTGTTGACTGAGAATCCCATTAGTTCCTCCGTGATCTGGGATCTGGTGTGTAATCCGGTCCATCCGTGGTCCGACGCGAACACCTATCGGCGTCCGGGCCAGGGCTGTTAGCGGTCGCCCCGAAGTGGGGACGTCCATCCGCGTGCCGTCTCTAGGACACGGCACGCGAGACGTCGAAGCGGGCGGCTACGCCCGGCGTCATGCCCGCGGTCGCAGTCTCCGCGAGGCGCGCCAGGTAGGCGGCGCGACGCGCCGGGGCGACCCGTGAGTGCTGCTCGGCCGGCGCGGCGTCCGCGTAGTGGGCCTCGAGGCCGTCCCGCATCAGGCGGACGGCCTCGGAGCGCTGCTGCGACACCGCGGAGTGGGTGAGGCCCAGCTCCTCCGCGAGGTCGTTGACGCTGCGGTCGTGGAAGTAGATCTGCTCGACGATGTAGCGCATCCGCTCCGGCAGGGCCGTCACGGCAGCCGACACGTAGCGGGTGCGCTCGGTGTCGAGCATCGCGTCCTCGGGGTTCGCGATCTCGGAGGCGACGAGGTCACCCATCGTCTCGTCGAGGCTCGCCACGCTGCGGGACGCGTCGGCGAGCGCCTCGGCGGCCGCCTTCCGGTCCACGCCGAGCGACTCGGCGAGCTCGTCGATCGTCGGGGTGCGACCGAGCGCCTGGGTGAGGGACTCCTGCACCTGCAGGGACTCGCGGATGCGCCTCCGCGTCGCGCGGCTCGCCCAGTCCGCCGCGCGCATCTCGTCGGCGATCGCACCGAGCACGCGCCGGCGGGCGAAAGCGCCGAAGGGCACGCCCTGGGCGGGGTCGAACGTCTCGGCCGCCATCAGCAGGCCGAGCGAGCCCGCGGAGGCGAGCTCGTCGCGTGAGAGGTGGGTGGCCCGCCGGGCGACCTCGTTCACGAGGTAGCCGACGATCGCGAGGTTCTCGCGCACCAGGCGGTCGCGCTGCTCCCGTGCCGTCATCCGTCCCCCAAGGGATCCCGTGCACGCGGAAAGGGCGTGCCGCGGTCGCGAGCGTATGGGCGGCCGCGGGCGGGATCGGGGAGCGCCACGGGGCACGGAGGATCCCCCGCCTGCCCCCAGTTCGGGGACGTCGCGCCTCCCGCGGATCACCTCCGCACCGTCCTATGCTCCGGCCGGTCCCGCCGCGACCCGCGCGCCGTTCCTTACATATGGCGCTTGCGGACCGAGAGTGGGAGTCGCGCCGTTCTCCGGCGCCGGAAGGAGCGGACTGTGGGCGCCAACGACCTGTCGACACTGCTCTGGCGCGAGCGCGAGCTGCTCGAGCTGCTCGTGTTCAAGCTCGAGGAGGAGCAGCTGCTGCTCACCGCGGGCCGCTCGAAGTGGCTGCACCACGCCACCCGGGAGGTCGAGGCCGTGCTCGCCCGCCTCCGCACCGCGGGCATCGAGCGCACCGTCGAGGCGTCGGCGGTGGCCGTCGAATGGGGTCTCGGCGAGGACGCGACGCTCCGCCAGCTCGTGGAGCACGCGCCCAGCGATGTCTGGCGCGACATCCTGCAGTCCCACCTCACCGCCCTGACCGCACTCACCGCGCAGATCGCCGACGTGCGCGACACGAACCTCACCTACCTGCGCGCGGCGACCCGGGCCACTCAGGAGACGCTCGCCACCGTCGGCGCCGCCGAGCCCGTCGGCGTCTACACGGGGCGGGGGACGCACAGCTCGTCGAGCACGTTCGCCCACCTGTTCGACCGGCAGGCCTGAGCGTGGCGAGCACCTTCGGCACGCTCAACACCGCGTACAGCGGCCTCGCCGCAGCCCGCGCGGCGATCGACGTCACCGGGCAGAACATCGCGAACGTCAACACCGAGGGCTACACCCGCCAGCGCGTCTCGCAGGTGTCCGTACCCGGCACGCAGACGCCGGCGCTGTTCAGCAAGGGCGTGCTCATCGGTGCGGGCGTGGCCGTGACCGGCATCGCCCGCCTCAACGACACCGTCATCGACAACCGCGTGCGCACCACCGCGTCGACGAGCGGGTACTGGGACACCGCCTCCGCCGCCGTCTCCTCGGTCGAGGGGGCGCTGAACGAGCCCGGCCCGAGCGGCCTGTCCTCGACGCTGAACGACTTCTGGGCTCAGTGGCAGAACATGGGCAACAGCGCCGGATCGAGCACGGCCGCGGGCCAGGCGAGCGTGCTGATCGGGCAGGGGCAGCTGCTCGCGTCCCGCATCGCCGCGGGCTACACCGCTGTCCAGAACGCGTGGAGTGGCCAGCGCGCCTCCACGGCCGACGCGGTCACCACGATCAACAGCACCGCGCAGCACGTGGCGGACCTGAACAAGGCCATCCTGCAGACCACCACCGCCGGCGGGAACGCGAACGAGCTGATGGACCAGCGGGACGCCGCCCTCACGTCGCTCGCGCAGATGACGGGCGCGACGACGCGGCAGAACGCGGACGGGACGATCGACGTCTACCTCGGCGGAAGCACGCTCGTGTCCGAGAACACGGCCCGATCGGTGGCCCTCGCCGGCTCGACCGTTCTCGGCGGGGCGGGCGCGGACCCGGTGCACCTGCAGTGGACGGACAGCGGCTCGCCCGCCACCATCGACGGCGGCTCCGTGGCCGCCCGGCTCGCCACGCTCGCGGGCCCGTCAGGGGGCACCGGCGGCGTGTACGCCGAGACGGCGGAGGTCTACAACGCGCTGGCGACCTCGCTCGCGACGACCGTCAACGCCGCGCTCGCCCAGGGCACCACCTCGGCCGGGGTCTCGGGCGGCGCCGCACCGTTCTTCTCCCTCGGCTCGGGTCCGGCGGCGACGGCGCTGTCGGTCGTCCCCACCTCCCTGTCCGGCATCGCGATGAACAGCAGCGCGGGCTCGGACGGCGCCGTGGCCGACGCCGTCTCGCAGCTCGGCGCGGCGACCGGCTCGCCCGACTCCGCGTGGGCGGCGTTCGTGTCGAACATCGGCGTGCAGTCCCAGAACGCGAGCGCGCAGGCCGGCATCGCCGACTCGGCCGCGTCGAGCGCGGTCAGCGCCCAGACGTCCCAGAGCGGCGTGGACCTCGACGAGGAGACGACGAACCTCGTGACCTACCAGCACGCCTACCAGGCGGCGGCCCGGGTGATCACCACGATCGACTCGATGCTCGACACCCTCATCAACCACACCGGACTCACCGCCTGATGAACCTCCGCATCACCAGCCAGCAGCTCGCCTACGGCTCCGCCGGCGACATCGCGACCACGAAGGCGCGGCTCGCGAAGCTGCAGCAGCAGGCCTCGTCGGGGGCCGCCATCACGAAGCCGTCGGACGACCCGGCGGGCACGGCCGCCGCGATGCGGGTGCGTGCGCAGCAGCGGGCGAATGCGCAGTACTCGACGAACATCGACGACGCGAACTCGTGGCTGACGACCACGGACTCCACCCTGACGGCGTCCGAGAACCTGCTTCGGCAGGCGATCGACGTCACCACGCAGGGCGCGAACACCGGGGCGCAGACGCCGACCTCCCGCGCCGCGCTCGCGACGCAGCTCGACGGCATCCGGGCCGACCTGCTCGGGCAGGCGAACACCAAGTACCTCGGCCGGTCGGTCTTCGCCGGCACGTCCGACGCCGCGAACGCGTTCGACGCATCCGGCACCTTCGCGGGCGTGGCCGGCGGCGCCGTGCAGCGACGCATCAGCGGCACGGAGACGGTCTCGGTGAGCGCCGATGGCGCCGCGGCGTTCGGCGACGGCAGCAGCGCCGCGTCGCCGTCGGTGTTCCAGACGATCGACGCGATCTCCGCGGCGCTGCGCGACACGAGCGGCCAGAGCGACGCTCAGATCACCGCGGGTCTCACGGCGCTGCAGAACGGCCTCACCCAGATGAGCGCCGTCCACGCGACGGTGGGCGCCGACTATGCTCGCGTGACCGCCGCGAAGACCACGAACGCGAACGAGTCCCTCACGCTGGAGACCCAGCGCTCGGGGATCGAGGACGCCGACACGACCAAGGTGCTGCTCGACCTGAAGACGCAGGAGGTCGCCTACCAGACGGCGCTCCAGGTCACCGCGCAGTCCATCCAACCGACCCTGATGAGCTTCCTGCGATGATCACGAACACCCTGTCCCGTGCCGGCCGCCTCGTCTTCACGACGCCGCCTCCCGGCCTCTCCCCCGTCGTCGACTTCGAGCTCGACGAGGTCGAAGGGGCCTTCGGCCTCTACGCGATGCGCGACACGGTCGGCGCCGACCTGCGCCTGTTCCTGCTCGACCCGGCGGTGTTCGTGCCGGAGTACAGGCCGCAGCTGTCGGACGAGCATCTCGCGCCGATCGGCGCCGAGGACCCGGAGCAGGTGGACGTGTACGTCGTCGCGACGCTCTCGGACGGGGCGCCGGTCGTGAACCTGCTGGCGCCGATCCTCGTGCACCCCGAGACGCACGCTGCCACCCAGGTGATCCTGGACGGCGCGGACTGGCCCCTCCAGGCGGAGCTCATCTCACCCGAGGGCTGACGCCCGCCCCGCCCTTCTGCGGCCGATACGGACATCTCGGCGCCCGGGTCAGCCGGCGAGCTCCTCCAGGAGCAGGGCGGCCATGTGCTGCACCTTCGGCTCCACGTAGGCGTCCAGCGTGCGCAGGATCACCGGCTTCTGCCGCGTGATCCAGGCGGTCGCATCCCCGCGCAGCTGCGTGCGCATGGCGTCCACCTCGTCCTGGGGCAGGAAGGGCTCGAGGGCCAGCGACCGGCGGATGTGCTCGGTGATGAGGCCGTCGATCGACACGGTGAGGGCGTGCAGCACGCCGTGCGGAACGTCCTCGAGGCCGAGCTCCGCGGCCCAGACCGGGCAGACCGGGCAGAGCCGCTCCCGCTTCCGCATCGCGGCCGGGTCCCAGCGGGGCAGCCAGGCGAGCCACTGGGCGACGGCTCGGTCGAGTTCGCGCTCGAGGCGGTAGGGGCGCAGCATCAGCGCTCCCCGTGTCGGGCAGGGGTGGGCAGGGGTGGGCAGGACGCGCTCCTCGGAGCGGGTACGGCCACGGTGGGGTGCGTGGTCACTTGGGGGGATCCGTTGGGTGCGGAAGCGATCGTCGCGGGGGTACGCGACAAGCACCGGATGGGTGGCCGGCGCCCTCTCACGCTACTGACAGGGGCCGTCGCCTCATATCCCCCGTAGGGGGGGGACCCCGGAAGGGCTGTTGCCACTTTCTGCGGCCATGGGCACGCCAAGACAGCAGAAAGTGGCAACAGTCGGGGAGGACGGAGGGCCCGCCGTCCCTCGCGGGATGACGGGCCCTTCGTGGCTCGCATCTAGTTGTAGGTGCCGGGGGTGTAGTCGTCGCTCGAGAACGAGTCGAAGTCGACGAAGGACAGGTCGGCGTCGTTGAACACCGTCTCGTCCCCGA
>JAICSU010000258.1 GCA_025936735.1 Amnibacterium sp.
CGGAGGATGACGCGCGAGTCTCATCGATCCCGCAGTGCCGTGCCCTAGCCTCCCGCCATGGACTGGGGCCTGGTCATCCCGATCGTCGTCCTCGTGGTGCTGATCGCGATCGTCGCGATCTACCTCTGGGCGAGCTACAACGCGCTGGTGGCCCTGAACGGGCGCGTCGACGAGGCGTGGAGCGACATCACCGCGCAGCAGCACCGGCGCGCCGAGCTCCTCCCCACGATCCTCGACGCCGTCACGGGCTACGCGACGCACGAGAGGGGCCTCGTCCAGAGCGTCACGCACGCGCGGGAGCAGACCCTCTCCGCGACGACGCCCGGCGAGGCCACGGTCGCGGAGAACCACATGCAGCAGGCGCTGAAGTCCGTCTTCGCCGTCGCTTCCGCGTATCCACGGCTGCAGGCGAGCCCCGACTTCCTCCAGCTCCAGTCGGAGCTGGCGGACACCGAGGAGAGGATCCAGGCGTCCCGGCGGTTCTACAACGGGGGCGTGCGGGAGTTCAACACGAGGCTCCAGGTGTTCCCGAACAGCATGTTCGCCCGGCGCCTCGGCTTCACCCCCCGCGAGTTCTTCGAGGTGGCGGACTCCGCCGCAGGCGCGCCGCCGCCCCGCGTGCAGTTCTGACCTCGCCGCCGCCGCCGGCGCTGCGCGCGCCCGTCAGGCGTTGCCGGCGACCGCCTTGCTGACGGAGGTCGGGGCGTCGTAGTCGCCGTCGGGAATACGACCGAGCGCGTCGAGCACGTCCTGGTCGGCGCCCTCCTTCTTCGCGGTCTCGACGATCGTGTCCTTCGACGCGGGGTAGTCGATGCCACTCAGGAACTTCTGGATCTGGATCGGGTTCGGCGCATCGGCCATGTCGTCCTCCTTCGAGTCGGTACTGCGGTCTCCCGGCCGGTCAGCCGGCCAGGCGGGAGTCATCGGCGGCGAAGACCACGTCAGGGGCGTCCACCTCGCGCTTCGGGATCGTCGTGGGCGCCTCGAGATGGACCGCGCCGGACGGCAGCAGGCCGGCGCCCCCGAAGCGCTCCATCACCCGCCACTGCGCCACCACGTCCTCGCCGGCGTGGGCGGCCGGCAGGTCGCGCCAGAACCCGAAGCCGCCGCACTCGACGAGCGCCGACCGCCGGTAGAGCACGCAGGCGCCGATCCACGCGACGCGGTACGGCACCCATCCGCGCTCGGGGGCGTCCCGGTCCGCGGCGACATGCACGAGGTTCGCCGCGTTGTGGAGGGTCCACCGCTCGAAGCCGGGCTCGCCGCGGCGGATGCGCTCCGGCCGGACCGGCCCGTCCCACGGCTCGAACGGCCGGTGCTCGTGCGGTCGGCGGTCGTCGAGGTACGACAGCCCCTGGGGCGCCATGCCGACGAAGCCGCAGCCGAGGGTCGTGAGGGCGTCGTGCAGGCGCTGCAGGGCGCCGGGCTCCAGCCACACGTCGTCGTCGAGGAACAGCACGGCGTCCGCCGTGGCCTGCCCGAGCAGGAAGTCGCGGTGCTCCGCCATGCCGCGGCGCGGCCGGTGCCGGACGAGCCGCGGCTGCCGACCCTGCACCTCCAGCACCCGGAACATCGCCTGCACGGCGGGATCGGTCGCCGCGGGGTGCCCGTCGGACTGGTCGCTGACGAGCACCCGGAACGGTGGATCGTCCTGAGCGGCGAGGCCGGCGAGCGTCACGGCGAGCTCGGCCGTGCGGCCGACCGTTCCGATCAGCACGTCCACGAGCGGCTGCGGCGCGGCGGCGTCACGGCCCCACGCGGCGGCGGCGCGGCGGCTCATCCGGTCGCCGTCCCCTCGGGCAGGGCGCGGGTGCGGGCGATGATGCCGCTCGTGGAATGTGCGCTCACGTAGCCGAGGATCGCGACGGTTCCGCCGTAGGACTCCACGGCGGCCGTCTCCTCCAGCATCTCGGGCGTGTAGTCGCCGCCCTTCGCGTAGACGTCCGGCCGGAGGCGTTCGAGCAGGGGGATGGCGGTGTCGTCGCCGAAGACCGTGACGTAGTCGACGCAGGCGAGCTCCGCGAGCACCCCGGCGCGGTCGGCCGCGTGGTTGATCGGGCGGCCGGGCCCCTTCAGGCGTCGCACCGAGTCGTCGTCGTTCACCGCGACGACGAGCACGTCGCCCAGCTGCTTCGCCTGCTTCAGCGAGGTCGTGTGCCCGACGTGCAGCACGTCGAAGCAGCCGTTGGTGAAGACGATGCGTCGGCCGGCGCGTCGGTCGGCCTCGAGGGCCGCTTCGAGCCGATCGGCGTCGAGCACGCGCTTCGGTCCCTCCGCGGCGGCGAGGAGGTCGGCGCGGCCGCAGACGCTCGTACCGGGCTCCCGCACCACGACGTCCGCGGCGAGCTGCGCGACCACGGCCGCTTCGGCGAGCGTCTCGCCGGTGGCCAGGGCCAGCGCGAGCGCGGCCACGAAGGTGTCGCCGGCGCCGTTCGCCATCGTGTCGGGCGCCGGATGCGCCGTCGTGCGGCTCGTGCCGGCGGCGGCGTGGACGACGGTGCCGTCCCGGTCGAGGGTGACGACGACGCCCGCCGCGCCGGTCGCGGCGAGCAGCTCGTCACGGAGCAGCGCGGCGGTGCGGGCGCGCTCGGGGCCGAGCGGGCGACCGAGCAGCCGTTCGGTCTCGCCCGCGTTCGGCGTGACGACGGTCGCGGCGAGCACCGCCCAGGGCGCGAGATCGTGGGCGTCCACGGCGGTGACGGGCGGCCGCTGCGCGCGGGTCGCGAGCGCGGCGCGGACCGCGCCCGCGGCGGATCCGATCCCGTAGTCGCAGACGATCTCGGCGTCCGCCGTGCGGGTCGCGGTCAGGGCCGCCTCCGCCACGAGGGCCCGGGCGGCGTCGTGCACCGGGTCGCCCTCGTCGAGCCGGACGAGCACCTGGCCCCCGCCCGCGACACGCGTC
>JAICSU010000045.1 GCA_025936735.1 Amnibacterium sp.
ATGTTCTCGACGTCCTCGCCGACGTAGCCCGCCTCCGTGAGAGCGGTGGCGTCGGCGACCGCGAAGGGCACGTTGAGCCGCTTCGCGAGCGTCTGCGCGAGGTAGGTCTTGCCGCAGCCCGTCGGACCGATCAGCAGGATGTTCGACTTCGCGATCTCGATGTCGTCCTTGATCGCCTCGGCCGGCGCGAGGGTGCCCCGTGCGCGGACACGCTTGTAGTGGTTGTAGACCGCGACCGACAGCGCCTTCTTGGCCGCGTCCTGGCCGATGACGTACTCCTCGAGGAAGGCGAAGATCTCCTTCGGCTTCGGCAGGTCGAAGTCGCTCGGGCTCTCATCGGCGGCCTCGGCGAGGCGCTCCTCGATGATCTCGTTGCAGAGCTCGACGCACTCGTCGCAGATGTACACGCCAGGTCCGGCGATCAGCTGCTGCACCTGCTTCTGGCTCTTGCCACAGAAGGAACATTTCAGCAGATCGGCGCTTTCGCCCATTCGAGCCATCGAGCGTCTCTCCCCCGGGTCCGGTTGCTTGGCGATGAGCCTAACCCGCGGCGGGGAACGCGCCCGCAGCGTGTCGAGGGGTGTTGCGCGGCACGCCGAGGCGGGTCAGCACCCCTGCGGCCGGTGGTGCGGATGTGACGAATGAGTTCCTACCGGGTCCGCGAGTAACCCGCGTTCCATCCACGGACGGCGCCCGCGCGCGCCCGCGTCAGCCGGCGACGGCTCCGACGCCGGCGACCAGCACGTCGAGCAGGGCCTCGAAGCTGCGATCGAGGTCGTCGGGCAGGCCGAACCCGCCGCCGGCCTCGAGCACCGCGAACCCGTGCACGGCGGATCGCACGACGCGGATGGCGTCGATCAGGCGGTCCTCCGGCACGCCGGCGCCGCGCAGCACCGCTCCGATGACCGCCACGGCGTCGTGGCCCGCGAGGCGCACCGCGACCCCGGCCTCGCCCTCGACCTCGGGCGGGACCTGCGTGGCCGCGTAGAGACCGGGATGCTCGCGGGCGAGCTCGCGGACGGCTCGACCCAGGGAGCGGATCGCGTCCGGGCCCGAACGGCCGATCGTGGCGGCGGCGCTGCGTCTCGCCAGCTCGCGGAGCGCGACGAGCGCGACGCCCTGCCGCAGGTCCGCGAGCGAGGACACGTGCTTGTACAGGCTCGGGACCGCGACGCCCGCGTCCGCCGCGACGGCGGCGAGGGAGAGGCGCGCGAAGCCGTCGGGCGACGCGTCGATACGACGCACGGCGATGTCGACCACTGCGTCCCGGCTCAGTCCGGCCCTAGGCACCGGCGGACCGCCATCCCGCGCCGTCCCGCAGCTCCTGCGCGAAGGCGGCGACAGCCGGCAGCACGAGGTCGGGCCGCTGGGTGTGCGCGTAGTGAGCCGCCTCGGGCAGGAGCAGCGTGCGGGCCCCGAGCAGCTCCCCCATCCGGGCGAGCTCGGCCGCGGGATCCGGGTAGTCGGGATCGAGCGCGCCGACGACGACGAGCGCCGGCGCGCGGACGGCGGCGACGCAGGGCTCCACGACGCGGTGATCGAGCTGCAGGGTGAGGCTCCGGAACGCGGCGAGCCGACCGGGTCGTCGCATCGCGGCGCCGATCTCGGCCACCCGCCGATCGAGGTCCGCCGGTCGCGCGCCGGCGTGCAGCGGACCCGCGTAGTACCGCGTCCAGGCCGACACTCCCCAGGGTCGAGCGAACATGAGGCGGAAGAGCGCGCGGTTCAGGCGCCGGCGGCCGGCCGACGCCGGCTCTCGGAGGAAGGGGCTGAGCAGCACCAGACCCCGCACGAGGTCGGGGCGCCGGGCCGCTGCGATCACCGCGGCGGAGCCGCCGAACGAGTTGCCGACCAGCACGGCCGGCTCGCCGAGCAGCTCGAGCAGCGCCACGAGGTCGGACGCCGTCGGCTCGTCGCCGTACTCCGTGAAGGTGGCGTCGCTGTCGCCGTGGCCGCGGACGTCGGTCACGACGACGCGGAACCCGCGCGCGACGAGGTCGGCGCTGAGCCCGTCGTAGGAGGACCGGAGGTCGCCCATCCCAGGAACGGCGACGACGAGCGGGCCGGAGCCCGTGTCGGAGAAGGCGATGCGGCCGTCGGGACGGCCGAGGTGGTGCACTGCCGGAACGATGCTCATCTGCATAGCCCGCAGGCTAGTGCTATTAGCCTTTTGGAGTCAAGGGCCGGGAACGCCGAAGGGCGGAACCGGATCCGGTTCCGCCCTTCGGGTGCGGCTGGGTCAGGCCCGGGCGAGCGCCGGGGTCGCCGAGACCTGCTTGCGCGTGGTGAGCACCTGGTCCACGAGGCCGTACTCGAGCGCCTCCTGGCCGTTCAGGATCTTGTCGCGCTCGATGTCGCGGTTGACCTGCTCGACGGTCCGGTTCGAGTGCTTCGCCAGCGTCTCCTCGAGCCAGGTGCGCATGCGCAGCACCTCGGCCGCCTGGATCTCGATGTCGCTCGCCTGACCGCCGGATCCGCCGGACGTGGCCGGCTGGTGGATCAGGATGCGGGCGTTCGGCAGCGCGAGCCGCTTGCCGGGAGCACCGGCGGCGGTGATCACCGCCGCCGCGGACGCGGCCTGGCCGAGCACGACGGTCGAGATCTGCGGCCGGATGTACTGCATCGTGTCGTAGATCGCCGTCATCGCCGTGAACGAGCCGCCGGGCGAGTTGATGTACATCATGATGTCGCGGTCCGGGTCCTGGCTCTCGAGCACCAGGAGCTGGGCCATGATGTCGTCCGCCGAGGCGTCGTCGATCTGCACGCCGAGGAACACGACGCGGTCCTCGAAGAGCTTCGCGTACGGGTCCTGCCGCTTGAAGCCGTAGGCCGTGCGCTCCTCGAAGCTCGGGAGGATGTATCGACTTGACGGCATCATCGGCATCGAGCCGGCCGCCTGGAAGGTGGGGGTGTCCATCGGGAGGGTCCTGTCTTTCGAGCGGTTCAGAGGTTCGCGGCGCTGACGGTCTGCGCCTTGTCGGTGCCGCCGCCGCCCGTGACGTCCGACGCGGATGCACGGATGTGGTCGACGAAGCCGTAGTCGAGGGCCTCCTGCGCGTTGAACCAGCGGTCGCGGTCACCGTCGGCGTTCACCTGCTCGACCGTCTTGCCGGTGGCCTCGGCGGTGATCTGGGCGAGGCGGTTCTTCATGTCGATGATGAGCTGCGCCTGCGTCTGGATGTCCGACGAGGTGCCGCCGAACCCGCCGTGGGGCTGGTGGAGCAGGACCCGCGCGTTGGGCGTGATGTAGCGCTTGCCCTTGGTGCCCGCGGTGAGCAGCAGCTGCCCCATGGAGGCGGCCATGCCGATGCCGACCGTGACGACGTCGTTCGGGATGAACTGCATCGTGTCGTAGATCGCCATGCCGGCCGTGATCGAGCCGCCGGGCGAGTTGATGTAGAGGTAGATGTCGCGCTCGCTGTCCTCGGCGGCCAGCAGCAGGAGCTTCGCGGCGATCTCGTTCGCGTTCTCGTCGCGCACCTCGCTGCCGAGCCAGATGATGCGGTCGCGCAGCAGTCGGTCGAAGACGCTGGGCTGGGGGCTCATATCGGCCATGTCGGGACGACTCCTTGTTCGGTTCGTGGTCTGGCGACAACGCTACTGAGAGCGGCCGACCGTCCCGTCGATGTTCGCCACGGGCAGAGCCGTCGCCCGGCGACCTCGGAGGCGAGCGCCGCACCCTCAGGCCGGAACGCCGTTCGCGTCGCGATTCGTGCCGTCCCGGCGAGCGGGAAGCGGCACGGATCGCGACGCGAAAGGGAAGTGAAGGGAAGGGAAGGGGTCAGGCCTTCGCGGCCTCGTCGCTCTCCTCGACCTCGACCGGCTCGAGGATCTCCTCGTCGGCGACGTCCGCCGGCGAGGCCGCCACGACGAAGTCCGAGAGGTCGACGGGGTTGCCGTCGGTGTCGACGACCTTCACCCGGCCGAGCAGCACGCTGATCGCCTTGCTGCGCGCGACCTCGCTCATCATCGAGGGCAGCTGGTTGTTCTGCTGCAGCACCTCGACGAACTCCTGCGGCTGCATGCCGTACTGCTGCGCGCTCTGCACGAGGTACTGCGCCAGCTCGTCCTGGGACACCCCGATCCGCTCCTGCTCGGCGACGGCGTCGAAGAGCAGCTGGGACTTGAACGCCTTCTCGCTCGACTCGGCCACCTCGGCGCGGTGCGTGTCGTCCTCGAGCCGGCCCTCGGACTCGAGGTGGCGCTGCACCTCGTCGTCGATGAGCTGCTGGGGAACCGGCACGTCGACCTGCGCGAGCAGCGCGTCCGCGACCTTGTCGCGCGCCTCGCTCACCTGCGCGAAGCGCTTCTGCCGCTCGACCTGCGACCGCACGTCGGCGCGGAGCTCCTCGAGCGTGTCGAACTCGCTCGCCATCTGGGCGAACTCGTCGTCGAGCTCGGGCAGCTCCCGCTCCTTCACGGCGAGGACGGTGACCGCGATCTCGGCCTGCTCGCCCTCGTGGTCGCCGCCGAGCAGGGTGGAGCTGAACGTGGTGCTCTCCCCCGCCGTCAGCGAGTCGAGCGCCTCGTCGATGCCCTCGATGAGCTCGCCGGAGCCGATCTCGTAGGAGATCGCGTTCGCGGAGTCGACCTGCTCCTCCCCGATCGTCGCGGTGAGATCGATCTGCACGAAGTCGCCGGTCTTCGCCGGGCGCTCCACGGAGACGAGGGTGCCGAACCGGGTGCGGAGCTCGTCGAGCTGCGCGTCGACGTCCGCGTCGGTGACCTCGATCGGCGCGACCGCGACCGTGAGGGAGTCGAGGTCGGGCAGGGCGATCTCGGGGCGCACGTCGACCTCGACCGTGACCTGCAGGTCACCGGAGAAGTCCCCGGCGTCCGGCCAGGCGGTGATGTCCGCCTCGGGGCGGCCGAGGGGACGGAGGTCGTTCTCCTCGATCGCCTGCCGGAAGAAGCCGTCGAGCCCCTCGTTCACCGCGTGCTCGAGCACGGCGGCGCGGCCGACGCGCTGGTCGATGATGGGCGGCGGGACCTTGCCCTTGCGGAAGCCGGGGATCGACACGTCCTGCGCGATGTGGCTGTAGGCGTGGTCGATGCTCGGACGCAGATCCGCCGGCGGGACGGAGATCGCGAGCTTGACGCGGGTCGGGCTCAGCTTCTCGACGGTGGTGGTGACCATGGCGGCCTGACGTTTCCTTCCGGGATGCGGTGCGCATCGGTCGAGTTCGGCGGGTCGGGGCGACAGGATTCGAACCTGCGGCCTCCCGCTCCCAAAGCGGGCGCTCTACCAAGCTGAGCTACGCCCCGCGATCCGTCAGCGGACTTCGGGACGCGGCCCGCTCGACCCGCGAGTGCGGGGACCGTCGTGCGAGGACGGCCGAACGGCCCGGTCGAGTCTAGGCCACCCGCGGGATCGGGGCTCCCAGCCGTCGGGGGCGCCGTCGCCGGCGTCCCCCGACCCCGGCCGGGCGTCAGCCCTGGTTGCCGGCGAGGTGCGCGGCGAGGAACCAGCGGTCCTCGACGAGGCCCCGCTCGATCTCGATGCACACGTCCTGGCTCGACAGGTCGCTGTCGTCGAGGCCCTCGATCGCCTCGCGGACCGTCTTCAACGTCGCGTCGATCTGGCCGACCACCTGGCTGATCATCACGTCGTAGTTGTGGAACCCGTCCGGCATCTCGGGCAGCGTGTTCTTCGCCGCGACCGTGACGAGCCGGGCGTCGACGGGGAGGCCGAGGGCCACGACGCGCTCGGCGGCCAGGTCGGCGAACGCCTGCGCGTGCAGCACGACCTTGTCGAGCAGCTTGTGCACGGCGATGAAGTTGACGCCGCGCACGTGCCAGTGGGCCTGCTTGCCGTCGATGACGAGCGCCTGGCAGTTCACGACGATCGGCGACAGGAGCTGGCAGACCTTGTTCACGGTCTCCATGTCCATGGAGCTCTGCGGGACGGTCTGGATCTGGGTTCGGAGCTCGGCGGTGTCGGTCATGGGATGTCCTCTCTCTCGCGTCGCTGGACGACGATCCCCAGTACAACGGACCGTCCTGGACGGGCCCCGAACGCGACCCGAGCGGCCGGGGTCCGGTCAGATCGACGGGTCGGCGGACTCGGCGGTCGTCCCCGCAGCGGGATCGTCGGTCGAGACCGGACCGCCCTGCTCGCCCGCCGTGTCCTCCTCGGGCGGCGCCAGCCGGCGCCCGGCCTCGATCGCCACGGCGGACCCCGCCACCCCGGCGAGGACCGAGAAGACGCTCCAGCCGAGGCCCCAGCGCTTGCGGCCGATCAGGGCGTCGAGGGAGAGGTCGCCCGGGCCGTCGTTCGTGAGGCCGGCGACGACGGCCATCAGCACGGCGTTGTACTCCCAACCGCCGCTCGAGTTCCAGAGGCCGCTCTTGAAGTGCACCTTGCGCACGGCGGTGGCCATGGCGCCGATGAGGGCCGCCGACGCGAACGGGGTGCCGGCACCCAGGGCGATGCCCGCGCCGCCGACCGTCTCGCTGAGGGCGGCCGCCCTGGCGTTCAGCTTCGCGGGATGCATGGAGAGGGCCGTCATCATCTGCTCGGTGCCCTCGAGTCCCGGGCCGCCGAACGCGCCGCGCAGCTTCTGCAGGCCGTGGCCCATGAAGAAGCCCCCGACCACCAGGCGGACGATCAGCTTTCCGAAGTCCATCGGCTTCCCCTTCCACGTCGGGTCGCGTCGCGCGACCACGCTCCGACGGTACGGACCTCGGCTGACGGAATCCCGGGGAGGCCGGTCAGGCCAGCAGCGGAGCGACCTGCCGCCCCGCGAAGCGCACGAAGCCCTCCGGGTCCGGCTCGGTCGACGTCGGCTGCAGCACGACGGTGTCCACGCCGGCGTCCGACCAGCGCCGCACGGCGGCGGCGACGGCTTCCGCGTCGCCGGCGGCGCCGACGTCGGCCTCCTCCGGGAACTTCCACGCCCGGCGTTCCGCATCGAACCGCTCCTGCGCGCCGGGGCCCGTCGCGGCGAGCACGAACGCGACCACGCGGAACGGATCGGTGCGGCCGGCGGCCTCGCGCCCCACCCGGATCCGCTCGAGCGCCTTCCGCGCCATGTCCGGCGTCGTCCCGCCGGTGAGGATCACGCCGTCGGCCTTCGCGCCGACGAGCTCGAGGGTCTTCGGTCCCTCGGCACCGGCGAGGACCGGGACGCGCTGCTGCGGGGGCCAGTCGAGCGCGACGTCCTGCAGCCGGACGTACCGCCCCTCGACGGTGACCCGCTCCCCCGCGAGCAGGGCCCGGAGCGCGTCCAGGTACTCCCCGAGCAGGGTGAGCGGCGAGGCCGCCCTCGCCCCGATCCAGCCCATCCACTCGAGCACGCCGTGCCCGACGCCGATCATCGCGCGGCCCGGGAACAGCCGCTCGAGCATCGCGGTCTCCATGGCGGTCGCCGCGACGTTGCGCATGGGCACGGGCATCAGCCCGACGCCGACCCGGAGGCGCTCGGTCCACGCGAGGGCGGCCGCCATCGAGGAGACCGCCCCCTCCTTGAAGCAGTCCTCCCACAGCCACAGCTCCTCGAGGCCGGCCTCGTCCGCGGAGCGCGCGACGTCCCGCAGGCGTTCGGGGGCGAACTGGGGCAGGAAGACGACGCCGAGGGTGGTCATGGGCCCATCCTCGCCCCCCCGGCCGACGGCGCGCTCAGGCGGCGCGCACCGGGCGCCGGCGGCCGATGAGGCGGGCGAGGCGACGCTGGATGCCCCACACGGTCACGCGACGCATGGC
Organism: Amnibacterium sp.; assembly: GCA_025936735.1. Lineage (GTDB taxonomy): Bacteria > Actinomycetota > Actinomycetes > Actinomycetales > Microbacteriaceae > Amnibacterium. The sequence goes on from JAICSU010000045.1 coordinate 7,703, forward strand.
CTCGACGACGATGCCGCGGCTCATCTTGCTGACGCCCTGCTCCCGCTCCACGAAGGTGATCGGCACCTCCGCGATCCGCAGCCCCGCGTCGGCGGCGCGGAGGGCGAGCTCGACCTGGAACACGTAGCCCTCGCCCCGCACGGTCGGCAGGTCCAGCGCCCGCAACGCGGTCGTGCGGTAGGCGCGGAAGCCCCCGGTGATGTCGCGCATGGGGACGTTCAGCATGCCCCGCGCGTACCGGTTGCCGGCCACGGACAGGAAGCGCCGCCGGAACGGCCAGTTGACGGTGCTGCCGCCCGGCATCCACCGCGTGCCGAGCACGACGTCGGCGCCGTCCGCGAGCGTCGCGAGCAGGCGCTCGAGGTCCTCGGGGCGGTGCGAGCCGTCCGCGTCCATCTCGACGATCACGTCGTAACCGCGGTCGAGCCCCCAGCCGAAGCCGGCGAGGTAGGCCGCTCCGAGGCCCCCCTTGCCCGGGCGGTGCAGGACGTGCACGTGGGGGTCGCGCTCGGCGAACGCGTCGGCGAGCGCGCCGGTGCCGTCCGGGCTGCGGTCGTCGATCACCAGCACGTCGACCTGCGGGCGCACCTCGGCGAGCCGCGGCAGCAGCACGGGCAGCGACGCCGCCTCGTTGTAGGTCGGCACGCAGACGAGCGTGCGGAGGTCGTCGGTCATCCGATGGCCTTTCGTGTCATTCGGTTCAGTGCTGCACGGCGTGCAGCGTCCAGGTGCCGCTCCTGGCGAGGACGGGCCCGGATCGGACCAGCCTCGCGGTCGCCGGGGAGAGTCCCGTCGCCCCCCGGTGCACGATGACGGCCTGCCCGGACAGCAGGTAGGCGGCGACGTCCCGCTGCCAGCGGGGGTTCTCGGGCCTCGGCAGCTCCTCGCCGGCGACCTCGTAGGAGTCGCGGTCGTAGGTGTAGCCCGTCACGTCCGGCCAGAGCCGGCACCCGCGTTCCAGGTCGCGCGACAGCACGTCGAGGGCGGCGAGGATGTGCGGGTCGTCGGTGGTGATGCAGCCCTCGACCTGCTGGGCGGCGGGCCGCAGGACGGTGGTCGGCACCCATTCGCTCGTCCGCTTCCTCACGTCCACCGGCACGTTGAGGGCGAGGACGGCCACGACGACGACCGCCGCGAGCGCGGTTCGGGCAGGAGCGTTCCCGACGAAGCCCAGCAGCCGTGCGGTGCCGATCCCCACGGTGGTGGCGAGGAACGGCGCGGCGAGCACCCCGTAGTGCAGGAAGTACGACGGGCTCGCCAGCAGGATGAGCACGGCCGCGACGAGCAGCACCGGGTGCAGGCGTGCGCCCGGGACCGTGAGCGCCGCGACCACGCAGACGAGCGCGACGAGCGCGAGGAGCAGCCCGATCTTGTGCGGCGAGAGCACGTGGTCGAGCGACGACGGCAGGTAGCGGTGCAGGTCGGGCGCACCGAGGAACGAGGACACCCGGTTGACGAGGGGCTGCGTCGTCATCCGGGGGCGCCCGAGCTGGTCGAGCAGGATCTCGCGGATCATCGGCTCCGGTGCGGCGATCAGGAACGGCAGGTAGATCGCGCATCCCGCGACGACGGCGCCGATCAGGTAGCGGATCGCGCGGCGCCAGGAGAAGGCGCCGATGATGAGCAGCGGCACGATGTACCAGATCTTCATCCCCACCGCGGCGCCGGCGGCGAGGCCCGCCAGCAGCATCCCGGCCCGCGGCCACCGCCCCGCGCGCTCGGCGAAGAGCACGGCGAGCAGGATCCCGAGGGTGCCGAGCGGTTCGAGCAGGGTGCTGCGCTCCGAGTACGCGGCGGGGAAGAGCACCGCGTAGCCGAGTCCGGCGATCACGGCGGCGGTGAAGCCGAACCGGCGAGCCAGCACGCCGGCCAGCACCGCGTTGGCGGCGCCGATCGCCATGAACGCGAGGCGGGCGGCCACCACGCCGTACCCGTCCCGGGTGAGGGCGCCGACCCAGGCGAACGGCGCCAGCACGAGCAGGGTGCCGGGCGGCTGGAGGAAGAGGAAGTCGCGGTAGGGCAGGCGGCCGTGGACGAGCGCATCCGCGGCCGCGTAGTAGACCCCGTCGTCGTACACGTCGCTGCCGTCGAGGCCGCCCGAGTGGGTGAGCAGCCGGAGGCGGATCGCGAAGGCGACGACGGCGATCACGGCGAGGAGCGCGATCCACGCCCACCGCGGCACGACGACGGGCGCCCGGCGCACCGTCGGTGCCGGCGCGACCGCGGTACCGCTCACCACGACCGGTGGGGCGCCGGCAGCGCCGCGTCCGATCGCTCGTCCGCCGGCACGGCGTCAGGATCCTCGCTCCCCGCTGCCGAGGGGACGGACGCGCCGGTGGCGACCGGCCCCGGTCCGGCGGGCAGGCTGACCGCGAACACGGGGGGATCCGCCCGCTCCAGCACGACGTCGCCGCCCACCGATCGGGCGAGCCGCCGCGCGAGGGCGAGGCCGAGGCCCGCCCCGGGGCTGTCCGGCCCCCGCATGCCGGGCAGGAAGAGGTCCACGCCCTCCTCCACCGCGACCCCGGGCCCGTCGTTCTCGACGCGGAGCACGGCGAGACCGTCCTCGCTGCGGGCGGAGAGCCGCACCGCGGCGGCGGCGTGGCGCAGCGCGTTGTCGACGAGGGGGGCGACGATCCGCTCGACCAGCTCGCCCGGGATCGGCACCACGAGGTCCGGCGGCTGCACGTCGATGGTGACGTCCGCGCCCGGATCCGGATGCCGTCCGACGACCGCCGCGAGCGCCGGCGCGATCTCGCTCGACGCGTTCGCCCCGGTCGCGCCACGGGCGACGTCGAGCAGTGTGGTCATCGCCGTCGCCATGTCGACGGCGGCCGCTTCGATCCGCCCGAACCGCTCCCGCTCCCGCACGCGGATGCCGGGCGTCGAGCGGCCGAGCTGGGCCTCCCCGCGGATGACGGTCAGCGGGGTGCGGAGCTCGTGGGCCAGCTCCGCGGTGAGCCGCTGCTCGGCGCGGATGGCGACGCCGACGCGCTCGAGGAGGGAGTCGAGCACGGCTCCGAGGCCCGTGATCTCGTCGCGCGCGGGCCCGAGGTCGAAGCGGCGGTCCAGCCGGCTCTCCGACCACGCCGCGGCGGTGCGGGTCATCGCGGCGACCGGGGCGAGCGCGCGCCCCACGATCAGCCACGCGAGCAGGCAGGTGCCGGCGATCACGGCGACACCGAGCACGACGCTCGCCGCCACCGTCTTGCCGAGGGCCGAGAAGTACGGCTTCGTGTCGACGGCCACCACCGTGTGACCGGCCGTCCGGCCGCCGAACACGAGCGGGGCGGCCGCCAGCCGCCACTGCTCCTCCTCCGAGACGCCGGTGCTGGACGACCGGACGCGTTGCTCGACCGCGGCGCGGAGCCGGGGCGGGATCGTGGGGCCGTCGACGACGTGCCCGTGGGCGTCGAACACCCAGGTGAGCGTGTCGTAGAGGGCGTCGTTCTCGTTCGCGACGTGCAGGGTGTCGCCGCTGTAGCTCGTCGTGGCGAGCACCGCCGCGATCCGGGCGGACAGGACGGTCTGGATCTCGCGGTCGGTCGCCCGGTCGGCCACGAGCACGACGAGGAACACGAGCACGCCCATCCCGATGATGCTGACGAGAGCGGTCGCCGCAACGATGCGACGGCGGAACGCCGGCCGCACGAGCGGTGCCGAGGTCATGTGAGGGCGTACCCGACGCCCCGGACCGTCTCGATCCGGCCGTCCGCGCCGATGTCCTGCAGCCGCTGCCGGAGACGCCGCATGTAGGAGTCGAGGGTGTTCTCGTTCACCTGGGCGCCGTAGGGCCACGCCGAGGCCACGAGCTCCTGGCGGCGGAGCACGGCGCCGGGCCGGCCGAGCAGGGCCGCGAGGATGCGGAACTCGGTGGGCGTGAGCCGCGCCTCGCGGTCCTCGAAGCGCACGGAGAAGCGCTCCGGGTCGAGCCGCACGGCGTTCGGCGCCGGAGCCGCCTCGGGGGCGCGGCGCACGAGGGCGGCGACCCGGGCACGCAGCTCCGGGATCGCGAACGGCTTCACGAGGTAGTCGTCGCCGCCGGCCGCGAAGCCGGCGACGACCTCGTGCAGGCCGCCGCGCGCGGTCAGGAACAGCACGGGCGCGGCGACGCCGGCGGCGCGGAGCGCCTGGCAGACGTCGCGGCCGTCGGAGTCGGGCAGCCCGATGTCGAGCACGATCGCTTTGATGCCGGCCTCCTGGAAGCGGCGGAGGGCCTCCGCGCCGGTCGCCGCTGCGATCACCTCGTGGCCGTCGGCGACCAGGGCCTCCTCCACCACCCTCAGCACGCCGGGCTCGTCCTCGCAGACCCCGATCCGGGCCATGTCAGTCCTCCTCCTCCGGGATCGCCCGTGAGCGCCGGCGCTCGACGACGAGCAGCCGCCACTCCCGGCTCACCACCGCGAGCACCGCCACGTCGAGCGCGACGAGCACCGCGGATCCCGTCGACGGATCCATCGCGAACACGACGGCCTGCCAGGCGAGCAGCGCGACGAGCGCGAGCACGGCCCACGGGTAGGCGGCGAGGATCCGCCGCAGCAGGCAGTAGACGGTCACGAGCTTCACGACGCCGTGGACGAGCAGCACGACCGCGAGCACCGCGACCCCGGCGGCGACGATCCGGTCCGCCTGCAGGAGCTCGTCGGCGACGAAGGCCCGCAGCGGTGTGAGCTGCTCCTTCGCCTCCGCGGCCCCGCCCCGCAGGCCCCACCGGATCGCGTCCGGCGCGAAGAGCAGCAGCAGGCCCGCGATCAGCTCGATCGCTCCGTCGAGGCCCTTCAGGGCGACCGTCACGCCGTAGACCCGCTCGAACAGGGAGCGGCGGGACCGGTCCGTCGCTCGCGTCGCCTCCCGGGGGTGCTCCATCACCGTCATTCCGCCGTCGCCACCTCACTACGTGTCGCGCGGTCGGGACGGTACACCCAGACGCGGTAGAGCCAGAAGCGGACGGCGGAGCCGAGCACGAGCCCGACGCCGTTGGCGGAGACCGTGTCGTCGAGGGTGGTCGTGAGCCGCAGGCCGTAGTGCGAGATCCACAGGCACAGCAGGCCGACCGCCATGCCGACCAGGCTCGCGACGAGGAACTCCAGCGCCTCGCCGCCGGCCCGGGCACGCGGGCTGTCCGAGAAGGTCCACGAGCGGTTGCCGATCCAGTTCGCGGCGATCGCGACGGTGGTCGACGCGACTTTGGCGAGCAGCGGGCCGTCGCTCAGCCGGTCGGGCGAGAGCACGGTGAGGCGGAGCAGGTCGAACACCGCGGTGTCGAGCACGAAGCCGAGGCCGCCGACGACGGCGAACCGCACGAGCTGCACGAGAAGGAGGCGGGCCCTGCCCCCGGACCGGTCACTCGGCGAGAGCACCCTGCTCCTCCTTCTTGCGCTTGGCGCGCTTGCGGAAGTGGTCGATGACCAGCGGCAGCACGGACACGATGATGACGGCGGCGAGGATCACCTCGAGGTTGTCCGCGATGAAGGGGACGCCGCCGAGCAGCGAGCCGAGGATCGTCACGCCGACCGCCCAGAGCAGCGCGCCGACCGCGTTCCAGATCAGGAACCGCCGGAACGGGTACCGGGCGGCGCCCGCCGCGAGCGGCACGTACGTGCGGAGGATGGGGATGAACCGGGCGAGCACGACGGCCCTGCCGCCGTACCGCAGGAAGAACGCCTCCGTGTCCCGCAGCCGGGTCGTCGTCAGCACCCTCGCGTCGTCCTTGAACAAGCGGGTGCCGAACACGTGGCCGATCAGGTACCCCACGAGGTTGCCGGCGACGGCCGCGACGAAGCCCACGAGCGCGATCTCGGCGATCGACAGTCCGAGGCGCTCGTGCAGCAGTCCACCCGACACGAGCAGCGAGTCGCCGGGCAGGAACGGGAAGAGCAGGCCGGACTCGACGAAGATCACCACCGCGATGGCGAGAAGCGCCCACGGCCCGAGGCTCTCGAGGACCGGTCCGGGATTCAGCATCCCTCCAGACTGACGTCCCGGCGCTGAGGAAGCGGTGAGGCGGGCGGCGATCGGGCGGATCCGCAGCGAATCGGCGGTGTCTCAGCGGCGATTGAGTGGCGGCGAGGCAGGCTGGCGGGGATGTCTGCTCCCGCTCCCGCTCCCGCCCTCCGCCGGATCCGGCCCGTGCTGAACCGGGTGCCCCGAGTCACGGCGATGTTCTGGATCGTCAAGGTGCTCACGACCGGCATGGGCGAGACCACGTCCGACTTCTTCGTGAAGCGGTTCCCGCCGGAGATCGTCGTGCCGATCGCGTTCGTCGTGCTCGTGGCGATGCTCGTGGCGCAGTTCCGGCTGCGCCGGTACGTCGCCCCCGTGTACTGGACGACCGCCCTCGCGGTCAGCGTGTTCGGCACCATGGCCGCGGACGTGCTGCACGTCGGGCTCGGAGTGCCGTACGTCGTGTCGACGATCGGCTTCGCGATCGTGCTCGGCGGGGTCTTCGCCCTCTGGTACGCGGTCGAGCACACGCTCTCGGTGCACGCGATCACGACCCGCAGGCGGGAGGGCTTCTACTGGGCGACGGTGCTCACCACGTTCGCGCTCGGCACCGCGGCCGGAGACTGGACGGCCACGAGCCTCGGCCTCGGCTACCTCGCGTCCGGCGTCGTGTTCGCGGCGGTCATCGCGCTGCCGGCGCTGGCTCACCGCTTCCTCGGCCTGAACGCCGTGCTCGCGTTCTGGTTCGCCTACGTGATCACGCGTCCGCTCGGGGCCTCGTTCGCCGACTGGCTGGCCGTCTCGCCGGCTCGGGGCGGCCTCGACCTCGGCCCCGGCCCGGTCAGCCTGGTCGCGCTGGCCGTGTTCGCGGTGCTCGTCGGCGTGCTCGCGGTGCGTCGCGCCGACGTGGAGGCAGCTCCCGCGTGAGCATCGGCTCGTCGCGCCGTTCCGGAGGCATCCGCTGACACGCCGCGCGAGGGCGCGACGCGGCCGCGCCTCGCGCAGGAGCTCCGGGACGGCGCGACGGGATGCGCTCAGCGCGGGTTCGCCGGGCGGGTGCGGACCGGCGCGAGCACGCCGATGACCACGGCCGCGGTGATCGAGCCGGCGGCCATGATCGAGGCGAGCACGACGATCTGGAACCGCCCGGCCTCGAGCGGCGACACCCCGCCGAAGATCGCGCCGACGAACGCGCCCGGCAGCGTGACGAGGCCCGTCGTCTTCGTCTGGTCGGTGGTGGGGATGAGCGCGAGGTGCACCGCCCGGCGGGCGAGCTCCCTCGTCGACTCCCGCGGCGTCGCGCCGAGCGCCAGCCAGCTCTCGACCTGATCCCACTGCTCGTCCACGGACTGCAGGAAGCGCCGGCCCGCGAGGGTCGCGATCGACATCGAGTTGCCGATCACGATCCCGCCGATCGCGAGGACGTAGCGAGCCGTGAACGCGATGGCGCCGGTGGTGAACACGACGGCGAGCGTGACCAGGATCCCCGCGGCCATCGCCCCGGCGACGAGCAGGAGGTGGCGGGTGCTCCAGCCGAGGCGTCGGGTCGCCGTCGCGGTCGCCACCCCGAACATGACGAGCAGGGCGGCGCCGACCCAGCGAGCGTCCCGGATCACGCCGGCGAGGATCAGGCTGATCACCGCCAGCTGGGCCGCGCCACGGAGGATCGCGAGCAGCGGCCCGAAGCGCTCCGGCGCCCCCGTCCACGCGAGCACCCCGAGCGTGACGAGCGCGAGCACCGCGACGCCGAGCAGGGTCGGCGCGAGCGCAGCGAGGGTGGTCACGGCTCACCGTATCCGCACCGCCCCGGACCCATGGCCCTGCCGACCGCCAGTCGGTAGCCCTAAAATCCGCCCATGCCTTCCATGACCGACGAGGCGGAGTGGCTGCGGCCGGCGTTCGACGGGATCGAGCAGGTGGAGCGCGCCAGCCTGGCGCACCTCCTCGACGGGCCGCCGCCTCGCGCCCGCAACCACAGCATCCGCTCGGTCCTGGGGACCGCCGGCGCGTTCGGCTTCGTGCTCGCGACGAGCCTGCTGCTCGGGCGGCCGAGGTCCTGAGGCGGTCGGGCCCGGCCGGTCATGCTGGCGGCCGGAGAGCCTGCGGTCACCGCTCGGCGTGAAGGACCTGGCGCAGGGTGCGGACGAGCAGCACGAACCCGCCGATCAGGGCGATCGCGCCCAGAGGTCGCCAGATCATGTCGTCGGTGCTCGCGGCCACGGCGGCGCCCGCGACGGCGAGCAGGAACTC
>JAICSU010000290.1 GCA_025936735.1 Amnibacterium sp.
CGACGTCGAGGCGATCGAGCTCGAGCTCGGCGCCGGCGAGACCGGTCATGCGGCGTTCGTCCGGCGCCGGATCGACGCCGAGCGCGAGGCGGTGGCGCGTGGCCTCGCCGCATGGCTGGGCGTCCGGGTGGACGGGCGCATCGTCTCGGCGCTCGGCGTTCTGCCCACCCCGGGCGCGACCGCGCGCTACCAGAACGTCGGCACGCTCACGGCGTATCGGCGCCGGGGCGCCGCCACGCGGCTCCTGCGCGCCGCCGCAGCGCTGGCCGGCGAGAGATGGGGCTGCACCGGGCTGGTGCTCGTCGCGGATCCCGACGGGCCGGCGGTCGCCCTCTACCGGCGGCTCGGCTTCCGGGACGCCGAGACGCAGGTGCAGCTGACCCGGATGGCGGACTCCTAGGCTCGGTTCCCATGGTGCAGAGCGTCGAGCTGCTGCTCGAGCCGGACGCGGAGCAGCGGGTGCGCGACGAGTGGATCGCGCTCGCCGACGCCGGACTGCCGAGCCTCGCCACGCAGCACAGCGAGACCAACCGCCCGCACGTCACCGCGGCCGTCGCCGAGACGGGTCTCGAGGCCGCCGTCGACGCGCTGAACGCCGTGTTCCGGGGCTGGCACCTCGCGGAGCGGGGCCTGCCCGTCGTGGTCGGCTCCCCCGTGCTGTTCGGCGGCCACCGGGCGCGGTGGGTGCTCGCCCGCCTCGTGGTGCCCTCGCGGCCGCTGATCACCCTGCATTCCGCGGTGCACCGCGCGATCGACGGCGCCGCGCCGGACGCCGAGGTCGTCGATCAGACCCGCCCGGACTCCTGGACCGCGCACGTCTCGCTCGCGAGGCGCGTCCCGGCGGACCGGCTCGGGGACGCGCTCTCCTCCGTCGATCCGTCCCCCATCCGCTGCCGGATCACCGGCACCCGCCTCTGGGACAGCACCCCGAAGACGGTGACCCCCCTCTGCTGAGGGTTGCCACTTCTTGCGGGTTCGAGGGCGTCAAGACCGCAAGAAGTGGCAACCGTCGGAGGGAGTCAGTCCTCGAAGGCCTCCGCAGGCGGGCAGGCGCAGACCAGGTTGCGGTCGCCGTAGGCCTGGTCGATGCGGCGGACCGGCGGCCAGTACTTGCCGCGCACCGCCCGGAGCCGGTCGGCGCCGTGCACGCCCGCCTCGAACGGGTACGCGGCCTCCTCCCGGCTGTACGGATGCGTCCACTCGCTCGCGCTCACCGCATGGGCCGTGTGCGGCGCGCGCCGCAGCGGGTTGTCGTCCGCGGGCCACTCCCCCGCGCCGACCCGGTCGGCCTCCGCACGGATGGCGAGCATCGCGTCCACGAACCGGTCGATCTCCGCGAGGTCCTCGCTCTCGGTCGGCTCCACCATCAGGGTGCCCGGCACCGGGAAGGACATCGTCGGGGCATGGAAGCCGTGGTCGATGAGCCGCTTCGCGACGTCGTCGACGGTCACCCCGGTCGCCGCGGTCATCGGACGCAGATCGAGGATGCACTCGTGGGCGATCAGGCCCGCGTCGCCCCGGTAGAGCACAGGGTAGGCCTCGCCGAGGCGGGCGGCGACGTAGTTCGCGGCGAGCACCGCGGCGTCGGTCGCCGCGCGCAGGCCGTCGGCGCCCATCATCCGGATGTACGCCCACGAGATCGGCAGGATCCCGGGCGACCCGAACGGAGCCGCCGAGACGGGCGCGCCGCCGAATCGCCCCGGCCCGTACGGCGCGCCGGGCTCGGGCCGCTGCGCGAACGGATGCGACGGCAGGTGCGGCGCGAGGTGCGCCTTGGCCGCGACCGGGCCCACGCCCGGGCCGCCCCCGCCGTGCGGGATGCAGAACGTCTTGTGCAGGTTCAGGTGGGAGACGTCCCCGCCGAAGTCGCCGAACCGGGCGTGGCCGAGCAGCGCGTTGAGGTTCGCCCCGTCGACGTAGACCTGGCCGCCCGCGGCATGCACGGCCTCGGTCACCGCCCGCACCTCGTGCTCGTAGACGCCGTGGGTCGACGGGTAGGTGATCATGAGGGCCGCGAGCCGCTCGGCGTGCTCCGCGATCTTGCCGCCCAGGTCGGCGAGGTCGACGTTGCCGAGCTCGTCGCAGGCGACCACGACGACCTTGAGCCCCGCGAGCACGGCGGAGGCCGCGTTCGTGCCGTGCGCCGAGGACGGGATGAGGCAGACGACCCGCGCGTCGTCGCCGTTCGCGCGGTGGTAGCC
>JAICSU010000148.1 GCA_025936735.1 Amnibacterium sp.
CGCAGCGAGGTCGCGATCATCGCCGGGCTCGCCGAGCGCGTGCTCCGCGGGCGCACCGACACGGCGCACGTGGACTGGCGGGGGCTCGCGGGCGACTACCGGCGCATCCGCACGCACATCGAGCACGTGGTCCCGGGCTTCAACGCCTACGAGGAGAAGCTCGGCATGCCGGGCGGATTCGTGCTGCCGCACGGCCCGCGCGACCACCGGTCGTTCTCGACCGACACCGGCAAGGCGAAGTTCACCGCCAACCCGCTGGAGTACCCGAAGGTGCCGGAGGGCCGGCTGATCCTGCAGACGCTGCGCGCCCACGACCAGTACAACACCACCATCTACGGCAAGGACGACCGGTACCGCGGCATCCACGGCGGCCGCAAGGTGGTGCTCGTGAACCGGAAGGACCTCGCCGCGCTGGGTCTCGCGGACGGCGACCTCGTCGACCTCGTCTCGGAGGCGCCGGACGGGGAGCGCCGGGCGGAGGGCTGGCGCGCCGTCGCCTACCGCACGCCGCGCGGCTCCGCGGCGGCGTACTACCCGGAGACGAACGTGCTCGTGCCGCTCGACTCGGTGGCGGACACGAGCAACACCCCGACCTCGAAGAGCCTCGTCATCCGCCTCGAGCGCTCGCGCGTCCCCGTTCCGAGCGAGGCCCCGGCCCTGGTCTGACCGGCCCACCTGCACGAACGACGGAGTTCCCGCGCCGAATCCCCTTTGAGCCGCATGAGTTCGTCCGGCGGATGCGGTTTCTCCGTCGTTCGTGCGGGGTTCGACGTCACCACGGCAGGGGGATGCGGCGGACGGGGGTGCCCGCGACGGCGCCGTCGGGCAGCACGACGGCGAGCGCGTCGGCGGACGCGAGGCCCCGGAGCATGTTCGGGCGGGCGGCCGCGACCGGCTCGAGGCCGGTGTCGGTGGCCCGGACGGGCACGATCGCCGTGCCGCGGGGCCACCCGGGAAGGTCGACGGCGGCCGCGGCGGTGGGGAGCGGCGGCAGCGGAGCGGCCGTGAGCCCCGCGAGCAGCGGCGGCAGGAACGACACGAGCGCCACGACGGCGGCGAGCGGGTTGCCGGGCAGGGCGAGCAGCGGGCGGCCGTCGCCGAGCCGGAGGAGCAGGGTGGGGGAGCCGGGGCGCATCGCCACCCCCTCGAACACGACGGTCGCCCCCAACCGCTCGAGCGCCTCCCGCAGCCGATCGGCGCCCGAGTGCCCGGTGCCGCCGACCGTGACGACGAGATCCGCCTCGGCCGAGGCGACCGCGCGCGCGATGGCCGCGGGGTCGTCCCCGCAGCGGAGCGGCGGCGCGGTTCCCGCGCCGAGCCCGGCGACGGCGGCGGGGAGCATCGGGTCGAACGCGTCCCGCACCCGCCCGGGACCGGGACGCCCCGCGAGCACGACCTCGTCGCCGGTCAGCACGGCGGCGACGACCGGCGCTCGCCGCGCCGCCACGGCGTCGAGACCGGCCACGGCGAGCAGCGCGACGTGCGCCGGCGTCAGACGGGTTCCGGCGGCGACGAGCACGTTGCCGGCCTCCGCCTCCTCGCCGGCACGGCGGATGTGGACGCCGGGCGCGGGCGCCTCCGCCATGAGGACGCCGTCCGCCACGGATCCGCGCTCCACCGGCACGACGGCGGTCGCCCCGTCCGGGACGGTGCCCCCGGTCACGACCATGGCGGCGCCGCCGTCGGGCAGGGGGGTGCCGGCGGCGACGAGCCGCCACGGGGGAGCGCCCCGCACGACCCAGCCGTCCATCGCCGAGGAGTCGTAGTGGGGGATCGGACCTGCCGCGAGCACGTCGGCGTCGGGTACGGCGTGCCGGGCCGCGGCGAGGGGGAGCGCGGCCGCGGGCAGAGGGGCGGGCGCGTGCAGCGCCGCGTCCCGCGCGGCGTCCCAGCCGAGCCGGCCGCTCACCGCGGGACGGCGGCCCTCGCGGTCGCCACCGCCGCGGCGACGTCCTCCGCGGAGCCGCCCGCCCGGCCGGCGGCATAGCCCGCGAGGAAGGTCGTGATCGGCGCGGCCGGCCGCACGACGTTGTGGGCGGCGACTCCCGCGAGTCCCAGGATCGCATCGCGGTCCGCGGGCACCTCGCCGAGCCCCAGCGCCTCCGCGAGAGTGGTCCACCACTCCGCGAGCTTCGTCTCGACGTCCTCGTCGCTCATGCGTTCCTCCTCACATCCTGCCCTCACCGTAGAGCGGCGCGGATGGGAGGTACCACGGCGGCCGAAGGGCGGCGCGGGCGGGCGGGTTCGGCCCTTCCGGGCGGCCGTACCCGCCCGGATCGGCCGTTTCGTGTGGCGGCGAGGCGGTGGCGGGCGGTTTCGGCCATTCCGGGCGGGCGTGCGCGCCCGCATCGGCCGTTTCGCGCGTCGCCCGCCGCTCAGCGGGGCAGGCGCGCGGTGCCGCCGTCGGCGGCCGCGGTCGCGTCGTCCACCTGCAGCGCCCAGCTCCCGTCGGGGCCGCTCGCGGTCACCGCGTCATCCGCCGTCCGGACGGTGAAGGTCGCGTCGCCGACCCGGACCGTCGTCGTGCCGGCGGCGCCGGGGAACGCCCGCAGCGTCAGCCCGTCGAGGTGGTCGGTGTCGGGCCGGTCCTCGCGAGCGCCGAGGGGCAGCACGGCACCCTCGCGGACGTACAGCGGCAGCGACTCGAACCCGTGGCGCTCCCGCCGCCAGCAGCCGCCCTGCACGCGCTCGCCGGTCAGCAGGTGGGTCCACGTGCCGGCCGGCAGGTAGAGCTCCACGTCGCCGGACTCGGTGAACACGGGGGCGACGAGCAGGTCGGGCCCGAGCAGGTACTGGCGGTCGAGGTGGGCCGCGGTCGGGTCCTCGGGGAACGCCAGCACCATCGGCCGCATCACCGGCAGCCCGGAGGTCGCCGCCTCCCGCCCGGCCTCGATCAGGTATGGCGCCAGCCGGTTCTTCAGCTTCGCGAACCGCCGGGTGACGCGAACGGCGCTGCCCTCGGCCTCCTCGTCGTCGTCGAAGAGCCACGGCACCCGGTACGAGTCGGAGCCGTGGAAGCGGCTGTGGCTCGACAGCAGGCCGAACGGCGTCCACCGCTTGAAGACCGCGGCGTCGGGCGTGCCCTCGAACCCGCCGATGTCGTGGCTCCAGAAGCCGAAGCCGGACAGTGACAGCGACAGGCCTGCTCGCAGCGTCTCCGCCATCGACGAGAACGTCGACGTCGAGTCGCCGCCCCAGTGCACCGGATGACGCTGGCCCCCCGCGGTCGCGGACCGCGCGAACAGCACCGCCTCGCCCGGCCGCTCCTGCTCGAGCAGCTCGTGCACCGCCGCGTTGTAGCGCTCGGTGTAGAGGTTGTGCATCCGGTGCGGGTCGGCGCCGTTCGCGTAGACCACGTCGAGGGGGATCCGTTCGCCGAAGTCCGTCTTCAGGGCGTCGACGCCCTGGCGCAGAAGGGCCCGCAGCTTCTCCTGGAACCAGGCCACGGCGTCGTCGTTCGTGAAGTCGACGATGCCCATCCCGGCCTGCCAGAGATCCCACTGCCACACGCTGCCGTCGGGCCGCTTCAGCAGATACCCGGCCGCCGCGGCCTCGGCGAACAGGGCGGAGCGCTGCGCGATGTACGGATTCGTCCACACGGAGACCTTGAGGCCGCGCTCGTGCAGGCGGCGGATCATCCCCTCCGGATCCGGGAAGACCCGCGCGTCCCAGGTGAAGTCCGACCAGTCGAACTCGCGCATCCAGAAGCAGTCGAAGTGGAAGACGGACAGCGGCAGGTCGCGGTCGCGCATGCCGTCGAGGAACGAGGTGACGGTCGCCTCGTCGTAGTCGGTGGTGAAGCTCGTGCTGAGCCACGGTCCGTAGCTCCACGCCGGCACCTCGACGGGTCGTCCCGTCAGCGCGGTGTACCGCTCGAGCACCTCCGCGGGCGTCGCGCCGGCGATGACGAAGTACTCCAGGGATTCCCCGGGGACCGAGAACTGCACGCGCTGCACCGCTTCGGACCCCACCTCGAACGAGACGTGGCCCGGCTCGTTCACGAACACGCCGTACCCGCGGTTCGTCAGGTAGAAGGGGACGTTCTTGTACGCCTGCTCGCTCGAGGTGCCGCCGTCGGCGTTCCAGATCTCGACCGTCTGCCCGTTCTTCACGAGCGGGCCGAACCGCTCGCCGAGGCCGTAGACGAGCGCGCCCACTCCGAGGTCGAGCTGCTCGTGCACGTAGGCGCCTGCGACGGGCACACCGACCGGCGGACGGTCGACCACCGCGTCCGGCGCGAGCCGGACCCACGCCTGCGCCTTCGCGCCGCTGGCGGTGAGCGGCACCCCGTCCGCCGAGAACTCGAGGTTCCAGGGCGCGCCGCGGGTCACCCGCGCCTCCAGCCCCCCGCTCACGACCACCGCGGACGAGCCGCCGTCCGCGATCTCGACCCGGCCCGAGCCGTCCGCCGGAGCGACGTCGAAGCGCAGCGGCTCGCCGCCGCCGACGTGGTGCTCGATCCGCACCCGGATCACGCCCGGCAGGTGCGGCGCGATCGTGACGGTGAGCACGGGCAGGTTCAGGGTGTCGCCCCGGGTCGCGATGACCTTGGTCGGCGCGGTCACGACGAGCGCTTCGCCGGCGCGCTCCAGGTCGTACGCCTCTCGCGCGTAGTGCGCCGTGACCCCCGGGCGCAGCAGCCAGAAGCCGTCCGTGAAGCGCATGCTCCTCCTGTCCGAGCGCGGGTCGCGCCGGGCGCGACGCCGGGTCACTCTGCCAGACGGCGGGGAGGGCGGGCCAAACGCGGGAGGGGATGCCCGTGGATACCAGGGGGTCCGGTTTGTTGTTACGTGATCGTTATTGCCATCGCCCTCGCGAACTCTGGGTATTTGCCTAGAGTGCGTCCGTCCCTCGGGGTCGAGGGACGCGCCGGACCACGAGTCCGCGCCGAGAGAAACGGGTGACGAAGCCTTGAAGAAGTCGATCCTCGGGGTGGCGACCGTCGTCGCAGCCTCGACACTCCTGCTCGCCGGCTGTTCAAACGGGGGCTCGGGGTCGGGCAGCTCCGCGAACAGCTCCGGCGGCACCACGAACGCGGCCGCGAAGCGCGCCTGCGTGATCCTCCCCGACACGGAGTCCTCGCCCCGCTGGGAGAGCGGCGACCGTCCCGCGCTCGAGAAGTCGCTGACCGCCGGTGGCTTCACCGCGGACATCCAGAACGCCCACAACAGCACCACGCAGTACGCCACCATCGCGTCGGCGCAGCTCAGCAAGGGCTGCGGCGTGATGCTGCTCGTCGACCTGAACGGCGCGGGCGCCCAGGTCCTCACCAAGGCGAAGTCGCAGGGCGTGCCGGTCATCGCCTACGACCGCCCGATCGCCGGCGCGGACTACTACGTCTCCTTCGACAACACGAAGGTCGGCGAGCTCGAGGGCCAGCTGATCGTCGACGGCCTGAAGGCCGAGAAGAAGGACCCCAAGACGGCGAAGGTCGTCTACATGGGCGGCGACCCGACCGACGGCAACGCGAAGTTCTTCCACGACGGCGCCGTGTCGGTCATGTCGAAGGCGGGCATCAAGCCGGCGTTCGAGCCGAAGGGCACCTGGGACGCGACGAAGTCCGGCACGGAGTTCGCGCAGGCCTACACCGCCCTGCACGGCAACATCGACGCGGTCTGGGTCGCGAACGACGCCAACGCGGCGGCCGTGATCAACGTGCTCAACAAGTACAACAAGACCGTCCCGGTCTCGGGCCAGGACGCCTCGATCCCGGGCCTGCAGAACATCCTGCTCGGCAAGCAGACCGGCACGGTCTACAAGCCGTACCAGCTCGAGGCGGACCAGGCCTCGAAGCTCGCCATCGCCCTGCTGAAGGGTCAGAAGCCGTCGGCGCCGTCGTCCGTGAACGGCGTGCCGTTCTTCGCCGAGACGCCGATCCTCGTGAAGGCGGACAACGTCGAGAAGGTCGTGCAGGACGGCAACGCCACGGCGTCGGCCATCTGCACCGGCGCCGTCGCGAAGGCGTGCGCGAAGTACGGCGTGAAGTAATCGAGCAGTGACGCGGCCTGCCGGCCCGGTGCATCCTGACTGCGCCGGGTCGGCAGGCCGCACCCGGTTCCGGCGTCACCCCCGCCTCACGGCGGCAAGGGAAGGAGGGGGCATGGTCGCCCCGATCATCGAACTGCGGGACATCCGCAAAGGCTTCGGGCCCGTCGAGGTGCTGAAGGGGGTGAACCTGAAGGTCTTCCCAGGCCAGGTCAGCGCCCTCGTCGGCGACAACGGCGCCGGGAAGTCGACCCTCATCAAGGGCCTCGCCGGGGTGCAGCCCTACGACTCCGGCGACATCCTCATCGACGGCTCGCCCGCCGAGCTGAACACGCCGAAGGACGCGTCGCGGCACGGCATCGAGGTGGTCTACCAGGACCTCGCGCTCTGCGAGAACCTCGACATCGTCCAGAACATGTTCCTCGGCCGCGAGGAGACCGCGCAGGGCACCCTCGACAACGGCGAGATGGAGAAGCACGCCTCCGCCACGCTCGGGTCGCTCTCCGTCCGCACGATGAAGTCGGTGCGCCAGAAGGTCTCGTCCCTGTCCGGTGGTCAGCGGCAGACCGTCGCCATCGCCCGCGCGGTGCTGCAGAAGGCGAAGGTCGTCATCCTCGACGAGCCGACCGCCGCCCTCGGTGTCGCGCAGACCGAGCAGGTGCTCGCGCTGGTCCGGCGCCTGGCCGCGGCCGGCGTGGGCGTGCTCATCATCAGCCACAACCTCGCCGACGTCTTCGAGGTCGCCGACTTCATCGACGTCCTCTACCTCGGCAACATGGTCGCCCAGCTCAGCGCGGGTTCGACCAACTACAACGAGGTCGTCAGCTACATCACCGGGGTCCGGACCGACCACACGCCTCTCGAGGAGGTCCTCTCGTGACCACCACGCCGGAGCGCTCGACCGAGAAGTCGTCGAACCCCTCGACCAACACCGCGGCCGAGACC
>JAICSU010000202.1 GCA_025936735.1 Amnibacterium sp.
CCTCGCGTCGCCCTCCACGACCGCGACGACCTCCGGCCAGGACAGCACCAGCGGCAGCGGGCCGTCGCCGTCCGCGGGGAATCCCTCGGTGGCGCGAACGGCGAGGGCGTCGAGCAGCCGCGTCGCCGCGCCCGCCCGATCCCGCCACCAGCCGTCGGGCCGCGACCCGACGACGTTCGCGACGTCCACGACGATCGCCGGGCGCACGGGCAGCAGCCCCCGCAGGTGCGGCCAGGCGTCCGCGAAGCCGGGGTGCAGCGGCAGCTCGGCCACCCGGTCGGCCGGTACCCACTCGAGCGCGGTGCTCTCCGGGTCGGACACCGCGATCGGCAGGGTGCCCGGCGCGTCGGCCGCGACCGTCGTGTAGCTCCAGACGTCGAGGTCGAGGCGCACGGCGAAGCGCGGCCGCAGCAGCGCGGTGTCGATGCCCGTCTCCTCGCGCGCCTCGCGCAGCGCGCCGTCGATCGAGGACTCCCCCACGTCCCGGGCCCCGCCCGGGAGCCCCCAGGTGCCGCCGAAGTGGCTCCACGCCACCCGGTGCTGCAGGAGCACCTCGTCCGCGGGCGTGACGGCGAGCAGGCCGGCCGCGCCCGCTCGGCCCCAGAAGCGCCGACCGTCCGGCAGCTCGACCCAGCCGTCACCGCTGCCCCGCGGTCGGTGCGGCGGCACGCTCGTCATGCCGCTCACCGTATTCGCCGTGGCCGAAGGCGGCATGCGGACGGCCCGCCCGGGCCGCGGGCGGGCCGTCCGGTGCGGGTCAGGCCGCGACGGCCACCGGCAGGCGGGAGGTGTCGGAAGCCGGCTCCTCGACGACGCTCCTCGCGCCGGGGCGGACGAACCGCTTCAGCGCGACGAGCACGAACCCGGTGACGGCGGCGCCGATCAGGATCGCGATCGCCCAGGCCGCGGGGTTGTTGATCGCGAAGAACACGAAGATCCCGCCGTGGGGCGCGCGGCTCTGCAGCCCGAGCGCCATGGACAGCGCTCCGGTGACCGCGCCACCGACCATGCTCGACGGGATGACGCGCAGCGGATCCGCCGCGGCGAACGGGATCGCGCCCTCCGAGATGAACGAGGCCCCGAGCAGCCAGGCGGCGGCCCCGTTCTCCCGCTCCACCTCGGTGAAGCCGCGGCGGTAGAGGACGGTCGAGGCGAACGCCATGCCGAGGGGCGGCACCATGCCCGCGGCCATGACGGCCGCCATGATCTGGAAGTTCGCCGCGGTGCCGGCGGAGAGCCCTGCGACGGCGAACGAGTAGGCGACCTTGTTGATCGGGCCGCCGAGGTCGAAGCACATCATCAGGCCGAGCACGATGCCGAGCAGGATCGCGGCGGTTCCCGTCATGTGCGTGAGGCCGTCGTTGAGCGCCTTGGTGAGCGCCGCGATCGGGGCGCCGAGCACGAGGAGCATGAGGCCGGAGGCGATGATCGACGCGAGCAGCGGGATGATCACGACCGGCATCAGGCCGCGCAGCCACCGCGGCACGGCCGGCTTGCCGATCCAGTAGGCCGCGTAGCCGGCCAGGAGGCCGCCGACGATGCCGCCGAGGAACCCGGCGCCCAGGAACACCGAGATGGCGCCGGCGACGAAGCCGGGCGCGATGCCGGGACGGTCGGCGATCGCGTAGGCGATGTAGCCGGCGAGCGCCGGGACGAGGAAGCCGAAGCTGGCGCCCCCGATCTCGAACGCGGCCGCGCCGAGGTAGTAGAGCAGCCCCTGCGGCGGCAGGTGGCCGAGGTTGTACGTCTGCAGGGTGAGCACGGCGTTGTTCGCGGCCGCGCCGTGCGGGGTGAGGGCGATGCCGTACCCGGCGAGCAGGAAGCCGAGGGCGATCAGCAGGCCGCCACCGGCCACGAACGGGATCATGTAGCTCACCCCGGTGAGCAGGATCCGCTTGATCGTCCCGCCGACGCTCTCCCCCTCGCGCGGGCCCGTGGCGGACGAGGACGTCGCCCCGCCCTGCACCCGGGGCGCGTGCGGGTCGGTCGCGGCCGCGAGCGCCTCGCGCACCATGTCCTCGGGGTGGTCGATGCCGCGCTTGACGGGCGCCTGCACGACCGGCTTGCCGGCGAAGCGCTGCTTGTCCCTCACGTCCACGTCGTTGGCGAAGATCACGGCGCCGGCGCGCTCGATGAGCGCCGGGTCGAGGCGCACCGTGCCGGCGGAGCCCTGCGTCTCGATGTGGAGCTCGACCCCGAGCCTCTTCGCCGCGTTGGTCAGCGCGTCCGCTGCCATGTAGGTGTGGGCGATGCCGGTCGCGCAGGACGTGATCCCGACGAGCAGCGGACGGTCGCTCGAGGGCGACGCCTCCGTCGCGGCGGCGGCCGGCTCGTCCGCCGTGGCCTCCTCGACGAGGGCGACGATGCGCTCCGGCGACTCGGCGCTGCGCAGCGCCGCGGTGAAGTCGTCGCGGATGAGGGAGCGCGCGAGCTTCGCGAGCAGCTGCAGGTGCAGCTCCCCGGCCCCCTCGGGCGCGGCGATGAAGAAGACGATGTCGGCCGGTCCGTCGAAGGCGCCGAAGTCGACGGGGGGCCGCAGGCGCGCCATCGCGAGCGTCGGAGCGGTGACGGCGGTGGACCGGCAGTGCGGGATCGCGATGCCGCCGGGGACGCCGGTGTCGGTCTTCTGCTCCCGCGCCCAGGCGTCCGCGAACAGGGCGTCGGTGTCGGTGGCGCGGCCGGCGCCGACGACGCGGTCGGCGAGAGCCCGGATGACGTCCTGGCGCCCGGCGCCGAGATCGGCGTCGAGGGCCACGAGACCCGGGGTGATGAGGGGGGCGGGCATTCGCGTGTGCTCCTTCTTCGGTGAGGGGGGACTGCTCAGGCGACGACGACCTCGACGTCCGCGGCGGCGAGCGCCGCGGCGAGTCCGGGGTCGGGCGGCGCATCGGTCACGAGCGTGTCGATGTCGGCGAGCTCGGCGAAGCGGATGAGGGACTCGTCGCCGTGCTTCGAGGCGTCGACGAGCGCGATGGTGCGCCGGGCGGAGCGGACGATCGCGGCCTTCACGGCCGCCTCCCGCTCGTCCGGGGTGGAGAGGCCGAAGCCGGCGGAGAGGCCGTTGGCTCCGACGAAGGCGAGGTCGGGACGCACGCGGGCGAACCCCTCGACGGTGACGGCGCCGACCGCGGCGCTGGTGGTGGGCCGCACGACGCCCCCGACGGCGTGGACGGCGAGCGCGGAGTTGGCCTGCAGCACCCCGACCAGCGGGATGGCGTGGGTGATCACGTCGAGCACGCCGTCGCCGGAGCGCGGCCGCCAGCCGGCGAGCAGCTCCGCGAGCTCGCCGGTGGTGGATCCGGCGTCGAGCGCGATCGAGGCGGGGACGGTGGTCGGGATGAGGGCGAGCGCGGCGCGGGCGATGGCCCGCTTGGCGCCGCTGTTGCGCTGCTGACGCTCGGGCAGCCCGAGCTCGACCGCGCTGCCGCGCCGGACCGCGCCGCCGTGCACCCGGCGGAGGGCACCGGCGGCCTCGAGGGCGTCGAGGTCGCGCCGGATGGTCTCGCCCGTGACGTCGAGGACGCGCGACAGCCCGGCGACCGAGACGCGACCGCTCGCGTCGAGCTCCTCAAGGATCCGTGAGTGCCGCTCCGTCGCGTACATCTGCGCCTCCGAGCCGGCATCGGTGCCGGCCATCTGTGTTTCTGTGAGGGTACTCGCTCATCCCACAGATGTACAGATCGAAATGCAGACGAATCAACATGGACGGCGCGGAGCGCATCCGGGCGTCAGCGCGCGGCGGCCACCAGGCGGTCGAAGGCGGCGTCGAGGTCCGCGTCCACCTGCTGCGCGTCGGGATGCGCGTCGTACCAGGCGATCGAGCGACGGGCACCGACGGCGTACGGGATCGTCGTGGTGAACTCCGGCACGAGCCGCCGCAGCTTCGTAGTGTCGAACAGCATCGAGTACGCCTTGTCCCCCACGAGCCCCGGCCCCTTGTCGGGGAGGGCGGCGGCGATCGTCGCCGAGGCGACGTGCACGAGCTCCGGCTCCGCCCCGGCGGCCCGGCCGAGCCACGTGTAGACCTGGTCCCAGGTGGGCACGGACTCGCCGGTGATCGTGTAGGCGTTGCCGAGCGTCTCCGGGCGCCCGAGCAGGCCGACGAAGCCGACCGCGAAGTCGTCGGAGTGGGTCAGCGTCCACTGGGTGGTGCCGTCGCCGTGCACCACGACGGGCTTGCCCGCCCGCATCCGCGCGATGTCGGTCCAGCCGCCGAGGGTCGGCAGCGCCGTGTCGTCGTACGTGTGCGAGGGCCGAACGATGACGGCGGGGAAGTCCGCGTCCCGGTAGGCCCCGACGAGCAGGTCCTCGCAGGCGATCTTGTCCCGCGAGTACTGCCAGAAGGGGTTCTTCAGGGGCGTCGACTCCGTCACCGGCACCGACAGCGGCGGCTTCTGGTAGGCGGAGGCGCTCGAGATGAACACGTACTGGCCCGTGCGGCCCGCGAAGCGGTCGACGTCGGGCCGCACGTGGTCGGGGGTGAACGCGACGAACTGGGCGACGGCGTCGAACTCGCGCCGGCCCAGCGCCTCGTCGACGGCCGAGCCGTCGCGCACGTCGGCGACGAGCACCTCGACCTCCGCGGGAAGCG
>JAICSU010000261.1 GCA_025936735.1 Amnibacterium sp.
CTTCCCCCTCGCTTTCGGAATCTACGACTTCGTCAACATCGGTGTGGTGTGCGGGTGTGCTAGTTCCGCATCCGTTGTCCGACTTTCGTCAAGGAAGTATGCATGGGCGGTGGCCGGCGGGGCAGTGCGCCCGGTCGGCCACCGGTCCGAGTGACCCATGATCCGCTTCATCGCCGTCCGGCTCGCCGGCGCCATCGTCGTCGTCTGGATCGTCAGCGTGGTGACGTTCCTGATCTTCCAGGCCGTGCCGCTGCTGTCCCACACCAACCCGGTGTACTTCTACACCGGCAAGGTGCCGTTCCCGCCCGGGTCGCCTCAGCTGAAGGCGCTCACCCACCGGTTCGGCTTCGATCTCCCGCTCTACGCCCAGTACTGGCACTACCTGTCCGGCATCCTCTTCGGGCAGACCATCACCGACGGCGTGAGCACCCCCATCCCCTGCCCGGCGCCCTGCTTCGGCTACTCGTTCCGCCAGAACGACCTGGTCGGTACGCTCCTGCTCCGCGCCGCGCCCGTCAGCCTCAGCCTCTGCATCGGCGCGGCGATCCTCTGGCTCACCGGCGGCGTGCTCGTCGGCACGGTCTCGGCGCTGAAGCCGCGATCGTTCATCGACCGCGTCGGCATGGGCGGCTCGCTCGCCGCCGTGTCGCTGCCGATCTTCTTCACCGGCCCGATCCTGCTGCTGCTGTTCGAGTACACCCTCGGCTGGCTGCCCGACGTGTCCTACGCCTCGATCACCCAGGACCCGCTGCAGTGGCTGAAGAGCATGATCCTGCCGTGGATCTCGCTCGCCTTCCTCTTCGCCGCCCTCTACGCCCGGCTCACCCGGGCCAACATGCTCGAGACGATGAGCGAGGACTACATCAGGACGGCGCGGGCGAAGGGGCTGCCGCGGCGCACCGTGGTGATCAAGCACGGCCTGCGGGCCGCGCTGACCCCGATCGTCACGATCTTCGGCATCGACGTCGGAACCCTGATCGGGTCGACGGTGATCACCGAGACGGTGTTCAACCTGCGCGGCCTTGGCTACCTCTCCATCCAGTCGATCAGCCAGCAGGACCTGCCCGTGATCCTCGGCGTCACCGTGGTCGCCGCGGTGGCGCTCGTGTTCGCGAACTTCGTGGTCGACGTCATCTACGCGTTCATCGACCCGCGGGTCGCGCTGTGACCCCGACCCCGCTCCACCCGAAGGGCACCGCATGACCTCCGTCGCGTCCGCACCCCGATCCGCCGGCGCCCGCCCGGGGGGACCCTTCCTCTCGGTCGAGGACCTGCGGGTGCACTTCCCCACCGACGACGGCGTGGTCAAGAGCGTCGACGGGGTCTCCTTCGAGGTCGATCGCGGCGAGATCCTCGGCATCGTCGGGGAGTCCGGATCCGGCAAGTCCGTGACGAGCCAGGCGATCCTCGGCCTCCACAAGGGGTCGAAGGCGCGCGTGACCGGCGAGATCTGGCTCGGGGGCGAGGAGATCGTCCGCGCCTCCGAGGAGGAGATGCAGCAGCTGCGCGGCGCCGAGCTCGGCATGATCTTCCAGGACCCGCTGTCGAGCCTGCACCCCTTCTACACGATCGGGGACCAGATCAGCGAGGCCTACCGGGTGCACAACAAGGTCTCCGCGCGCGACGCCCGCAAGCGGAGCGTGGAGATGCTCGAGAAGGTGGGCATCCCGAACGCCTCGAGCCGCTACGACGACTACCCGCACCAGTTCTCCGGGGGGATGCGGCAGCGCGCGATGATCGCGATGGCGCTCATCTGCGAGCCGAAGCTGCTCATCGCCGACGAGCCCACGACCGCGCTCGACGTCACGGTGCAGGCGCAGATCCTCGAGCTGATCAAGGACCTCCGCACCGAGCTGAACTCCGCGGTGATCCTCATCACGCACGACCTCGGCGTCGTCGCCGAGACCTGCGACTCCGTCGTCGTCATGTACGGCGGCCAGTGCGTGGAGAAGGGACCGGTCGACGAGCTGTTCGCCCGCCCGGAGATGCCCTACACCTGGGGTCTGCTCGGCTCGATGCCCCGGATGGACCGCGTGCGTCAGACGCGCCTGCTGCCGATCCCGGGTCAGCCGCCGTCGCTGATCAACGTCCCGAAGGGCTGCGTGTTCAACACCCGCTGCCGGTACACCGACCACGTCGAGGGCAGGCGCTGCTTCACGGAGCACCCGGAGCTGCTGCCGACCACGCCGGGCCACGAGGTCCGGTGCCACATCGAACCCGAAGAGCGCCGGCGCCTGTTCGAGCTCGAGATCAAGCCGAAGCTGTAGTCGGCGAGGAAGAAGCGATGACCACCACACCCGCGGTCGAGACCACGGCCGGCAGCTCGACGATCGGCGCCCCTCTGCTCGAGGTGAGCGACGTCCGCAAGTACTTCCCCGGGCGGGGTGCAGGCCTGTTCGGCCGGCGCTCCAACCCGGTCAAGGCCGTCGACGGCGTCTCGTTCGTCCTGCACGAGCGCGAGACCCTCGGTCTCGTCGGCGAATCGGGCTGCGGCAAGTCCACGACCGGCCGGGTGGTGGCGAAGCTCCTCGATCCCACGAGCGGATCGATCAAGTACGCCGGCAAGGAGATCTCGGACCTGAAGCCCGGCGCGATGCGTCCGCTCCGCCGGGAGATCCAGATGATCTTCCAGGACCCGTACTCCTCCCTGAACCCGCGCCACACGATCGGCACGATCGTCGGTGCCCCGTTCCGGGTGCAGGGCACGAAGACCGAGCACGGCGTGAAGGCCGTCGACGAGGATCGTCCCCGATGTCGGGGTCTCGAGCCCGACCATGCAGCGCGCGAGCGTGGTCTTGCCCGACCCGGACTCGCCCACGAGGCCGACACTTTCGCCTTC
>JAICSU010000091.1 GCA_025936735.1 Amnibacterium sp.
GGAGCTCACGGACTTCCTGCGGGCCAAGGAGATCGCGGTCCAGAAGCTGCCGGAGCGCCTCGAGCTGATCGAGGCCCTGCCGATGACGGCGGTGGGCAAGGTGCGCAAGAACGTCCTCCGCGACGACATCGCCGCGAAGCTGCGGGCGGAGGCCGCGGGCTAGCCGCGGCGGCCTACCGGACCTGGACGACGACCTTGCCCACGACCTCGCGGCCGTCCAGGCGGGCGAGGGCCTCCGGGCCCCGGTTCAGCGGGTAGCGCTCGGCCACGAGCGGGTGGATGCGACCCTCGGCGAGCAGCCCCTCGATGGCGTCCCGGACCCGGCGCAGCGTGCCCGGGTACTCGGCGTCCATCGTGTCCATCGAGATCCCGGTGACGGTGAGGTTGCGCAGCAGCAGGCGGTTGACCCGCAGCTCCGGGATCGAGCCGCCGATGAACCCGATGACCACGAGCGTGCCGCCCACCCGGAGCGACCGGAGGGAGTCGGTGAAGCGGTCGCCACCGACCGGGTCGAGCACGGCCTCGACTCCGCGGCCGCCCGTGAGCGTCCGCACCCGATCGAGCCACGGGCCGTCGGCGCGGACGACGTGGGTCGCTCCGAGGGATCCGGCGACCCGGGCCTTCGCCTCGGACGACACCACGGCGATGGTGTGGACGCCGAAGACCGGGGCGAGATCGAGCAGCGCGGTGCCGACGCCGCCTGACGCACCGTGGATGAGCACGGTGTCGCCCGGCCGCACCCGGGCTCGTTCCAGGGCGTACCAGGCGGTCGAGTGGTTCAGGTAGAGGGCGGCGCCGACGTCGAACGGCACGGTGTCGGGCAGGTGGACGGTGTAGTCCGGCGCGACCAGCGCCCGCTCCGCGAGGCCGCCCCAGAACACGATGCCCGCGACGCGGTCGCCGACCGCGAAGCCGCTTCCCTCGTCCGCCTCGGCGACCAGGCCGGCCACCTCGCTGCCGGTGACGTAGGGCGCAGGGGTGCCGTACTGGTAGCGGCCGCGGCTCTGCAGCACGTCGATCGGGGAGAGGCCCGCGGCGTGCACGTCGACGAGCACGCGCCGCCCGCCGGCGCGCTCGTGGGCGCCGACCGGCTCCGGCACCGTCACCAGCCGCGCCGCTCCCGGCCCCTCGAGTCGTTCCACGACGACGGCCCGCACCCCGACTCCCCTTCCCCGGCCCGGGTGGGGCCGCTTCACGATACCGGCGCCGCCCCACCTGCTCAGGCGTGCCAGGATCGAGGGGATGACCGGCAGCACGCGGATCGCCGTCACGGGGTGGGGCGCCGTCACCCCGCTCGGGGTGGATGCGGACGAGACGTGGCGGCGCATGGTCGCCGGGGAGTCCGGCGTGCGGCGCCTCGAGGAGGACTGGGCGGCCGACCTGCCGGTCCGGATCGCGGGCGCGGCTCCATCCGTCGCGGACCTCCTGCCCGTGCGCGAGCAGCGGCGGCTCGACCGCGCCGAGCAGCTGGCGATGGTGGCGGGCCGCGAGGCGTGGGCGATGGCGCACGCCGCCGGCAGCGACCCCGACCGCACCGCGGTCGTGATCGGCAGCGCGATCGGCGGCCTCTGGACCACCATCGAGCAGCAGCACCGCCTGGAGGAGGGCGGACCGCGTCGGGTCTCACCGCACACCGTGACGATGATGATGGCGAACGGCGCAGCCGCCTGGCTGTCCATGGCCCTCGGCGCCCGCGCCGGGGCGAGGGCGCCCGTCAGCGCCTGCGCCTCCGGCTCGGAGGCGATCCTGAACGCCCGGGAGATGATCCTCGCGGGCACCGCCGACGTGGTCGTCGCCGGCGGCACCGAGGCGTGCGTCACCCCGCTGACGCTCAGCGCGCTCGCCCAGACGCGCGCGCTATCCCGACGCGAGGACGACCCGGCTCGCGCGTCCCGGCCCTTCGACCGGGACCGGGACGGGTTCGTGCTCGGCGAAGGAGCGGCGGTGCTCGTGCTCGAGCGTGAGGAGACGGCCCGGCAGCGGGGGGCGACCGTGCACGCCTGGCTCGAGGGTGCGGCGGTGACCTCAGACGCCTACGACATCGTCGCCGCGGACCCCGACAACCAGGCCCGCACCATGCGTCTCGCGCTCGCCTCCGCGGGGCGGTCCGGCCGGGACGTGGGATTCGTGCACGCGCACGCCACCTCCACGCCCCTGGGCGACCTGAACGAGAGCCGCGCCATCCGCGACGCCGTCGGGAGCCATGCGGCGGTGACCGCGACGAAGTCGATGACCGGTCACCTCCTGGGGGCATCCGGCGCCCTCGGTGCGCTCGCCACCGTGCGCGCGTTGGAGGAGGGCCGCATCCCCCCGACCGCGAACTTCGAGACACCGGATCCGGAGCTCGAGGTCGACGTCGTCGCCGGCGGCGCACGGCCCTCCGAGGCGACCCTCGCGATGGTGAACGCGTTCGGCTTCGGCGGTCACAACGTCTCGCTCGTCCTGTCCCGGGCCTGACGCAGCCCCTCCACCACGGCCGCGACCATGAGCGCGAGGACCGCGCACCATCCGGCGACACCGACCCAGACCCACACGGCGGCGAGGGCGGGTAGGAAGCCGAAGGCGATCTCCCGGCCGAGCTCGGTGGACGCGACGGCGTACATCCCGAGCGGGAAGACGGCGCCCCAGAGCTTCGGGTCGTAGGTCCACGGGTAGCGGCGGACGAGGTACCGCCAGAGGCCGAAGAGCACGAGCATCGGGATGAACCAGGTGCCGAACGCCCAGAGCACCACCGCGAAGCCGACGACGAATGACCGCATCTCCGGGAGCAGCGGAACGGGAGCCGCGCGGCCGAGCGCGAGGATGCCGGCCGCGGCGAGCACGCTGATCGCGGTCGCGCCCATGAGGATCCAGTAGGCGGGCCCCATCTCGGCGGGCGTCGTCTCGATCAGCAGCAGCCGGAGGACGATGATGACCACGAGGACGAGGTAGAGCACGATCCCGACGCCCCAGACGAGCAGGCCCACCACGCCGAGCGCGCGATCCGCGTCCGGCCACGGCAGATGGTGGGCGAGACCGGTCGCGAGGACCGACACCGACTGCGTGCCGACGACCCAGACCAGCCAGAGCCCGTTGATGTCGCGGAGCGGCGGCCGGTTCCCGGCGAGGACGATCGAGCAGAGCAGCCCGTAGGTGAGGACGAGCCAGAGCGCGGCGGCGGCGATGCCGAGGACGAGCTCCAGGCCCCCGAGCCGGTAGGGCAGCAGCGCGGAGGCGAGCACGTTCGTCCCCGCCACGAGGGTGAAGTAGGCGATCGCCGTCGACGGATCCCGCAGCGACGAGGAGAACCGGCGGGGGAACCGCACGGCGCGGGCGACGTAGGCGCCGAGGAGCACGACGAAGAGGACCACCGTGCACCAGAGCAGGGCGGCGGCGAGGAGCGGCCACCCGGCCAGGCCGGCGCTGATGCCCACGATCCCGGTCGCCATGACGGCCGCGAAGTAGCCGGGGTCCATGGTCGCGAGCCAGGAGCCCACCCGGCCCCGGGGCAGCGGCTCCGCTCGCTCCTGGCCGGCCCCACCGGCGGCCGGGGCATCGAGGGAAGCGCGCGTCATCGCGGCAGTCGCGAGGCGGGGGCGCTCATGCGCGGGATTCTCCTCCAGCCCGCTGGATGCCGCGGCTAGGTTCGGGTGAGCGCGACGGAGGAGACACCATGCAGAAGACCTCGCTCACGGCCCTCGCCAGGACCGAGCTCGACGCCGCCTCCCGGGCCGCGAGCGGACGGGGTGCGAAGACCATCTACGGCGGTCACGAGCATCGGCTCCGGCAGACCGTGATCGCGCTCCGCGCCGGTCGATCGCTGGCCGACCACGAGAACCCGGGCGAGGCCACCGTGCAGGTCCTGAGCGGCCGGATCGTGCTGCGGGCGGGCGACGACTCCTGGTCCGGCTGGAACGGCGACCTCATCGTCATGCCGCCCGGCGTGCACAGCATCGAGGCGCTCGAGGACTCGGTCCTGCTCCTCACGGTCGTCAAGCTCTGACTCCTGCTCGTCAGGCGGCGAGGTGGAAGGTGCTCGCGAACCGCTCGAGCAGGCCCCCGTGTCCGTGCACCACCTCGACGACGCCGGTCGCGATCGCCCGGTCGGGGGCGAGCTCGCCGGAGATGAGCCTGCGGATGCCAGGGCCGGTCGCGAAGGCCAGGTCGGCAGGGCCCTCGCCGCGGCTCACGTCGAGGGCGACCCCGTCGACCCGGATGAGCAGCTCGGCGGCTCCGAACCGCCCCGCGTACGCGGTCGCCGGCAGCGCGGCCGCGACGTCCGGCCGGAACGCGCTGCGCAGATCCATGGTCATGGACTCGGGGGTGATGACCTGCTCCTCCCGCGCGTCGCCCATCGCCTTGAAGCCCCAGGCGCCGAGCGCGAGCACGACGGGCTCGAGCTCGCGGCCGTAGGGCGTCAGCTCGTAGACGATCACGCGGGACCGCGGCGCCCGCCGGATGACACCCGCGGCCTGCAGCTCCTTGAGCCGCGCCGCCAGGATGTTGCTCGGGATGCGGGGGAGCCCCGCGGCGAGCTCCACGTAGCGGCGCGGCCCGACGAGCAGGTCGCGGACGATGAGCAGTGCCCAGCGCTCGCCCACCAGCTCCATCGCCCGGGTGATGCCGGAGTACTGCCCGTACTCTCGGGCGGCCATCGACCTCAGGCCTGCTGGTTCATGAACGCCTCGGGGCCCTGCTGGGCGGCGACGGGGTCCATCCAGCCGAAGTCCACGACGTTGCCGTCCGGATCGGTGAGCCCGCGCTGGTACATGAATCCGAAGTCCTGCGGCTCCCCGACCGTCGCGCCGCCCGCGGCGACGCCGGCGGCCACCGCGGCGTCGACCGCCTCCCGGCTGTCGAGGAAGATCGCGGTCGCCGATGCGGGGCTCACGGCGGGGTCGCCGATCGGGAGGTCGGTCATCGTCTGGAAGAACTCCCGGACCAGGATCATGAAGTAGCTGTGGTCCTCCTCGACCACCACGCAGGCCGCGTTGTGGTCGGTGAAGAGCGGGTTGATGGTGAAGCCGACCGCCGTGTAGAACGCCTTCGCGCGCTCCAGGTCGGTCACCGGCAGGTTGACGAACATCGCGGTCACGTTGATCTCCCTCTCATCGTCGCCATCGAGACGCCGCCCACACTTGCAAAAAACAAGCGGGATCACAAGGGTCTGTTCTCGTCGCTCGCTGCCGGTAGCGTGCCGCCGTGTCCCATCCGCCGTCCGTGACCCTCCGGGCCCGAACCGAGGCCGACCTCGACGTGCTCTTCCGCATCGCCGCCGACCTCGGGACCTGGGAGGAGCGCAACCCCTCCGCGCCCGCGCCGCTGACCCGCGCGGAGTACGAAGCGCGCCTCGCCCACGAGTCGACGGGTGACGTGCGCTTCGTGATCGACGCGGACGGCGTCGCCGTCGGCAGCGTCTCCCTGTTCGGGTCGGACGAGCTCGCGCGTCACGCGGAGGTCGGCATCGCCCTGGTGCTGGAGGCCCGCGGGCAGGGCATCGGGCCGGCGGCGATCGCGCAGCTGGTCGAGTTCGCGTTCGTGCGCCGCAACCTGCGCCGGCTCCACCTGCAGGCCATCGCATCGAACCTCGCGGCGATCCGCGCCTACGAGAAGGCGGGGTTCGTGCACGAGGGACGTCAGCGGCAGCACGCGTGGGTGCGCGGCACCTACGAGGACATCGTGCTGATGGGGCTGCTCCGCTCGGAGTGGCGAGGGATGGCCTGACACCGGTCATCCTCATACGCTGGTGTCATGGTCACTCGTGCTTCCGAGGGCGGCGCTCCCGCCGCCGCCGTGCTGGTCCTGGATTTCGTCAACACGGTCGAGTGGCAGGAGGACGTCGACACCTTGGCGACCCCGGACGACCTCGCCCGCTGGTTCGAGGAGCACGCGGGGCTCCGCGTCAGCGGACTGAGCGAGGACGACCTGCTCCTCGCCCGTCGCGTCAGGGAGGGGCTGCGCTCCGTGCTGCTGCAGCACGCGGGCCACGAACCCCTGCCCGCGGCGGCATCGGACCTCGACGACGCGCTCACGCGGGTGCCGTTGCGGATGCGGCTCGACGAGCACGGCGAGCTCCGTGTGGACAGCGGTGGCAGCGGAGGCGCGGCGGCCGTCGCCCACATCCTCGCGGCCGTGGACGGCCTGCGCTCGGCCGGCAGCTGGCGCCGGCTGAAGGCGTGCGCCCGGGAGTCCTGCCGCTGGGCGTACTGGGACGCGTCCCGCAACCGGTCGGGCCGATGGTGCTCGATGTCGTGGTGCGGCAACTACGTCAAGATGCGGGCGCGGAACGGCGACCCGCTCGCATCCGACGAGCTGCTCCCCAGGCAGGGCGAGCGCAGGCCGGCGCGGCTGATCGACGTCGCCGCCCGCGCCGGAGTGTCCCTGAAGACGGTGTCCAACGTCATCTCCGGCGCCGTGCCGGTGTCGCCGACGACGCGGGCACGCGTCGAGGCCGCCGTCGCCGAGCTCGACTACCGGCCCAACCTCGCGGCCCGGGAGCTCGCCTCCCTCCGCACCTGACGCACCCGGGTCAGCTCCAGAACCCGGCGAGCGACTCCGCCAGGACCCGGCCCTGGTCGTAGCCACCGCGGGCCGCCTGAACCCGGGTGGCGGGATCCATCGCGTTCGCGTTGAACACGTCGCCCGCAGCGGCGTCCGGGAAGACGGTCTCGACCCGGCTGCCGCCTGCCCGCAGCTCGGCGACCTGGCTGGCGAGGTCCATGCGCCAGGCCGCCGGCATCCGGGACGCCCCGCTGAACGGCGACAGCACGAGCACGCGTCCGTAGCCCGCCGCCAGATCCGCGTTCTCGCTGCGTCGGTAGCCGCCGTTGATGTACCGGCGCTCGCCGATGCGGTAGGCGCCGCCGAACCCGTTGCTGGTGCTCGCCGCGACCGCGTCGACCAGGTCGATCCCGCTGTGGCGGTCGAACACCACGGGCTCGCCGGTCTCGGCGTCGACGGCGGCGATGAGCACGGGCCGGTCGGGCCAGGTGGGGCGGGGCAGCCGGGCTGCGACGATCTCGCGCCAGCGCGCCGTGCCGGAGCCGTCGGCCGCCTCCCTCTCGATCGCCGCGGCACCCATCCTGCGGCGCATGTCGGCCGCATCCGCGGCGGAGCGGATGATCCCGTTCGACCAGTCCAGGTAGTCCACGCTCGAGGGGTTCCTCGTGCGTCCCCGGTCCGATCCGGCGGCCGGCGGACGCGGGACCTCGGCGAGGATGGCGGCGTAGAGGTCCGCCGGCCGCGTCCCGCTGGTGATCTGGGCGGCGACGGTGGACCCGGCCGACGTGCCGATGACGAGCTCGGCCTCGGTGGGATCGACCCCGGCGTCGGCCAGCCCGGCGATGAGGCCGAGCTCCCACGCGTTGCCCGCCGCTCCGGCTCCGGCGAGCACGAGGGCGCGCTGCCTGGAGGGGGCGGGAGGAGAAGGAGGTGTGCTGTTCATGGGAGTCGCCTTTCGCGATGTGCCTGTTCGGCGCTCCCGGAAGCGACTACTTCAGTCGCGAGATCGTGGACTGCGGGGGAGCACCCACTGCTGCGTCGTTCATGGGTCTCACCTCCCGCCGTCGGATCACGATCGCGCGAAGGCTAGCAGCCGCGCCCCCGTCGCGGGAGGGCAGCACCGCTCGGCCGCCGACGGCCTTGCGCGGCACGACGTCCGTCCGACCCGCTCAGCCGCGGCTTCTCGCCGCCTCGATGTCGTCGCGACGGACGAAGAGGCTGAGCGCCACCGCGAACGCGAGGATCTTCGACACGATGTTCATCGTCAGCGGCAGCCCTCCCCACGGGTACTCGAAACCGATCAGCGCCCACACCGCGAAGACCGCGAACATCGCCGCGAGCCAGAGGAAGGTCCAGCGGGTGATCCGTGCGCCGGCGCGTGTGGCGGCGAGCGCGAGGGTCAGCACCTCGATCGCGAGCAGCGGCAGGAAGAACAGGGCCACGTACAGCCCCGGGGCCGGCGGGATCGCGGTCGTGCGGGCCAGAACGATGAGATCGAACGGCAGCTCGAACACCATCGGCCCCGCGCACGCGCAGAGGAACCCGTTGCTCAGGCGCGTCCGCAGCCGCGCCGGCGTCAGCACGGCGACGACCACGAACGACAGCCCCGCGCTCACCAGCGTCACCGGGGTCACGTGGTTCGGCGGGGACGGGAGCGTGAGGTGCACCTGGTGGGCCTGCAGCGCGTAGACCACCTCGTCCACGAGGAACGTGACGATCGCCAGCAGCCACGCGACCACGAGGAATGCGACCGTGCCGCCGCTCGCCCTCGGGCCGGGAGTCGGGACGCGCAGGCGCGCCGCCACCACCGCGAGAACGGCGGTGACCAGCGCAAGGACGAGGAACAGGATCAGCGCGCCGCTCCCGCTGTACGCGGCCCACGAGTACTCCACGCGGTCGGCCGCCCGTCAGACCGAAGCCGTGCGGATCCTGACCTCGCGCTCCATCCGCTTCTCGTGCCGCTGCCGCCCCTTGACCGCCTCGACCTCCCGGCTCTTCGGCGGCGCGTTGGTGACCAGCTGGTCGAGCATCCGCCGGGTCGCCTCGGCGATCTCGTCGATCGCCTGCTCGAACGCGGCGGCGTTCGCGCGGGAGGGGCGCGTCGACCCGCTCACCTTGCGGACGAACTGGAGAGCGGCCTCCCGCACCTCGGCGTCGGTCGTCGCCGGCTCGAAGTTGTGGAGGCAGCGGATGTTCCTGCACATGCGAGCGACGATAGGCCGGGATGCCCGCTCCTACCATCGGAGGCATGGGCTACGAGCTGTTGGACACCACCCGACGAGCACTGGACCGGCTCGCGATCGACGCGCAGCGCGCGAGCCGGACTCCTGCGTTCGTCGCCGGCGTCGCGCACCGTGGCGAGCTGCTCTGGTCCGCGGCCATCGGCACCGCCGACCTGACCGACCCGTCCGTCCCGCTCGGCGTCGACACCCAGTTCCTGATCGCGAGCAACACGAAGACGTTCACCGCCGCGATGGTGATGCAGCTGCGCGACGAGGGGCGGCTCCGCCTCGACGACCAGGTGGACGACCTGCTGCCGGGGAGCGAGCATCCGGGCGTGACCGTGCGGCAGCTGCTCGCCCACGCGAGCGGGATGCAGCGGGAGCCGGTCGACCCGGCGTTCTGGGACTCGCTGGACGTGCCGCCGGCGGAGCGCTTCGTCGCGGACTGGAACGCGAGGGAGCGCGTGCTCGAGCCCCACACCGCCTGGCACTACAGCAACCTCGGCTACCTCGTGCTCGGCGAGATCGTCGCCCACCTCGACGGACGGCCGTGGGCAGAGAGCCTGAAGTCCCGGCTGCTCGAGCCGATCGGCCTCCACCGCACCACGACGGAGCTCCGCGCGCCTCGGGCCGGCCTCTACTACGTCCCGCCGTTCACGGACGTGCCGATCGACGAGCCGGTGCTCTTCTCCGGCATCCTGGCGGCCGCCGGGGGCCTCGCCAGCACCGTGGCCGACCTCGTGAGGTGGCACGCCTTCCTGCTCGACCCGGACGAGTCGATCCTTCGGAAGGACACCGTCACCGAGATGCTGGAGCCGCACGCGGTGCGGGACGACCGCTTCTCCGGCGCCCAGGGACTGGGCTTCGCGATCGTGCGACGCGGCGACCGCACCTGGTTCGGCCACACGGGCGGCGCACCGGGAGGCATCACCGGCGCCTACTCCGATCGGGCGTCGGGCCTCACGGCCGTCGTCCTGATGAACAACAGCGTCGCGAAGGACCCGGAGGGCACGGCGATCGGCCTCGGCGAGCACGTCGCGGCCAACGACCCCGCCCCGCTCGACC
Source organism: Amnibacterium sp. (assembly GCA_025936735.1). Taxonomy (GTDB): domain Bacteria; phylum Actinomycetota; class Actinomycetes; order Actinomycetales; family Microbacteriaceae; genus Amnibacterium. Next base: position 9,768 of record JAICSU010000091.1, read on the forward strand.
CCTGGACGCCGGGAACCGCCGTCCCCAGCGAGCTGGTGCCGCTCCTCGGCGTCTGGTTCTCGGAAGGTTCTGCGTTCGTGTTCCGGGTCCGCGAGGGCCGGCTCGAGGCCGTCGTCGGCGGGGCGGATCCCTCGATCCCGCCGTCCGTGTTCGAGCAGACGGGAGCGGACGCCTTCCGGACCGTCTCCGGACGGGAACGGGGCGAACGGCTCACGGTCGAACGACGCGAGGACGGCTCCATCCGCCTGCTGCACTGGGCGACCTACCGCTTCACGCGGGAACCCCTCGGCTTCGGCGAACGCGCCGAGTGACGCTCGCTCCCCGGACGATTTCGCAGCAATGACCTTTAGTCCCTGTTCTGGGGCTGGCGTCATACTGCAGTAGCGGCATTATTCGCTTGCTCGGCAAAATCGATATTCGCATCCCCAGCATCGGTCGCGCCATTACCCCAGAGCGGAAAGGCGATATCGCGATGAAGACCCAGCCCGACGACAAGAGCACGAGTCTGACCAGGGCGGTCGGCAACGTCACCGGCTGGCTGGGTTCGTTCCCCGCGA
>JAICSU010000309.1 GCA_025936735.1 Amnibacterium sp.
CCGGTCCGTCGCCCAGGTCGCGGCCGGCGTCGGGTCGGCACTCGACGCGCTGCTCGGGGACGACGCCCGCGCCGTCGAGCTCCTCGGCGGGATCGTCAACGACGGTGTGCTCGCGAGGCTGGAGGGGGCCGGAGCGCGGGGCCGGGTCCTCGTGGAGTCGCGGGCCGTCCGGCACCCCGCGTTCGAGGGGGCCGTCGTGCGCACGCCGACGCTGGTCGGCCTGTCCGCCGGCGACGCCGAGGTGTACTCCTCGGAGTGCTTCGGCCCGGTCGCCTACCTCATCGAGACGTCCGGCACCGGGCAGTCGGTCGACCTGTTCCGCAGCACGGTGCTGGCGCACGGCGCCATGACCGCGTCGGTCTACACCACCTCTCCGGACGTCCTCGCCGCCATGCGGTCGGCCGCGCTCGACGCCGGCGTCGCGCTGTCGGAGAACCTCACCGGCGGCGTCTTCGTCAACCAGTCCGCGGCGTTCAGCGACTTCCACGGCACCGGCGCGAACCCGGCCGCCAACGCGTCCTACACCGACACCGCCTACGTCGCCTCCCGGTTCCGCATGGTCCAGTCCCGCCGCCACCTCTGACCGCCGAGTCGGCGCGTCCCCAGCGCCTCCTTGGTGCCGAGTCGGCGCGTCCCCAGCGCCTCAGGGGTGCCGAGTCGGCGCGTCCCCAGCGCCCGGACGGAACCGACCCAACCGGCGGCGCGCCTCCCGGACGCCTTCGATGAGTCGCCGCTCGACGTCCGCGGCCGCCCCGGAGACGTTCTCCTTGCGGATCACGACGACGACCCACCCCCGCTCCCGTCGGATCCAGTCGCGTCTGGCCTCGTCGTGCTCGCGGTCCGCGTCAGTGTGGTGGGCCTGTCCGTCGTACTCTGCGGCGAAGCGAAGCTCCGGGACGCCGAGGTCCAGCCGGAAGCGGACCCGGCCGTCGTCGCCGCGGATCGGGACCTGCAGGTCGGGCGCCGGGATGCTGCCGATGTCCAGCCAGCGGAGCCGGAGCAGTGACTCGCCGGGGGACTCGGAGCGTCCGTCTGCGAGCGGCGCCAGCGAGCGGAGCTGGACGACCCCGCGGTGTCCTCGAAACCGCTCGACGCCGCGGACGAGCTCCGCGCGGGTGAACGCTCCGGTGCGCAGCAGGCCGTCCAGGGCACCGATGGCTCGGTCGCGGTGCACCAGTCGGCCGATGTCCCAGGCGGTGCGGACCGGTGTCGTGGTCCGGAGGCCGTCGACGGTGCACAGGTCGTCGCGACGAAAGGTGCGCTCGCCGCTCGCCACGAGCGGGTTGCGTAGCCGTCCCTCGCCGGCGTGCAGGAAGACCGACACGGGTGGGACCTCGAGGTGGTCGCCCGGCCGCAGTAGCCCGGTGTGCAGCCATGCCGCCGTCCAGTCGGTGACGACCGCGCCCGGTGGCGTCACGAGCGCGAGCGCCCGGGCACGCAGCGACAGGCTGTCCTCGACGTGGGCCGCGACCAGGACGCCCTTCAGCACCCGCCGGAGGTAGCCGTCGCGCAACAGCGGGCGAGCGTCCTCGCCGAGATCCCGTACGTCGTCGCGGTCCGCGTCGTGAACGGAAGGTGGAGCGGCAACGGCCAGTCCGGGCCGAGGAGGGCTCCGGCGGTGTAGGGCGGCTGTCTGAGCACGGCACAGCATGGCGCGAAGGCGATGAGGCGCCGGCGGGTTCTCCACAGGCCGGTTCAGGCGCTGTGGACGGGCCGACTCGGCATCCCGGAAGCGCTGTGGACGCGCCGACTCGGCACCGAAGAAGCGCTGTGGACGCGCCGACTCGGCGGTCAGTCGATGACCCGGAGCCGGATCGTCTCGGGGACGGCGC